>JAZUJI010000125.1:0-15151 GCA_045642685.1 Acutalibacteraceae bacterium | reverse complement strand
ATTTAGTTAGCTTGAAATATGGATGCGATGTGTATTGAAAGCCTTGGTCACTGTGGAGCTGCAACTCTGCAGTGACCTTTTCCTTCCTCTTGGCTGCACGGATTGTTGATAACACAAGATTAATGTTTTGTTTTGTACCGGTCTTGTAGGCCACGATACTGTTGTCATATTTTCGCTGACTTCTGTTGTACCTTTTGAAAAAGTCGTGCATTTTCTCATACGATACTCCAAATTTTGAAGCTATTTCTCGTTGCGTTAAACCTTGTTCTCGCAGTTCCAATATCTATTTTTCTTACATTTTCAGATGCCTATATTCTCTTGCCATAATTATTCCCCCTTACGGTAGTTGACTAATTTCATTCTACCATAAGGGGTGTTTTTTTCTATTGTCCGTTTTTACTGGTTCTGTGCACACTGTAATTGCTGCGCTTTTTTATTGTGATTTCCGTCGGGAATTCTTGACTTGTATCTAAACATACGATAAAATACAATGCATATAAGTTTAGCTGTTTTAAGATGAAGCAAAAGAAAACAACGAAAAAACACATTCTCAGCGATGTTAAACGGAGGCACCATTATGGAAAAAATGAACTTGCTTTGTGAAAGGGCAGAAGCAAGAATCAAGGGATACTCTTTAACTGTTTATAGAAAATTTGAAAGTTTGACCGAAACTGTTTCGAGAAGCAACAAGATAAATCTGCTATTGATTTTTATTATTGCCGTCTCAAGTTTTCTGCTGATGTATCTGATGAATGCTAATACACCCTATGTTGCGGAAGATTATGACTATCACTACATTTTTGCCGATGACGGACGAAAAATCACGGAGGAACCTATAGAAACTTTCGATGATATTATCACTTCAATGAAAGCGCATTACCACACAATGAACGGCAGAATCATTACGCATTCGATCGTGCAAACCATTTTAATGATTGATAAAAAGCCACTGTTTAATGTGCTTAATTCACTGATATATGTGCTGTTTACGCTTATTATTTACACACATTGCATCGGCAGAGCGAAAAGGCACAGTGCTATTGTATATCTTTTTGTAAATCTTTCAATTTGGGCATTTACGCCTCAGTGGGGACTTACAACCGTATGGCTTCTGGGAAGTGTCAATTATTTGTGGATGTCAACCATTCGACTGTCACTATTGCTTTTTTTCAGGTTTTATGCCGAAACCGGTGAAGACCGACATACAGCGCTGAAAACGGTAATTTTGCTTTTCCTTGGCTTTGCTGCGGGAATGTCGAGCGAAAATATGGCCGCAGCTTTGATCGGCGTAACGGTGTTGATGATTCTTTATTGCTGCGCTAAAAACTATAGATTCAAGCCGTGGTTTGTTACATCTCTGGTCGGAGAGGTGGCAGGGTATCTTTTTATGTTTCTGGCTCCCGCAAATTCCGTGCGAATTACCAAAAATGAAGAAACCGGAAATTCAGTTTTAGCAAGAATCATTAATATTCCGGCCAATTTTGTATATTTTCTTGTTCCACTCATCGGTATTGGTGTCATTTTTATAATCATACTGGCATTAAACAAGAAAAAAGTTTCATTTGGTTTGGTGCTTTTATATTTTCTCGGAGCAGTTGGTTCCGTGGGAGTAATGGTAGCAATTCCGTTTTTTCCGCCAAGGGCGTGGTTTGCCGCAGTAGTATATACGACGATTGCTGTTGGGATGCTTCTTTACAGGACGGGAGAAATTGAGGGTCTTTACAGACAGCTTATATCTGTTACGGCAATTTTCTGTATGCTTTGGGCTTTGACAAGTTATTTGAAGGCAGCGAAAAGCGCTGAACAATATATGGATTGCGTTAATGAGCGCGTTGCTTATATAGAGGAGCAGAAAATGCAGGGTAATTACGATCTTGAATTATCGAATATTACGCTCTTGAATAAACACGCACCGCTATATAGCTGGACTGATATAGGCAAAGAAATAAATGATCCTCAACATATCAGCATTGCACAGTATTACGGCTTGAATAGTGTAGATTGGAACAGGGAAAGTATAATTATCGAATAGCATAGCGAAGGGCGTTTTTTCTGATTATTCTTTGTTGGTTTACTGTTAATGGCGCAAAGCTCAATAAGAACGATTTGCCGGACAAATTCGGATGGGAGTTATCACATGATAAAGATCAAGGGAAAGAATATCAAAATATGCATTGTCAATGTTTACTTTGGCAAATTTCCGCCATATTTTGCTCTTTGGCTGAAATCTGCTGAATGGAATCCCAATATTGATTTTTTAATTTTCAGCGACTGTAAGTATTCGCCTTTACCGAAGAATGTAAAAATTTATGATTGTACATTATCAGAGATAAAAAGGAGAGCTGAAGAAGAACTGGGGTTCAAGGCTGCATTGGACGAAGTTTATAAATGTTGTGATTATAAACCGATCTATGGAAAAATTTTCAAAAGTGAATTGGCGGGGTATGATTATTGGGGACACTGCGATTTAGATCTTCTGTGGGGCGATTTAGAAACCTGTTTCGTCAAAAATAATTTAACAGCATATGACCGTTTCTTTTTTCTTGGTCATCTTTCGCTTTATAAAAATACCGAACGGGTCAATGACAGTTATAGATTGCCCGGCGCAAGAGAAACTTATAAACAAGTGTATACACAGCCAAGGCCATTGGCATTTGACGAAATAAACGGAAATGTGCAGATTTTTCTAAAAAACAGATTACCGATCTTTCTAAAAAAAGAGTTTGCTGATATATCTCCTTATTATAAGCGTTTCAAATTATCAACCTTTTGCTGTATGGATGGAGAGATGCCTAAAAACCATCGGAAACAGATTTTTTACTGGGAATGTGGCAAGGTTTATCGTGCTTATCTTGAAAACGGAAAAATAGAGAAGGAAGAATTTGCATATATTCATTTTCAGAAACGGAAGAATTTTAGTTACCGGAGTAATGGATCGAAAAATGACAGATATATCATTTATTCGGGCGGTCTTGTCATGAGCGATGGAGATATAAACATCGAAACGATAAAAAAATACTCTCAAAGCTACAGGTATTATTTTGAATGGATAGAATATCTGAAGATGAAAATCGCCATACAGCGAAAGAGAGTTTTAATGAGGCTGAAATACGGAAAGGTAGTATAAGATCAAAATCAATAGATTCGGTGACATTTTTGTATTTATTGACCATTATCAATTGGGCTATTGCGGGCAGCGGAATACTTCTGCATTCTTATAAATGAAAGACTTGCACGCAGGGGATATTATGACATATCCGAAGCGTACAAGTCTTTTCTCTGTTTATGATCGAACTGCCGTGTACCTAAGGTACGCACGGGTGGTGCGAGAGGAGGCTGCTATTCGTTGAGCAGCCTCCTACCTGATTTCGGAAAGAGCTGCGGTTATTTAGTGCAAATTTACTTCAAAACCGGCGAACGCAAAGGGTGCAAGCGGCGATAAAAGCACATCTTTTCCACGACTCTCTGCTGTGCAGTGAATGGTTTTCGTAACCGTGCCGGTGCCGCAAAGGGTGATAATCGGCTGCGTGATCTCATCGGCGGAAAAATTCCACAAACCGACCGCCAGACGGTTTCCGTTCAGTTTTACCTGGATATACAAGTCGGGGTTTCCGAAACAAACAGCAGGTATTTTGCTTTTGCTCAGCCACTCGCACACAAGAGCAAGCTGTTTGGCTCTCGGATAAGTGCGGTACAGGGATTCCGAATTGAAATAGGCATCAAAGCAAAGCACAAAAAAACGCTGACCGTCAGCGTTGGTATATCGGTAGGAGGCAGGGTAAGCGGCGCCGTCGCAAAGGAACTCACTTTCCACTGCAGACTGCGGCTTGAGCTTTACGGTGCGAAATTCGGAGTCTGCGTCAAGATGCACATAATTGTTCGGCTTCAGAAAATGTTCCGTTTCCGTCATTCGGTATTCGCCGATTTTTTCCAGCCCGACATCAACGCCTTGCTCCGATAAGATTTCACAGGCACGCAAATCAAGAATCAGTCCGCTGCTCAGGCAAGAGGCAGGTACTGCTTTCACATCTTCGCCGAAAGCAACTCCTGCGGTAAAATCATCGCCGTAAGTAATCGGCAGTGAACAGGCAGTGAGCATTTTGACGGAAGGCGAAAAAGCCATATCTTCAATGCTGCACGAGTTTTCTTTTTTCTTCGGTATGGTCATATCGGCGTATTTGGCTGTCTTATTCCAAACACGGACACCGACTGATTTTTTGTCACCGAATACCTCATTGATTTTCATGTACAAATCCCGGCTTTTTTCATGTGCCTTTCGGTACCCGGTTTCGACTGCGGGGTCAGATGTGTAATCAAGCGCATACTTCAAAATGCCGTCCGTACATCCTGCCGCACGCAGAGCAGTATCAAAGCCCTCAAGGTAGGATGCAGGCACACGAAAACGAGGGCGCGGATAAGTGTCGCCTTCCGAAAAAATCTCAATTTCTTTATCGGTTCGTACGGAAGCCTCCAGACGCTCGATTTCAATGTTTTCAGCCAACCGTGTTCCCCAACACCGCTGCGCACCCCAATAAGGCGCACCGATCAAACGGTAAAACGGCTGATTCTTACCGGCTAAAAGCTTCGCAATCTGATCCGGCGTTGTACCGTCTAAATCCCAGGAGGTGATACAGGCGCAAAAACCAAGGCGCAAATCGGGGTTGACCTCATCAACATACTTCCGCATTGCTTTTGCAAAATCCACATAGGCTTGTGCGTTTGCCTGTACAAAAGCATCACGATATTTGTTTTTTCCGCCGCTGAGCAAAAACGGCTTAATCGCTTCAAGGCTGACCGATTCACCGAGGCTTTCCGAAATCATACGCAGATGGTTTTCACAACAGCAGCCAAAGCCGATGTCATGAAATCCGTAGCGAAAATCATCATCAAACATGATCAAATCGAATCCGCATTTAGCGCCGTCCTGTAAGATTGCTCCGATTATTTTTTGATACTCGGAATCTGTAGCGCAAATCTGTGTTGCGGATTTTTGACCGAACGGCGAAGTCAGGCGCATATAGGTACATTCGCCTTTGAAATAGTAAGTCCAAATCCACATACCGACTTCAAATCCGTGTTTTTGAAAGAACCGGCAATATTTTTTCAGCAGCTCAAATTCTTCCTTACGCTTTTCGTTAAAAATACCGGCGGAATTTGGACAAAGAAAGACCCGTTCACAGTCCAGATGCTTCAGTTCGTCCAAGACTTTTTCGGGTCCGTATGTTTTCAGCACAAAGGTCGTTATCGGTACGGAAATTTTATACATATCGTTCCCCCAAAAGAATCCCCCAAGCAGAAAACCTGTTTGGGGGAGAGAATCAGTTGATTTTTATAACGATGTCACCAAGCGGATAAGTGCAGCAGGGATGAATGTAACCGAACCGGGCATCGGCAATGCGCCGCTTATCTACGCCCTGCGGAATGAACACCTCGCCGCTGACCAGCTTGCTGCGGCAAAAGCCACATTCACCGCTGCGGCAGCGGGCAGGAACAGCAATGCCTGCTTTTTCCAGAGCGCAAAGAAGACTGTCCTCCGCTTGACATTCCGCTTCGGTTTTTTCGTCACGGTCAATGACTGTCAGACGGAACGATTTGCCGAGCATATCCGTCGGGTAACCCGGCTCATCGGCGAGCTTTCTTGCACCTGCCGACATTTCCATGCGGATATATTTATCAGCAATACCGAGCTTTGGAAGCTCACCGCCGAGGAAGCGGTACATAGCACCCGGTCCGCAGACAAATACGCTGTAAGCTTCATCGGCAGGAGCGTATTTTTGAATCAAGTCGGCACCGATAAAGCCTTTTTCATAGCCGGCAGTGGTACCTTTGGCTTCGCTGAGAACATAAATTACTTTAACCTTATCACAGGTTTTTGCAATAGTATCCAATTCCTCTTTGAACACAATTTCATTCTTATTGCGTGCACCGTAGAGCAGCGTCAGGTTAAAATCCTCCGTGCCGTCCGCAATCGCTCTGGCAAAAGAGAGAAACGGGGTAATACCGCTGCCTCCGGCAAGGCCGATAACGGTTTTTGCGTCACGCAGCGGTTCATAAACAAAGTTGCCTTCCGGTGCAAAAGCGGTAATTCTGTCACCGACCTGCCAGTTATCCAGAATATAACCGGAGGCAAAACCGTCCGGAACACGCTTGACCATGATGTGATATTCACCGTGCAAAGCGGAAGCAGGGGAGGAAGCGAGAGAATAAGGTCTGGTCAAAATCGAGGAGCCGACCTTGAGCTGAACCGTCAGATACTGACCGGCACGGAAATAGGGAGTCGGAACATGACCTTCCCATGTGAAATAATAGCTCTTCATATCGGCTGAGTGTTCTTCGATTTTACGAATACGCAGGCTCAGCTTTTTCGGATGAAGTGCATTGGCAACGGTATTGACATTGAACGAATCGGGAGCAGCTGCGGGAGCTGCCGATGTTGAACCGACTTCGGATAATCGCTGCGGAATCATAGCCGCCGTATTCAGAAAGTCTTTTGATTTGGATTTCACGATGACATTTTTATGGAGTTTCATGCCTGTGCCTCCTTTTTCGCATCATCAAGGATTTGCTGTGCGGCTATACCGCCGGTTGTGTAAGACGGCGAGAAACCGATGCACTGCTGTGTATAACCGCCTGCAAAGTAGAGATTTTTGATTTTTTCACCCATTGCCATGGTCATCAGACGGTGAACAATGCTGTTGGTGCCGACTGCATCATAGCCGTAGATGGTTCCGTTCGGAGCCTCGGTATAGTGTGCATAGGTCATCGGCGCAGCAATTTCAATTTCTTCGATATGTTCACGGATTTTGATACCCGTACCACGCTCAAAATTAGCGATCATCTTATCGGCAAATTCTCTTTTTGCCTTGTGGTAGGTGGACGGTGTAACATCGTCCCATGCCGTATCCCCGAGGAACAGGCTGGTCATATAAAGAATGGTGGTTCCCTTCGGTGAGCAATCCGGGTCACCGGCGTTCAGGTTGACGGTAGCCTGTACACCATTTGTCCTGCGGGAGCGAAGCATATCGCTTTGCAGCTTTGTATCAGCGGTGTCGTAGATAAAATAGGTGTGATTCTTCATGCCGAGCTCTTCCGGGGATTTATCCAGACCAAGGAACACGGCAAAGCCTTTGGCGGCAAGCTTTTTGGCGTTATAGTTCTTTAACTGATGCTCCGGCACTTCGTTACGGTCAATCAGTTTATTGAAAGCGGTGTAAGGCGATGCATTGCATACCACATAATCGGCGAGAATTTCTTCACCGTTTTCAAGCTGAACACCGTAGGCGGTTTTGTTTTTGACCAATATCTTTTCAACCTTGGTGTTCATCCATGCTTCACCGCCAAGTTCTTCAAAACGGTCAAGCAGAGCACTGCTGATGCCGTGGCTGCGGCTTTTCGGGATCGTGGCACCCTCGACCAGATAAGAGTACAGCATTGTGAAATAATGAATCATATTCAGTTCATCGAGGTTCACGCCGAGGTAGCACCAATAGCCGGCGAAAATATCCCGAATGGGCTTCGGCACATCCAGCGCATCAAAAACCTGATTCACCGAATATCCTGCCAGATTGAGGAAGTTTTGGTACTTGTCGAAAATGTCTTTTATCATGCCCGGCTTAAAATCCGTAATATTGCTGATAAAATTAACACCGTCATTGATCTGTTCCATCAAATCAAAAATTTCTTCACAGACCGCACGGGAGCCGGGAACATATTCTTCGGCTTTTTTGATGAAATTTTCTTTGCCGATGGGCATATCGTAATCAAAGTTTTCTTCACCGTCGCCGAGCGTCATCGTGCGGTAAGCGTCCGGCAAAGAAATCCAGTCTACACGGTCAAAGACACCAAGCTCCTTGAACAGCTTTGCAAGGTTGCCGTTATCGTTCACCAGCGGACCGATTCCGCAAAGCTCATGGAGTGAAGCCTCAAATTCAAAGCGTCCGCGCACAAAACTGGTTGCAAAACCGCCGGGCAGATTGTGCTTTTCCAGTAAAAGGGTTTTCTTTCCGTTGAGTGCAAGCTTCGTGGCGCAGGTCAGACCGCCGTTACCGGCACCTATGACGATTGCATCATATTTTTTTGACATGGTTGCCCTTCTTTCCTTGTTAATGTACTGTAATTGTAACAAATGCCGTTTTTCTTGTCAATAATATTCAAGGTTCTTCACTCATTTTGAAAGAGAGTATACCGCCCTGAAGCAGCTCCTGTGCCCGGATTCTCCAATCCGTAACAGGCGTTCCGTTAAACTCAACCGATTTGACATAGATAGCTTTATCGCTGACTGTGTCGGTTGTAATGATCAAATGTGCTCCGTTATATAATTCAACTTCCGCACGCCTGATAAACGGAGAAGCAATGAAAAAGAAATCCTGACCGGCGACCGGAAACAGGCCGAGAGCCATAAAGACATAGTATGAGGACAGCGCACCCGTATCATTGTTGCCGGGCAAACCGCTTTTTCCGGTGGAAAACATATTCTTCATGCCGCTTCGGATTATCTCACAGGTGCGGTCATGCCGGTCGGCGTAGATATAGGCAAACGGTGCTTCGGTATCGGATTCATTGTTAAACCCTTCAAAGCGGCCGAGCCGGATACCGTCCTCGACCGCCTGCTCATTATCCGGGTCAGTCGGCAAATTTACATCGGGCAGTCCGTAACCGAAAAAATCGTCAAGCAGGGATACAAAAGCTTCTTTTCCTCCGGCAATTTCAATGCGCTCATCCATATGCAGCATCGGTCGGAATGAGTAGTTGTATAGCGTCCCCTCATAGTAAGAAGAATCTTCTTTGAGCAAGCCGGTTTCAGCGGAATAGCATTTTTTCCATTGTTCGGCATACGGATCAATGCGTTTGGCAAGCTCATTTTCACCCAATTCACGGGCAAGCTGAGCCGTTAAGCCGCAGCCGTCTGCCATATCGAGCATCCATGTGTGCGACCGGCACACACCATCCTCAATAAAATCCCTCTTGTTTTCGGCAAAAATATCGGTTTCAATACAGCGGAGCATCCGCTTGGCATCGACCTTGACCCCGTATCGGTAAGCGGTCAGCAGCACATATTCAGCCAACATTCTTGCCTGCTCGGAATGAAGCTTGTAGCGGGAAGACAGACCGATGTTGTTCGGGATTTGTCCGAGTGCTTCGCCGCAGCTCAACAGGGTTTCCGCCGTTTTTTCGCCCTGTTCTTTATTCAGCAGAAACAAAAGCGGAAGCTGGGTTTTGTACATATCCCACAGGGTAGTGAAATCAGCGGAAAACGCCTTGCCTGAATCGTAAATAAAGCTTTCACCGTCCCAGTCGGCCGGCTTCACCAAAGAGTGATAAAGGTTCGAGTAGAAAATCTCACGAATCGTTTCATCATCGGTTTCAATTTGTATTTTGGAAAGCTCCCGGTTCCATGCCGTATAGGCTTGATCCTTTACATCGGCAAAACTGCCTGTGTCCTGTAACCGGGTGCGTGCTTTTTTACAGCTTGTGAGCGATACAGCAGCTTTTAACTCAACAGCCCGGTTTTCTTCCACCGAATATATAACGCCGGTTTCCGTTAGCTCACACGGTAAATCGCTCTCAACGGCAAAATACAGGGAGATGCCCTCGGCAACAATTTGTGCTGCAGTAACCGACCCGTTTTGTGTGATTTCTTTTATTTCCGCCTTTTTCAGTTCGCAATCCGGGTAATTCAAATCCATGTTTGCAAAGTCAACGCTGATTTTTCCACCGTCTTTGTGGAAAATATAGCGATGAACCGCTGTGTGACGGTTAACAGTCAATTCACAGGTGATACCGTCAAGCTCACAGGAATAGAATCCAGGCTGTGCCGATTCGCTCAGAATTTTCTGCCGCACCAAGCTTCCTCCGTAATACGGCGAAATCAGGCAATAATTATAATAGTAGCCGACCGCACCTGTTCCGCTGTGGTGAAGATGGCTGAACCCGAGAATTCCGTCCTCACGGAAATGCTTCGGATGTGCAAAGAAGTTCGGAAAATGAGAGGTGCTCCCTGTCGGATATCCGCCTGTATACGGCGCAGCACTCATCGGCCCGAACGGAAGCGTTGCAGCGGGTGTGGTATTTCCGCACCCGGCTTTAATGAAGAACCATTTGGCGGAAATACCCTGCGGCTTGGGTATGTTTGTTTCACCGCTGCCCTGAAAAACATTAACAAATTTACAATAATCCATCCTGTCCTCCCGAAATTCAATTAAAAATTCGTAAATATTACAAGAAACTGTTGTTTATCCCTCAAAAATGTATTATATTGTCAAGTGTAAGTGAAAAAAGTAACGAAAGAGGAAAATCTATGTCGATTTTTAACTTAATCACCTTGATCGGCGGTCTGGCGCTATTTCTGTTTGGCATGAATGTCATGGGCGATGCTTTGGAAAAGCGTGCGGGAAGCAGCTTGAAAAGCATTCTCGGTCGCTTGACTTCAAACAAATTCAAAGGGTTTCTGCTCGGTCTCGGTATTACGGCGATCATTCAGTCATCCTCGGCAACCACCGTTATGGTGGTCGGCTTTGTCAATTCCGGCATCATGAAGCTCAGCCAGGCTATCGGTGTTATTATGGGTGCCAACCTCGGCACTTCGGTAACCTCATGGATTTTGAGTCTGACCGGTATTCAGGGCGACAGCTTCATCGTAAATATCTTCAAGCCGGCAACCTTTATGCCGATCATCGCTTTTGTCGGTATTTTGATCTATATGTTCTCAAAAAACACGAAGAAGAAAGATACCGCAACGGTTCTGCTCGGTTTTGCCGTGCTGATGTTCGGCATGGAGGCAATGTCCGATGCCGTGAAGCCTTTGGCGGAGCTGGAAGGCTTCCGTAAGTCATTGACGCTGTTTTCCAATCCGATTTTAGGTGTCATTATGGGTGCGGTGGTTACCGCCGTTATTCAGTCTTCTTCCGCCTCTGTCGGTATTTTGCAGGCATTGACGATGACCGGCTCCGTCACCTATATGACTGCGGTTCCGATCATCATGGGTCAGAATATCGGTACCTGCATCAGTGCATTGATTTCTTCTGCCGGTGCAACCAAAAATGCGAAGCGCGCCGCTTTTGTGCATCTTTATTTCAATGTGATCGCAACGGTTGTTTTGCTGCCGGTGTTTTATTTGATCGAGCATTTGGTTGAAATACCGATCCTCGGTACAGCCGCCAATCCGCTGGGTATCGCCGTGGTGCATACCGTGTTCAAGCTGCTTGCTCTGGCACTTCTGATGCCGTTGACCAATCTGCTTGAAAAGCTGGCGTGCCTCACTGTCAAAGACAACGGCAAAAACGAAGGGGTATCGCACCTTTTGGATGAGCGCCTGCTCAACACACCTGCGGTCGCTGTGGAACAGAGCCGAACCGTCAGCCTGAGCATGGCGGAGCTGACCTTGCACACATTGAAAGATTCGTTCAATATGCTGGAGCATTATGACAATAAGACGGCTGAGTCCATTCGTAACGGTGAATCAACGGCAGATATGTATGAAGACACCATCGGCAGTTATTTAGTGAAGCTGAGTATGCGCAGTCTGTCCGATGAAGACAGCCGTGAAGTGTCCAAACAGCTTCATGTTATCGGAGATTTGGAGCGAATCAGTGACCACGCATTAAATATTCTGGAAGCAGCGGAAGAGCTGAGAGATAAGAAGATGAAATTCTCAGGTGCCGCCGAAAAAGAAATGAGTACCATGATTTCCGCTGCGGTCGAGGTGGCTGATTTAGCGTTTGCCGCTTTTGTCAATGATGACATTGAAAAAGCAGCTTTGGTCGAACCGTTGGAGCAGGTTATTGACGACCTGAAAACAACGCTTAAAAATAAACACGTTGAGCGTCTGCGCATAAAAGAGTGTACGATCGAACAGGGTTTTGTGTTCAATGATCTGGTTACAAATATTGAGCGTATTTCCGACCATTGTTCAAATATTGCCGTATGTGTGATCGAAACAGCGAATGACCGTTTCGATATGCACGAATACCTTAACAGTATTAAACACGGCAGTGAAATATTTAACAGGAATTATGAGCAATTCCGTGCAAAATATGCGGTCAGAGAATAATGCCGACACATTCGTTTTCAGTTGCATCGGTGATTTTTACCTGATAAAACTCGCCGCATACCGCACCTTTTGAAATTCGGACGGGAGTGTAATTGGCTGTGAAGCCGGTTGCGCTTCCGTCTTTTTCGATTGTTTCCGCCAATATCCGAACGGTTTTTCCGATCTGTTTTTTCAAAAATTCTTCCCGGATTTTCCCGGCTGTTTCAATCATTTGGCGGGAGCGCTGCTCCTTGACTGATTTTTCAACTTGTCCGTCAAATTCGGCGGCGCGGGTGCCTTTCCTTGGTGAATAGGGGAATACATGAACCTTTTCAAAACCGATTTTTTTCACAAAAGAGAGAGATTCTTCAAATTCCTCTTCGGTTTCACCGGCGAAGCCGACCATTATATCGGTGGTCAGGGTGCAGTCTTTGAACTGTTTACGCAGATTTTCACAAAGCCCGGCATATTCCTCTGCCGAATAATGGCGATTCATCCGCTTGAGTGTGGCGGTACAGCCGCTTTGGAGTGAGATATGGAATTGCGGGCAAAGCTTCGGCTGTTCTGCCATCTTCCGAACAAGATCGGGAGTCAGGTGATCCGGTTCCAGTGAACCTAAACGGATGCGCTCGATTCCGTTCACCTGCGCCACTGCTTCGATCGCATCGCAAATAGTCAAATCGGTTCCCAGACCGTAGGCGGAAAGATTGATGCCGACCAGCACAATTTCATGAAAACCGTTTGCGGCAAGTGCTTCCGCTTCATTTCTGATATCCTTCAGAGGCTTGGAGCGTACCCGGCCTCTTGCATAGGGAATCACACAATAGGAACAAAACCGGTTGCAGCCATCTTCAATTTTGAGGGCAGCTCTGGTTCGCTCTTCAAATTCCGTAATGGCGCAGGGTAAAAAAGCATCACCGTTTTTGTGCGGTTCAATGCACACCATGCGCTGCTTTTTTGCCGAGTATTCTTCGATCAGCGAAACGATTTTATCGGTGGAGCGATTCCCCGTAACGATATCTGCCTCAAGCAGCTCTGCGGCGGCCAGCGGGTATGCCTGCGGCATACAGCCGGTCAGCAGCACCAAAGCGTTCGGATGCAGGCGTTTATAGTGCCGAACGGTCTGCCTTGTTTTTTTGTCGCTTTCTGCCGTGACCGTGCAGGAATTGATAATATATATGTCCGCATCTTCATTCGGTGAAACAAGTGTATGACCTGCTTTTACCAATGCCTCACCGATGACCTGTGTTTCGTATTGATTGACTTTACATCCGAGTGTATGCAATGCTGCTTTCATAGTTTGACTCCCGCTTAATTTTGTTTTATTATATTACACTTCCTTCCTCAGTGCAACTTTTTTGGGAAGATATTCCGCAGATCCGCTGCATTTTTTTTGAAACGAATCATATTCATCTACTAACCAGAAAGGGAGTGCGAATATGAAAAAGATCGGTCAGCAGCTGTTTAGCCTGTTCCTTATTTCAACGCTCTTTGTGAGCCTTTGCTTCTCGGTTCGGGCAGCGGATACCCATGATTCCACGCCGGTAAAAATCAACGCAAAAGCGGCTGTTTTAGTGGATGTATCAACCGGTAAAGTGCTGTGCGCCCAAAACGAACACGAGCGGTATTCACCTGCATCCATGACAAAAATCATGCCGCTGCTGCTGGTAATGGAAGCAATCGATTCCGGCAAAATCAACCTGACTGACCCGGTTACGGCCAGTGCAACTGCCGCATCGAAGGGCGGTTCACAGATTTGGCTGAAGGAAGGGGAAACGATGACGGTGGACGAACTGCTGCGAGCCGCCGTTATTTTCAGCGCAAATGATGCCTGCGAAGCCCTTGGTGAACATATCGCCGGCAGTGAATCGGCACTTGTCACCATGCTCAACGAACGGGCAGAACAGTTGGGAATGAAGGATTCTCACTTTGAAAACTGCACGGGACTGGATGATACGACTGATAATCATTTGATGAGTGCTTACGATGTTGCATTGATGTCCGTTGAACTGCTCAAGCATGAGCTGATACAAAAATACTCAACGGTTTGGATGGATACCCTGCGTGACGGTAAAACGGAGCTGGTCAACACAAACAAGCTGGTTCGTTTTTATGACGGATGTACCGGATTAAAAACCGGCACGACAAGCAAAGCGGGCTGCTGTGTTTCTGCTTCGGCAAAACGGGGTGAAACACATCTGCTTGCTGTTGTAATGGGCAGTCCGTCCAGCAAAGACCGTTTTGAAGGCGCAAAGACATTGCTGAATTGGGGCTTTGCGAACTATGAAACGGTCACACCGCAGTTTGATGCGGCTTTACTCAAACCGATCCCCGTTTACGGCGGCGTGGAAGATGAAATCACGCCGGATGTACCGTCCTTTTCTCCGGTTCTGCTGAAAAAAGGGGAAAAGAAGGATTTGAAGTTTTCTGTATCACTGTCAGATGACATACAGGCACCGGTTGAAGCCGGTCAGAAAATCGGGACGCTGGCACTTCTGAACGGAGATGAGAAGCTGTGTGAGTATGCTTTGAATTCGCCGCACCGGGTAGAGCGGCTCTCTTTCGCTGATGTAATGCGGCGTTTTTTGTGCTCCTTTACTTATTTTGATAAGGAAATCGTATAAAATCGACGGAAATTTATCAAATTTGTTAGATTTTTTCGGGATTTTCGCTTGCAAAGCAAAGGCGAATCGGTTACAATATGTTTAATAAGCGTTCAAGCAAAGGAGCTTGCGGAATAACCCGAAAAATCCGCAAAACGAATCAAAAATGTCAATCAAATTTAACGGGTCCTACGCATCTGTTCCCGAGCAGGATCTGAAAGCAATTCAGGAACAGGTCAATATTGCACACGAGCTTCTCACTTCCCGCACCGGAGCCGGAAGTGACTTCCTCGGTTGGGTCGATTTGCCGGTAAATTACGACAAAAATGAGTTTGCGGCGATCAAAGAATCAGCCGAAAAAATCCGAAAGGATTCTGATGTGCTCATCGTTATCGGAATCGGCGGCTCATACCTCGGCGCACGAGCGGCGATCGAGTTTTGTAAATCAGCAAACTATAACCTGCTTTGCAGCGATACACCGCAGATCTTTTTTACCGGAAGTCGGAGGCCAAGCGGTCTT
>JAZUJI010000124.1:0-2218 GCA_045642685.1 Acutalibacteraceae bacterium | reverse complement strand
GGGCAGAAAAATCCCGGCCATGGCGGTAATGCATGTGCCGCTGCAGGAGCTTGCCTGGGCAGAAAAGAACCGTGCCCAAACGCATTTTTCGGGCGTATTGGGCGAACCGGTGAGCTGCCAATACATGAACTGCGGTCTGTTCCGGGCTTTTGTTGAGCGCAGGGATGTGAAAGCGGTCTGCTTCGGCCACGACCACGAAAACAATGTAACAGCGGAATACTGCGGGATCCTGCTCGCCAATGACGGCTACCTGAGCTGCCACGCAAGCCACACAAAAGAAACGCTCGGCGGCCGTATTTTTGAATTCGACTGCCATTCCGGTGAGATTTCAACCGAATTTATCAACCTGGAACCGTAAAAAAACGGGCTGCCCGACCCGGCGAAGAAACACTTTCTTCCCCCGTTCGGACAGCCTTTTTTACCATATAAATGTGACCGTCAACCCGTCTGTTTTGTAAGACAACACATCGGTGTTCTTGGCAAGCTGCTCGGCAACCGCCTGCAGCATCTTCTCATCCTTGCAGACGACCGTACAGATAACGGTCATTTCCTCCGCTGTGTAATACTTCTTTGTCAGCGCAAAGCCGTTGATCCACCAATGCTTCTGCATGGGCGTGTTGACAATGTCTTTGCCGTCCGCCGTGACGACCAGCGCCATATCCAGCAATTCATCATCGGCCGCACAGTCGAAAAATTCAACCATACGGGTTTTCGGCTTGTTGTAAATGCCGACCTCCGCACCCGTGGTAACAAAGTAAGTGCCTTTCCACATCTGCATCAGATAATCCTTGTTATCGTACTCATAGTTCAGGCGAACCGTTTCATAGTCGTAACAGGACGGCAGTATATTGTTGGCGGCAAAATCGTAAAATTTGCAAAAGCCGAAGTTACGCATCCAGACATGAACCGGCGTGATCAGCACACCCGTTTCGGTATCGAGATTATAGCCAAGCCCCAAAACGCCGTTGTCCTCTTCATTGCAGAGCAAATGCGTTTCCTTGTTGTAAACGCTGCCGGATTCCGCCGTGAGAACCGAACCGTCCGCAAAATGGTATTCCGCCAGAATCGGACGGACAACGGAATCATCGCTGCTGTCAACCGTAATGTACATACTCACGGGACAAGCGGACATAATGCCCACAAACCGGGTCGCTTTCGCCAGCTTCGGCATACCGGCTTCGTCTATTTTTTCGGCTGCGGCATAGTAGCAGTCCTTCTCAAAATACGGGTCGATATGCAGCGATTCCTGAAGCTCACGCTTGGCGACAAACGGATCCGGCAGATTGCCGATGAACAGATCTACATCAAAATTGGATTCTTCGTAGATTTTCTCCTTGATTTCGGCAAATTCGCCGGTGAATTTCAAATCGAATTTCTGGATATTCAGTGCATCATACACTTTATCGATTTTTTCCTGAATGACCGAATAATCCAGCCGTTCCCCGTTGTCAAGCTGATCAAACGGAACAACATCAAAACCAAAGTCAAAAGCAGACGACTGAAAAGCAAACGCCTCCATCAGAATAAGAAGAGAAACAGCGAACATCAACCGTTTTTTCATTCTTTCACCTCCGTTTTTTCTGTTTTCTCCACATTTTAACAGATTCTTAAAATTTCGTCAATAAAAACGCAATGATTTTTTGGATTTTTTGGGAATTGTGTTGTATTCATCCTCCGGCAGACATTTTCAAGCTTGTTATTTTATCCGCCCTGCAGTATAATGGAAAAAAATGAAAAGAGGGATACATCGTGAAAAAAGCATTATCTCTTGTTCTTTGCGTCATCCTTTTGCTCACCTGCGCCCTGCCGTGCTTTGCGCAGGACATTCCCTGTTCATGCGGTCAGCCGCCGATCATCTATGTTGCGGCATTGGGCAGCGGTGCCGTCATTCGTGATGCGGGAACGCCCAATGAAACAAAGCTGTTTCGACCCGACACGGGCGAAGTGATCAAACAGTTTCTGCCCCTGATCCCGGCGGCGGCAAA
This sequence comes from Acutalibacteraceae bacterium, assembly GCA_045642685.1. Classification (GTDB taxonomy): domain Bacteria; phylum Bacillota; class Clostridia; order Oscillospirales; family Acutalibacteraceae; genus UBA8612. The sequence goes on along the minus strand of JAZUJI010000124.1, from coordinate 233 downwards.
ATTAGTGGTCAGCAAAAATTATGACCAATTCGGTGATGTGCTGATTGACTGCGTCAACCGTGTTTTCGGCGATTTGGCTCTGGACGGTGACGGAAACTCCAAGCCCAATGTTACGAGTGAAGAGTTTCACCCGGAATCTGCGGAGCACGGATTGGAGCACAGCTACTATTTCGGTTACGATTTTCGGCTTGACCCGGTTGAAAATGCGCAAAAGCTGCATGAATATATTAAGG
>JAZUJI010000123.1:0-2664 GCA_045642685.1 Acutalibacteraceae bacterium | reverse complement strand
CAAAAAAACCTTTGCCGGTGTTTCCCTTTTCACCGAACCGGGCGGACTGTTTGTATTTGATGTAAACACGCCGTACAAACACCGTGAAATTCTGGCGAATAACACCTTTGTTTACGATACAGATGAGGTTTACTGTGTCTGGCAAAACACACTTGACCCCGAAACCGATACCGTCGCCATTGACCTGGATATTTTTGAACAGGATGATGACGGTGCATATGACCGCACACAGGAAAGCTTTTGCGAGCGTGCCTATTCCGTGCAGGACTTATCCGACTGGCTCACAGAAGCCGGATTTGATGAAATAAATATCTATGATGAGCTGACCGAAAGCGAACCGAAAGCGGATTCCCAGCGGCTGTTCATCACAGCAAGAAAGAAGTAAGAATCATGGGAAGACTTATCCGAACCATTTCCGAGGACGGTGCCCTCATTGCACTTGCCGTAGATGCCACCGACATTGCAGAGCGTGCCCAGCAGATCCACAAGACCTCTGCGGTCACTTCCGCAGCTTTGGGGCGGCTGCTCAGCGCTTCCGCTATGATGGGCTCACTCCTTAAAGGCAAAAAAGAAAGCATTACCCTGCGCATCAACGGGGACGGACCGGTGGGAAGCATCATTGCCGTTGCGGACAGCGACGGAAACAGCCGGGGTTATGCAGCAAACCCTGTTGTGGAAATTCCGCTGAACAAAAAAGGGAAGCTGGATGTTTCCGGTGCCATCGGAAACGGCACGCTGACCGTCATGAAAGATTTAGGTCTGAAAGAGCCGTACATTGCGCAGATTCCGCTTGCAACCGGCGAAATCGCCGAGGATATAACAAGTTATTTTGCCGTGAGCGAGCAAACGCCGACCGTATGCGCTCTGGGGGTTCTGGTCAACCCGGATCTGTCCGTTCGGGCAGCGGGCGGCTTCCTGATCCAACTGCTTCCGTCGGCGGATGACGACACCATCACCGCCGTTGAAAAGGGGCTGGAAGGACTGCCGTCCTTCACGCAAATGCTCTCCTCCGGTTTGACGCTTGAGGAAATTGTTCAAAAAGCTCTGCCTGCTTTTGAGATGAATGTGCTGGATGAAAGCGCACCCGAATACCGCTGCACCTGTTCCCGGGCAAGGGTGGAAAACGCTTTGATCAGCACCGGGAAAGCCGAACTGGAGGATATGGCCAAGGACGCCAAAACGGAAGTATCCTGTCACTTCTGCGACAGGGTTTACACCTTCTCCGGCACGGAGATCCTTGCTTTAAGCAAGCAGGCGCAAGACGAATAACGCAAAGCAGCGACTGTTCCCGGATATGGAAACAGCCGCTGTTTTTTATGGATTCAATTAACTGCGGTAAACACGGAATGCCTTATTGACGCAATCAATTTCCGTCACCTTAAACGAACCGCCGTATTCACCGTCCAGCGTCCACGGAACCTCCTGATTATCAAGCGACTCAATGACAAAATGACTGCCCTTGGCGAGCGTAAAGTATTTTTCGTTATACTTGTGTGAAAGCAAAACATCCCGGGAAACCTCTGCCCATTCTCCCGCATTTTTCGGCAGTCTGGCAAGATTCAGTTCAAACACACCGTCATCATACAAAACCTGATCCCGGGTATATTTGATGATTCCGGCAATTACCAGAGAGCTTGAAATGCCGCCGAACGCATATTCGCCTTCATAGACCTTATCGTCACAGGTGATGCGCAGATTCATCGGACGGTAGTCTTTAATTTCTTTCAGCCCCGACACAACATAAGCCGGATAGCCGAACAGGTTTTTGGATTTTTGCGAAACCGAATAAGAGCTTTTGGTAAAAATACCAAAGGATGCCGTATAGTTAAAATAGCGGCCGCTGTTGACCACTTTGCCGATGTCGTGCGGCTTCGGCTCCACCTCACAAATCAGGTCGATCGCTGCCTGCACATCGGTCGGAACGCCGATGCTGTGCGCAAAATCGTTGGTCGTTCCGCTCGGGATATAGCCGACCGGAACATCAATGCCCGACTGTAAAACGCCGTTCACGGTTTCGTTAAAGGTTCCGTCGCCGCCGCGGCAGACGATCACATCGAATTTATCGGCAAGGAGCTTTGCGTATTCCGTTGCATCTCCCCGCTTTTGCGTTGTGTATACAGTGGTTTCCAATCCGGCACGGGTAAACATATCGGCAATATTCCAAAGCTGTTTTTTCACCGTAAAACGACCCGATTTCGGGTTGATGATCACCAATACCTTTTTTGCCTTGCTCATTTTTCCTTCCTCAGACTTCTCAATTATTCAGTACGGTAAGTTCTTTTTCAACAGCGGTCAGATTCTCACAGCCATCCGCCGTAACAAGGAGCATATCCTCAATACGGATGCCGAATTGATTCGGCAGATAAATGCCCGGCTCTGCGGTAATGACATTGCCGGTACGCAGCACCGCCGTATTCTTTGCCGAAACAGACGGTGACTCATGGATTTCAACACCGACACCGTGACCGGTCGAATGACCGAACGCTTCACCGTATCCGGCCTGCTCAATGACCGTTCTGGCAGCCAAATCCACCTCATTGCACGGGACACCGGCACGCACGGTACGAATCGCCGCCTCCTGCGCCTCCAATACAATGCTGTAAACCTCCGCCATGGTGTCACTCACTTCGCCGACGGCAACGGTTCGTGTCATGTCGCTGTGGT
>JAZUJI010000122.1:0-2039 GCA_045642685.1 Acutalibacteraceae bacterium | reverse complement strand
GTAGCTTTCCGTGACATAGCCGACCGTTTCACTCGCTTCAAACAGCGTTTCTAAGTATGTTTTGAGCTGCTGAACGGGGTTCCAATCGTCCGGCACTTCGACTTCTCTGGATTCCACCCAATCCTTTTGGATGATTTGCAGCTCATCCCGGTAGTGACCGCCGATGACGGAATCCCAGTCAAGCGGTTCATCGGGAGGCATCCAGCCGTGATTTTTGGCAAGCTGAACAATGGTTCCGGCGGTGACGGGTGTGGCTGCGCCTTCAAAAGTGTTCCACTTTTTTTCACATTCTCCACCGTGGTATCTTGCTGTGTCCCGTGCGCTCCATTTATCCCATTCTTCAACGGGATAGCCTTCCAGTTTCAACGCCATGCCGACCTGCGTCCATTCGGAATAGTCCAGCACAACAGGGTCTAATCCGTTAAGCACTTCAATCAAATCATAACCATCCATCGTGGTTTATCTCCTCGGGCTTGTATTTTTGCGGGATAATATCTCTCGGCACTCTCCAGCTGTTCGCCGAGATACGGCGAATCATGGCGTTGGCTGCGTCAAATTGCCATTCGCCGACATGAACAAATCCGTAACGCTCCAGACAGCGAATTTGTTTTGGGGTCGTCAAACCTTCCTCACGGCGTTTGGAAAGGCGGTCAAGCAGCAGCTTTGCCTTGCCTGCGTTTTCGATTTCTTCGGGGAATATACCGAGCTTTTCGAGCGTGCTTTTTTGCTTTTCGGTCGGCGGTGAGCACTCCCAACCGAAGGACGGTACATATCCGCTCAAATCCTCCGCACAAATGCTCATTTCAAATTGAAGCGGGTCAACGAGTTTGCGCTTGCGTGTGCGCATTTCGGCGAGCTGTTGCGCCAATGCTTCCTCACGCTTTGCCACAACATCATCGTTTGCCTGCGCTTCCGCTTCCTCGATATCGACCGGCATTCCCGCCTGTTCGATGTTTTCGGTCATTTTTCGTGCAACATCTTCGCTTGTGCAAATGAGGCTTGCCGGGTGACACAATTCATGCCGCTGCGTGTGCCAGAGGAAATCCAGCAGCAATAAATGGTCTTTGCCGGGGTACAGCCGTGTGCCTCTGCCGACCATTTGGCTGTAAAGGCTTCTTACTTTCGTAGGGCGAAGCACCACAACGCAGTCAACGCTCGGGCAGTCCCAGCCCTCGGTGAGCAGCATGGAATTGCACAGAACATTGTATTTGCCGCCCTCAAAATCTTTCAAGACCTCGGCACGGTCAGAGCTGTTGCCGTTCACCTCTGCCGCACGAAAGCCGTTGCGGTTGAGAATATCCCGAAATTTCCGGCTTGTTTTCACAAGCGGAAGAAAGACAACTGTCTTTCGGTCGTGGCAAATCTTCGCCATTTCCTCGGCGATTTTATCAAGATATGGGTCGAGCGCCGTACCTATATCGGACAGCTTGTAATCGCCGTTTTGCATCGCAACCGCCGTCAAGTCCAATTCAAGCGGTATGGTCATTGCTTTAATCGGTGACAAGTACTTTTCCTTTATCGCTTTCGGCAGGGTGTATTCGTAGGCAAGGCTTTCAAAATAACTGCCGAGATTACGCATATCACCTCTGTCCGGCGTGGCTGTTACACCCAGCACATCGGCACGGTCAAAATATTGCAAAACCCGCTGGTATCCGTCCGAAAGACAATGGTGCGCTTCGTCAACGATGATCGTATCAAAATAGCTTGTGTCGAATTGGTTCAACCGCTTTTCACGCTGTAAACTCTGAACCGAGCCAACAGTGATGCGGTACCACGAATTTAAGCAGGTATTTTCCGCTTTTTCCACCGAGCATTTCAGCCCCGTGGCTTTTAAGATTTTATCCGACGCCTGGTCAAGCAGTTCGGAGCGGTGCGCCAGGATAAGCACCCGTTTCCCTTGGCTCACACATTCCTCTGCAATCTTGGCGAAAACGATAGTTTTACCGCAGCCTGTCGGCAAGACAAGCAAGGTTCTGTGCTTGTCCTGCCATTCGCTGAAAACCGCCTCTTTCGCCTCTTGCTGGTACGGTCGAAGCTCC
>JAZUJI010000121.1:0-3234 GCA_045642685.1 Acutalibacteraceae bacterium | reverse complement strand
TTGACTCTCTCCCTTGCCTTCCTAAGCCCGCTTGGCCTCCGACTTAAAAGGTGTTTCTCTTTTTTGACCTCTCCGTATTCGCTGACATAAGACCAGACGACCAGATCTGCGTCGTTTTGATTCGCTGCTGCAGCGGCGCAGGCAAAGGTGTCCGGTTCCAGCCAATCGTCACTGTCAACAAAGGCAAACCATTCGCCCGCAGCAACTTCCATGCCGGAATTTCTCGCTTGAGACAGACCACCGTTTTGCTTACGGTCACAAACCCGGATACGCTCATCCTGCCCGGCAAGGCTCTGCGCAAGAGCGAGGGTGCCGTCGGTCGAGCAATCGTTCACGATAATAATTTCCAGCTTGCGGTAACTCTGTTCCGTAATGCTGTCTACGCATTTTTTCAGCGTTTTTTCGGCGTTGTAGGCCGGAATGATGACACTGATAAGCGGTTCGTTCTGCATAAGAACACCTCAAAGGTTCGTTTCTTTTGTTTCCCTATAGTTGGGTACCAGGCTGCGAATCAAATCACGGACATTGTCCTTATTCACATTCTTCAGTGCTTCCAAGCCCTGTTCGAGCTTTTCGTTTTCAAATTCAACGGGGGGAAGCACAAAAATTTTGTTGTTGGCGGTGAGCTGCATTTCACATTCTTCCTCGCTGAGCGTCAGCTCCTCATACAGCTTTTCGCCGGGGCGCAGACCGGTGAACTCAATTTTAATGTCCTCATACGGCTTGTAGCCGGAAAGGCTGATGAGCTTTTCGGCGAGCGAGGTGATGCTCACGGGTTCGCCCATATCCAGCACAAAGATTTCGCCGCCCTGACTTAAACCGCCTGCCTGACAGACGAGCTGTGCCGCTTCGGGTATCGTCATGAAGTAACGGGTAATATCCTTGTGGGTCACGGTGACGGGACCGCCGTTTTCGATCTGTTCTTTGAAAATCGGAATAACGCTGCCGTTGGAGCCGAGCACATTGCCGAAGCGAACGGCGGCGAAGTGCGTGCCGGTGTTTTTGCGCTCAAAATATTGAATGATCAGCTCCGTAATGCGTTTGGTCGCACCCATCACATTCGTCGGGTTGACCGCCTTATCGGTGGAAAGAATAACGAATTTTTTCACGCCGCACTCAATCGCAGCGTTTGCGGTGTTATAGGTGCCGAACACATTGTTTTTGACGGCTTCACAGGGGCTGTCCTCCATGAGCGGAACGTGCTTGTGCGCAGCGGCGTGGAACAAAACGGTGGGCTTGAACTCGTTCATTACTTCACGCAGACGGATCGGATCCTGCACCGAACCGATCCGGATGATAAATTCCACGCTGCCGCCGTACAGGCGGTCAAGCTTGCCCTTGAGCAGGAAAGCGTTGTTTTCGTAGTTATCGAAAATGATGATGCGCTTCGGGTTATAGCGGGCAACCTGGGTGCAAATTTCGGAGCCGATCGAGCCGCCGCCGCCCGTGACCATGACCGTCTGACCGTGAAGATAGGCGCAGATGGCGTTGTTCAGCTTGATTTCGGGGCGAGCAAGCAGGTCGGTGATTTCCACATTGCGCACGGCTGCGCCGGAATCGGGGTGTTCGGTAATTTCTTCAAACGAAAGTGATGTTTTGAGCTTGCAGCCGGTCGTAACGGCAATTTTGAGCAATTCGCTGCGCCGTTCGGCACCCATGGAGGGAACCGCCAGAATGATTTCATCAATGGCATATTTTTTGGCGATCTCGGGGATATTTTCGCAGCCGCCGAGGACGGGGACAAAGCCGATATGATGCCCCTGCTTGAGCGGGTCATCATCCACAAACACAACGGGTCTGCCTGTGACAAAACCCTTTGCCTCAAATTCACGGTAAATGGTGATGCCGGTATCACCTGCGCCAATGATCATGATACGAACGCCGGTCTTGCGCTCAAACAAACGGCGGACTTTGCGCAGGGAACGGTAGCCCAGCCGCAGCGTACCCGAAAAGATGAAGGTGAGCAGCATAGCGAAAAAGTAAACACCGGTACGAAGCCATTCCACATGGAACCATTCGAAGCGTTCGCAAATGGTGTCAACGCCGAGTGTGACGAGCGTGGAGGTGATGACAGCGCCAAAGCAGCAAACCAGCTCATGCAGCCCGGCATATTCCCACATACTGTTATACAGCCCGAAAAAGAAAAGCACGACTACATAGATCAGGGAAGCGTACCAGGAACGGCCGAGCAGACAGCTCTTGATTTCCTGCGTGATGCCGGTATCATAAACCAGGGCGCTTACACAGACATAGGAAAAGTTCAAAAAGAAAATATCCAGTATGGCAATGGCACTGCGGCGCAGAAAGATCTGAAGAGTCGGTAATTTTTGCTCCGCACTTGACAGCTTACTCATTCGGGTCAGCCTACTTTCCGAGAAAATCATCTGCATATTACAATATACAAATATACGAGTATATTATATAATCCGTACAAAGAATTGTCAACCGAAAACAGCTTGAAAGCCGTTCATATTCCGCTGTTTTTGTCGGTTCATTCTTTGTTTTGGTCAATAAACACGCCGGGTTGAAAATCCGCATAAAAAACGGCTGTATCCATGCGCAGAATAAGGCGGCATCAATCGCTCTGAGCACGAAAAAAAGCCACCGCCCAAAGCGATGGCTTTTTTACTATTTGTTAAAAATCGTTAATCAGTCTTCCTTCTTGCGAAGAACAACAGCGGTGGTTGCACCGAGGGCAAGAACAACGATTGCTGCGCCTGCAACTGCGGAAGCACCGGTGTTGGGGGAAGTGGAAAGAGCAGCGGTCGTGGCAGCATCGGCAGCCTTTTCGGTCTTCTTCTCGACCTTTGCGTTTGCAAGGCTGTCAACAGCAGCTTTGAAGCCGTTGATGATCTGGTTGATGAGGGTCACATTTGCCTTGGCAACGCCGCTCCAGTTGTAACCGCCGAGCTCGCTTGCAGCGACCTGAGCAAAGTTTTCAACATCGTTGATCTCTGCTGCGTAAACAACATAGCTGTATTCTTTGCCGCCTTCAAGGGTTTCCTGGTTGAAGTTCTGATTGTCAGCAGCGGTAAATACCTTGGAATTGAGGATGTACTCGGTGTTGTCGATGACCATGACATAGGAGTCGCCGTTTTTAACAGCTGCATCCTTAACATTGGCAAGGACATCGTTAGCGGTGAGAACCGTGCCGTGCTTTGCAGAGAAATACAGGTACTGGTCGGGAATCTGATGAGAATGATAACCATCCTCAAAAGCGGGGACATACTTGAC
>JAZUJI010000120.1:0-2001 GCA_045642685.1 Acutalibacteraceae bacterium | reverse complement strand
TTGTGCTGCAGCCGATATCGACCATATTCTTTGCAAGCTCCACATACTTTTCAATGGTGTGAATGGGGCTTATCGTGTAGCAGATGGCGCCCGAAGCGATAGCGCCGTTTTTGACGGTTTCGTCAACGGCAACTTCAATGTTTTTCACATCGTTGAGCGCATCGAAAATTCTTATTATGTCAATGCCGTTTTCAACGCTCTTTTTAACAAATGCGCGTACAACATCATCGGGGTAGTGGTGGTAACCGAGCAGGTTCTGACCTCTCAAAAGCATCTGCAGCTTTGTGTTGGGGCAGGCGGCTTTGATTTTTCTGAGCCTCTCCCACGGGTCTTCGTTAAGGTATCTGAGGCAGGAATCGAAAGTGGCACCGCCCCAGCATTCAATGGAATAGTAACCCGCTTTGTCGAGCGTTTCAAGAATGGGCTTGAACTCGTCGAACTTCATACGGGTCGCAATGAGTGATTGGTTCGCATCGCGTAAAACGGTTTCTGTGAATTGAACCTTTTGCATGGCAATCTCTCCTTTTCAGAAAATAGGAAACGAATTTATGTAACGGCAGGCATTTTGCAAAAGTATGCCTACCAATCTTCCCCATATTATCATATCATAAAAATACACCGATTACAAGGCAAAAAGCACGGTTTTTTATAAAAACACCCCACCGCAGTATATGCAGCGAGGTGTGCAGATGATATTTAAGGTATTTATATATACATATATAATGTCATTTGCAGAATACGTGCGCACCTATGGTCGTAATCACCGGCCGTGAGCGCATCCACTTGTTCGAGGTCTTTGCGGGGTTGTAATAGTACAGTGCTCCGCCGGACGGATCCCAGCCGTTAATGGCATCCTGCGCGGCTTTTCTTGCCGTGGCTGTCGGTTCCACCTTCCAGTTGCTGTCCGTAACGCACGAGAATGCACCTTTCTGGTACACAACGCCCGAAACGGTATCGGGGAATGACGAGGACTCCACTCGGTTGAGAATCACCGCGCCCACCGCAACCTGGCCCGTGTAGCTCTCGCCGCGTGCTTCTGCGGCTATCACCTTTGCAAGCAGGTAAACGTCCGAGGAGCTGTACTGACCGGAGCTTTGCCCCGATGAATCAAGACCGAGGTATAAAAGAGTTTTCGGGCCTGCAATTCCGTCGGCGGTTATTCCCACGGATGCCTGAAACCTTTTTACCGCGCTCTGTGTCTTTGCGCCGTATATGCCATCGACCGAGCCGGTGTAAAAGCCGAGGCTTTTGAGCTTGGTCTGTATTCTGCGCACCTCGTCGCCGCGCGAGCCAATGCGCGAAAGCGTCTCTGCGGCTTCGGGTGCTTCGGAATCGTAAACACTCACCGTCAGCAGCGAGGCGAATAATACAAAGCATAATACCGCCGAAATGATTTTTGCATTTCTTTCAAAAAAATTGTGCGCTTTTGAAGAAAAAGATGTGTTCATATATGCACCTTCCGAATATGATTTATAATAGATTTATCATAAAAAGGCGTTTTATACACCGTCCCGACAATTTTCTGAACAGCAAATTTGTGTGATGATTGCGCCGAAAACACAAGATATTGTGATTTTGAAAAAGCTCAAAAAAACTTTTGAAAAAGTTTAAAAAAACTTGAAAAAAGTGCTTGACAAATGAATTGTGAAGTGGTAATATAGGCAAGCACTCGCGAGAGGGAGCCCTCCCGAGAGTGAACGAACCTTGAAAATTAAACAACAAGTAAGAAAAAACCCTTGAGATTTTTTTGAGCGCAATAAATGCGAAAGTAATCCGGGCTTCGAAAGAAGTTTAAGGAAGTAATGATACGTCAGTATCGAATGAGCGATTAAGCTTAAAGAGATTGGTACTTGCAGAGATGTAAGTGTTAATACAATTTTTTTGAGAGTTTGATCCTGGCTCAGGACGAACGCTGGCGGCGTGCCTAACACATGCAAGTCGAACGGTGAAGTGCAGAAAGAGACTTCGGTCAATGGACGCATGGATCAGTGGCGGACGGGT
>JAZUJI010000119.1:0-8577 GCA_045642685.1 Acutalibacteraceae bacterium | reverse complement strand
GTCAAAAACCAAGAGGCAAATTTCTTTTTGAACGCTTCGTTTTTACCCATAAAGTGAATCTTACGGGGTGCGCTAACAATGAGCAACACGGGATCCATAAAATGAATATGGTTACAGGTCAGAATGAACGAACCGTCCCTGGGCACATTTTCCTTTCCAACCACCTTGTAGGAATAGAGCAAGTGCATCACGCACCAGCCCAAAGGCTTCAAAAAGTTATAAAGTTTTCTGTCTTTTACATTATTGTAATCAAAGCTCATCTTACTCTTTCTCCTTCACAATTTTTCTCAGGGTTTCAAGTACCTGTTCCATGCTCATCTCGGAGGTATCCACAAGCACGGCATCCTCCGCCTGCTTGAGCGGTGCGATGTCACGGTGCGAATCCTGATAATCCCGCCGGATCATTTCCTCGAGAACGGTATTATAATCGGCTGTCATTCCCTTATTAAGCAGCTCGTCATAGCGGCGCTTTGCACGCACCTGAGCCGAAGCCGTCAAAAAGATCTTCACCTGTGCATCGGGCAGGATCACCGTGCCGATATCACGGCCATCCATGATGCAGTTATTCTTTGCGGCGATGCTCCGCTGCAGATCCAGCAAAAACGCACGCACCTCCGGCACCGCCGAAACATCGGAGGCTGCCATGGAAGCCTCGGGCGTGCGGATCGCAAGGGATACATCCTCTTCGCCGAGATAGACCCGCTGTTCCCCCTGAACGAAGCGCAGACTGACCTGCGCCGAGGGAAGTGTGGCAATAACCGCCTGAGCGTCTTTTGTATCGACGCCGCTGCGCATGGCGTTCAAGCCGACGGTACGGTACAGCGCACCCGTATCCGCATAGATATAACCCAGATCGCTTGCCAGGGCACGGGCAATCGTGCTCTTACCGGCACCTGCCGGTCCGTCAATGGCAATGTTAATCATCCTTCTCCCTCACTTACTCACATATTTTTGCCGGCCGCATAGCCGGTTGAAAAAGCAATCTGCAAATTGAACCCGCCGGTGTAAGCGTCCACATCCAGTACTTCCCCGGCAAAATACAGATTCTCCATTTTTTTGGACTGCATGGTACGCGGATTCACTTCCCCGACCTTTACGCCGCCCGAAGTCACGATCGCTTCTTCGATCGGGCGGAAGCCCGTAACGGTGACGGTGAAATCCTTCAGCAGCTCCACCAGACCCTGCCGCTGCTCCCGGGTGATCTGATTGGTCTTTTCGCTTGCTTTGATACCCGAACGACGAACCACTACGGGAATCAGCTTACGCGGCAGCAGCAGCCCGAGTGAATTGATATAATCCTTCTTTGAATTTTCCGTAAAATCACGCACGATACGCTTGTCCAGCTGTTCGTGGGTCAGAGCAGGCTTCAAATCGATATGAAGCACATAGCGTTCCGGTAACATCTCCCGCATATGCGAGCTTGCACTGAGCACCAGAGGACCGGACACACCGAAATGCGTAAAAATCATTTCACCCATTTCCTCAAAAACCGTACGGTGCTTTTGCGTATCCTCAGCACGCAAGGTCACATTGCGCAGAGAAAGCCCCTGCAAATCGGTACAAAAGCCCTCGTGCGCCTCCAGCGGAACCAAAGACGGCTTCGGCTCAACGATCGTATGACCGGCCTGCTGCGCAAGCACATAACCGTCACCGGTCGAACCGGTGAGCGGATAGGATCTTCCGCCGGTGGCGATCAGATAGCTTTCCGCCTCCAGCACTTCGCCCTCTTCGGTTTTTATGCCGGTCACCCGTGCGCCGTCGGTCAGCAGCTCCACCGCTCTGCCCTTGAGAAAACGCACACCGTTCCGGCGGCAGGTATCCTGCAGGGCATCAACAATATCCAGCGAACGGTCACTCACCGGAAAAACACGGTTCCCCCGTTCGATCTTCAGCGCAACGCCATGCGATTCAAAAAAATCCATGGTATCCTGCGGCATAAAGCCGGAAAACGCACTGTATAAAAACCGGCCGTTTACCGGAACGGCGGAAATCAAATCGTTGAGCAGATTACAGGCATTTGTCACATTACAGCGACCCTTCCCCGTAATGGCGATTTTTCGCCCGGGACGATCGTTCCGTTCCAGCACAGCAACTTTTCTTCCGGCTTCGGCGGCAGTGATCGCCGCCATCATACCGGCAGCACCGGCACCGATAATCAACACATCAGTTTTCATCTTCGCCGGAAGCCTCCTGTTTATCGTAGATATTATACTCGTCGTATATCTTTTCCAGTTTATTTAAGTTGTCGTAAACCTCGCTGCGGCGGTTAAAGGTGGCGGCAACGATCAGCGCATTGATCAAACTCAACGGCGCCACAAGCGAATCAACAAACGATGCCATGGTGCTGCGTGCAATCAACAGATAATCCGCAAAACGGGCTATCGGTGACTGCTCACTGTCGGTAATGGAAATAACAGTTGCCTTTTTGTCGTGAATAAAGTGCAGCGCATTGATGGTTTGATTGGAATAACGGGGGAAGCTGATGGCAATGCAGATATCCCGTTCATCGATCCGGAAAATCTGCTCGAAAACCTCACTGGCTCTTGCACTGTCGACCAACACCACATTATCATAAACCGGCCGGAAATAAAACGCCAAAAAGTTGGCAAGCGTTGCGGCGGAGCGCACCCCGAGAATATAGATGGTTCGTGCCCGGTTTATTGCCGCCACGGCTTGATTGAAGTTTTCCTTTGAGGTCTGGTCAAGTGTTGCCTTGATCATGGCGGAATCCGCATTCAGCACGGTTTCCAGTATTTCATCCTGCGCAATGCGGACACTCGCACTCTGCATACGCTGAACACTGGTGAGCTTGCTGCGAATCAATTCCTGCAAATCGCTCTGCAGTGCAGGATATCCCTCAAAGCCAAGCTCTGTGGCAAAACGAACCACGGTTGACTCACTCACACCGACCGTTTCACCCAGGCGTGCCGCCGTCATGAACGCCGCTTTGTCGTAGTTGGTCATAATGTAATCGGCTATTTTCTTATGCCCTTTTGAAAGCTTCGTGTAAAGGGCATCGATTTTGTTCAAAATAGATTTGGTCATGCTTTTCTCCCGACAGAAAATATCATTCTTTCTGTACATATACAGATAAATATAAACTGAATTTTGAAAGTTGTCAACCGTTTGCATGGATAAATGCACCTCAAAAGCATCGAACTTTTGGGGTGCATATCGTCTCATACTTTTTTCTGTTTCATGGTTTTGCTGTAATACTGCTTATCGGAGAATTCTGATAATACAGTCCGACGGCTGCTTCCGAATCAAAGAAGATCCAGAATACTGCTGTCAATATATCCTTTCGGCAAAGAAAAGGCACTGCTTTCGGCACCCTTTGACAAACGATCGATCTGAAACAGATCTCCATCCTGTTTAATATATTTCAGCTTATTGCCGTCAAAAAAGTATTGGTTCGCCGTACCGTCTTTATCCTTATAGGTTTCGCAGCGATATTTAGTGTCTTGCATCGTCACTGTTTCTTCGGAAACAAACTGTTTATCGTTCACTTTGAGGCAATCCATTATTACATTTCCGAAGGATAAATAGTCTGAAATGGATGAAAGATCATCAACTTCCATATAAATACCACCGTCCTTCGTGGCACCCGGCTGCTTGTACAGCAGCTCCATCTGCTCCTCTGAGCAGTCCATTTCCGTTTTCAAAGTAGAAAACGGATAGCAGATATACATTCTGCCGTTATTGATAACCGTCACATTGAATTTCTTTTCGGAATAATTGTATGTGATCTTGTTCCCGGAGCGATAAACGGTAATCGTCGTCTTTTCGTTTTTTTCAGCCTCATAGGATAATTTCAGGGTGAAATTCCCGCTTTCCCCAATCGGACCCACATAAGTTTCCGTATAAGTTTTCGATTTCGGGGGCTGCGTTATGGCGGCATTTGTCGTTGTTGTCGCACTGCGAAAATCGGAAAGATCTTTTTTCGTCTGTCCGGAAGTCGTTTTTGTTTCATCGGAGTCTGTCATTTGCCAGACAGTCGTTTTTTCCAACTCCTGCCCCGATCCTGCTGCGGCACTTTTTGATTCAAACCGCCCGGTAGCCGCCATCCATGCTCCGGCTGTGCCAAGGGCACAAGCTGCCAAAACCGCCGCAGCGGTGATCACCGCTTTTTTTCGGTTCCGTTTTGCCGGATGTTTCGGAGGTTCCGGCTTTTCCGAAAATTCAAGCGGTTTCAACGGTTCCGGCATTTCCGGCACCGAATGTTCCTCTGTCAACGGTTCCGGCACGATTCCGGTTGCCAGCAATGCCTGTTTCAGAAGTTCTGCACTCTGCATACGGTCTTTTCCCTGAACCGTCAGCATTTCACGCATCACCTGACCGAATGCCGGCGAAATACCGCTGAAATCAAGGGTATCATCTTCGATGCGTGACATGGCATCGTCGATCACATTCCCTGTTACGGCATAATAAAGCGTTGCGCCCAGGGCATAAAGATCTGTCCACGGTCCTTGGTTGCCATGCTTCTGGTATTGCTCAAGCGGAGCAAAGCCCTGCTTCAGAATGACGGAAAGGCTGTTGGTTTCTTCCCCGACCATATGCCTTGCTGCGCCGAAGTCAATGAGCTTTAATCTTCCGTCTGCACAGACAAAAATATTATCCGGCGATATATCCCGGTGCAGTATGCCCCTGCTGTGCACAAGAATCATTGCCTCGCATACCTGTAAAGCGACATACATTGCCTGCGCCTCACGGATCTTTCCTCCGCACTGCACAATATAACGCTTCAAATCCTCGCCTACCAAATATTCCATTACATAGTAAGCGGTGTTGTTCTCGTAAAAAAACTCGTAAACACTGATAATATTCGGGTTCCCGTTAAACCGGCTGACCATCTTCGCTTCCTCATAAAATTTCAGCGCACCGCTGAGAAAGCTCTGTTCCTTTTCACCGGAAAAGAAAGAAATTTCCGCTTCGCCGGAGTTGCGATGTGTCAACGCATCAGGCAGATACTCTTTGATAGCAACACGCTTTGCCAGCTTTGCATCATAGCACAGGTAGGTGACGCCGAAGCCGCCCTTGCCGAGCACTTTGCCTACAACATAACGCCCCTGCAAAATCGTCTTTTCCGGCAAAGCGGACAGATATTGCTCAATATTGCTCTCCGGCCTGCAGTGCGGACAAACCGCGTCCTTCTGTGCAAGCGGTAAAAAGCATTTTTCACATAAATATTGACCGTTCAGTTCCAACATAATTGCACGCTTCCTGTTCGTCATAATAAGGCGTCTGCCATGAGCCTGACTCGGCACAGATAAGCAGTGACGGAATCATTATTTCCTGATCGTGCCTGAGTCCTTCGGCTTATTCACTGACATCACGATACCCCTTCGGTGCAGAAAAGGCATCAAACGGCACAAAGCTTGAAAATTGGAAATCAGAGTAAATAGTCTTTCCGTTATCAATAAAGACTAAATCTTCGCCGGAAAAATAATACTGAATCATACCGTTTGCAGTGGAGTACACCTCACAAACATATTTTGTTCCGTTTCTTATTTCATTTTTTCTTGAAACAAACTCATTTGAGGTTACCGAGAAAAGATTTTTCAAGGATTTCAGTGTCTGAAACCACTCGTTCCATTGCTCTTCATCTTCCGTTTCCGAAAGCTCTAAATATGTACCGATCTCACTCTTGTCAAGACCGAGCCGTTCGAGGTCATCATCGGAATAGCCTGCAATATGCCAGGTATCCCTCGACATATAAAGATGCAGACGGCTTGCACGGAAAATACAGCCGATTTCCCCGATGCCGGACGATTTTTCCCGGAAGGCAGAGTCTGTTCCGTCAACAAAAAGGTTGCCCTGAACCGTTTCGCCGTCCATCTCAAATGTGAATGATACGGAATACTCACCGCTGCTGATATTCTTGGTATAATACTCTGCCAAGCAGGAATCGCTCGGAATACCTTCCGGCAGCTCAACTGCCATTGTTTTTTCTACAGGCAGGGTGACAACATCATCGTTATAGTTTTTAACTTTGTTTTTCGGTATAATGATCAGGCAGGCAACGCAAAACACCACTAAGGCCGCAGCCGCAATGATGACGGGTTTGGAAAACAAATACTGTTTCAAAGACACCTTTTTCTTTTGCTTGCCGGCATCGTTTATATCCGTTGCTGCGGAAGAAGTTATTACCGACTCCGTTCTTTTTGATACAGCTGTTTCCTTACTGCTGCCTGTATAAGTCTGCACCGGCTGCGTTTCATTCCCGGTTAGATCGGATACTGCACCATCCCCTGTCAGCGGCTCAGCTGAGATTTCTATATGATCCAGCATACGCTTGAGCTCAACGGCACTCTGACACCGGTGCTTAATATCCACAACCAGCAGAAAGCGCAGCACATCGCCAAATGCCGGTGAAATCCCCGTCATATCCAATGAATCTTCCGTAACACGAGTCATAGCATCATCAATGACATTCCCTGTTATGGCATAATAAAGCGTTGCGCCCAGGGCATAAAGATCTGTCCACGGTCCCTGATTCCCGTGCTTCTGGTATTGCTCAAGCGGCGCAAAGCCCTGTTTGAGAATAACGGAAAGGCTGTTGGTTTCTTCCCCGATGATCTGCCTTGCCGCACCGAAGTCAATAAGTTTCAAGGTGCCGTCATCACAGATAAAAATGTTATCCGGTGAAATATCCCGGTGCAGCACGCCCAGACTGTGCACGATGAACAATACCTCGCACATCTGCTTTGCAATAAACATCGCCTGCGTTTCACGAATTCTTCCGCCGTGCCGAGCGATACAATGCTTCAGATCCTCTCCTACTAAGTATTCCATTACATAATAGGCGGTATTGTTCTCGTAAAAAAACTCGTAAACACTGATAATGTTCGGATTACCGTTAAACCGGCTGACCCGTTTCGCTTCCTCGTAAAATTTCAAGGCACCGCCAAGAAAGCTTTGCTCTTTTTCACCGGAAAAGAAGGAAACCTCCGTTTCGCCGGAGTTGCGGTGTATCAGCGAATCGGGTAAATATTCCTTGATGGCGACACGCTTTTCCAGCTTTGAATCATAGCACAGGTAGGTAACACCGAAGCCACCCTTACCAAGCACCTTACCGACAATGTAGCGCCCCTGCAGAATTGTCTTTTCCGGTAAAGCGGACAAATAAAGCTCCACATTGCTTCCCGGTTTGCAGTGCGGACAAACCTCATCCTGCTGCGTAAGCGGCAAAAAGCATTTTTCACATAAATATTGACCGTTCAGTTCAATCATGTAAGTATGTTTCCTCCCTGTTTGAGACTTGTTCAGCTGTGCAAACAATCTCTGCACTGTTGCGATATACGCAGTTATTTGGGTACCACCAACATAAACGAATTCCGTTTATTGCCGAGACAAAACTTCTCGCCCGGTGCCAAAACAGCGATCTGATCCTTCTTTAATTGCTCACCGCCATGAATAAAGGTCCCGTAAGAGGAACCGACATCGCGTAAAAGCAGCATCCCGGTCTGTTGATTGAATCTCACCTGGCAATGGATCCGGCTGACACACGGTTCATCTGCGGGCAGAACGATTCCGCAGCTCGTGCGGCTTCTGCCGATAAGGGTGCCGTTTTGATCGACCGGAAAACTGCGGCCGTGCAAGGTTTCGCCGACACTGCGGAGAAACACATTTTTTCCGGCATTGTTCTTTGTATCGATTCCCTGAACCTTTGTACCGGATACATAGTCATAAACCGTGTATCCCTTCGCATCCAGCAAGGCATACCAGGCACCGTAACCCAGCAGCAACCCGCTGAAAAAAGCTGCTGTCGAACGCAGCAGCAGCCTGCCGATATCTGCGTTCTCGCCGTCTTCCCTGCAAATGTAAAGCTTTTTCAGGGCAAGCCCCGGCGTTCCCTGCAGCGGAGAAAGCGGAAAAAGAACGCCGTATAACAGATGCACCCCGAAGCAGCAGGGAATTCCTGCAAGCCAGTTCATATGCACAAACAGCAGCAGCGGAACCAATAAAGCTGCATCCAAAATCATAATCAGCAAAAGGTCAAGGATCGCAGCAATGGCTTTTCTTTTTTTATATTCCTCTATGCTCATTACGAATCACCAAGCATCACACAAATTGCGGAAAAATTATCGTTTTCGTTATTTACGGTTCGGAGCAACAGCCTTTTGAGCATATACCCCATCCATTCCTTCGGCGTATGGGATTTGGAAAGATCGATCTCCATTTCCTGTTCATACACATACTCCCAAAAGCCATCCGAACACAGCAAAAAAGCATCACCCGGTTCAAGTGCGATCGACTCCGGCAATTTCGGCAAATTCAGCATTTCATCATTGCCGAGAACCTTCAGCAGAATATTACGGTCTTCGTGAGTACGGATATCCTCATACCGAATCTGCCCCAGACGGGCAACGGCAGCCGAAACAGAGTGATCTTCAGACTGCACAGCCAATTTGCCGTGCCTGAAAAAGTAGAATCTGCTGTCACCGACATTGGCGTAACGCAGCTGCATTCCGTTTGCCGCTGCAAACACAAGGGTTGTGCGCATCGTTCCATACATAGCGTTTGCCTTTTGCATAGCTGTCAGATTGGCATTGGCATCCTCGATCATACGGGACAGTA
>JAZUJI010000118.1:0-3490 GCA_045642685.1 Acutalibacteraceae bacterium | reverse complement strand
ATTTCTTCGTTCATGGTGTTCCATTCCCCGCAGCCCGGGCAGCAGCCGAACCACTTCGGACTCTCGTAGCCGCAAGCGGAACAGATATACAGCGATTTTGATTTTGCCATGATCGTTTTCACTCCAGATATTTCAAAATTCCACACAAAACGGCAAACGCCATTTTTCTTTGATATTCCTCGTTCTTCAGCAAATCCGCCTCCTGCGGATTAGATAAAAAGCCACATTCCACCATCACAGCCGGTGTCTTACAATGGTACAGCAGATAAATATTCGAGCCGCATTTTTTGATCTCCCTTGTATTCTGCGGCTGAATCCGTCGAACGATTTCTTCCTGAATACATTCCGCCAGCAACCGGCTTTGCGGATCGTTGCCTGAATAAAACACCTGCGCTCCGCTGTATTTCGGAACGGAAAAATGGTTTTGATGAATACTGACCAGCACCGAATCGGGGTTCATTTCCACCGCCGACAAACGGCGGTGAATATCCGACACCTTTCGCTGACGGATGGTCGGCAGACTGTTGTCACCGATGAGTGAATCCGATTCCCGAAGCATGATCGTCTGATAGCCGCAGGCGTTGAGCATCGGTTCAAGCTTTTGGGCGATTTGCAGATTGATTTCTTTTTCAAGCGTTCCGTCTGCCGCCAAGGCACCCCCGTCTTCCCCACCGTGACCGGCGTCCAGAATCACGGAAAACCCATCTAAATGATAGTCGGACATAACCGCATCGCTTTTCTGCGGCTGAAACAGCAACACGCAGCCGGTCGAAACAACGCCGAACAAAAACAAGCCGAAAAAAGCGGCAAAAAAACGGTTCATCTTTCATTCCTCCCCACACAGCTTATGCGGAGAAGAAATGAATTATTTCAGTTCCCAGAAGTGTTGAAGCCTCTGTTTTGTGATGTGCTTTGTGAACCGGTCGCTCAGCGGCGCAAGCACCGTGCCCAGCCAAAAGCCCAGCGTGTTCATCGCCATATCGTCAATTTCGCAATAACCGATTTGTAACCGGTACTGTGAATATTCCAGCGCAAAGAAAACAACCGGACCCAGCAGCGCAGGGATAAGCACACGACAAACACAGGGACACCGGCGCAGCAAAACCGCCGTCAAATAACCGAGCGGTGTAAAATAAAACAGATTTCCGAGAATCATCATCCACATTTCATACGGATTCTCATGAAGCTGTTCCCGATACATTTGCACAGTTGACAGCCAGTTCAGATTCAAAGGATAAGTGATTCCGTCCTGACGAGTGCGTACCAAATAGAATGAGTATACCAGCAAAAAAGTGTAAAAAACGGCAAAAGCCGCACTTGACAAACGAAAAAATGATTTACCGTTGACCAACGGACAAAAAAGCCGAAAAGCCGTAAAGCACAAGGTCGAGCCGAGCCAGATCGTGCCCTGCGTCAAAAGGGAGTCAAAATAGAAGCAATAAATCCAATAGCCCTGCCACCCCTGCTGAATCTGAAGCCGGAGCTGATAGCCAAGAGCGCAAATCAGCCACAAAACAACAAACAGGAGCTGTGCCAGCCCAATCGAGCGGCCGCTTCGGTCATAATATAGCAATAACGCCGAAAATCCAATGGAAAACAACAGGCACAAGCTCACCTGAAACACGGTGTGACCGGTGTAAAAAAAGCAAAATGCGCACACACCGAGCCAAAGTCCGGCAACTGCAAGTGCCTGCGCCCAAAATCGTACCGTATGTTGAAGCTGTTTCATTTTGTGTTCTTTCTCCATGTCAAAAAACGGTCTAAAATCTCCGTTGCCGCTACAGCGTCCACAACGGCACCGTGCTTTTTTTCTTTTTTACCGGATTGATGCAAAGCCGCATGAGCCGCCACGCTCGACAGGCGTTCATCATACATTTCATGCGGTATTCCGCTGCGCTGCGTCAACGCTTCGGCAAACTCCATACACGCCTGTGCCCGAAAGCCAAGGGTTCCGTCCATGTTCTTCGGCAAACCGACAACAAGCAGCTCCGGCTTTCGCTCATCGATCACCGTCATCAGCTTATCCAGTAGCTTTGGCTGATATTTTTCTGTGATAACCGTTACGGGGGAAGCAAGCAGCTCCATCTTATCACAAGCCGCAACACCGGTGCGTACATCGCCGTAATCAATCGCCATAATAACCATCTTTATCAATTTGCGCCTGCCCTGCCGAAGGGCAAGGACAGGCGCACCTTTCAAGAATTATTGTTTTGTCAATGTGTCAGTGCACCGATTCCGTCAAGGATCCGTTCACCGAAGGAGGATGAGGACTTTCCGTTTTTCTTTTCGGTGTCTTTATCTTTATCTTTATCCTTATCCTTGCTTTTGCTGTCAGATGAATAGGAATGATAAGAGCAGCTTGAGCAGGTTTCAGGCAAATTGCTTGTCTTATACCAACCAACCGCCGTTGAATAGCAATACTTGCCGGCAAGCTTGCCGGTGCGTGTGCAATAGCGGTGCTCCTCCACGGTGTCGCACTTGGGGAATTCCTTATCCGCCAAGCCCTCATGAACCGAGTTCATAACCTTTTTGAAAATTTTACCGGACGGATTGCCGCTGACATTGGAAACGGTTTTGTTCAAATCGTAACCGTACCAGACCGCACCCACATAATACGGTGTTCCGCCGACAAACCAGCGGTCAAAGTCATCGGTCGTTGTACCGGTTTTGCCCATGGTCTGAAATCCATCCACCTTATAGGCGGTACCGGTGCCGTTGCTTGCGGTCGTGACCGTTTGAAGCAGCTCACACATAACATCGGCAGAATCCTCGCCGATGACCTGCTCACCCTCGTTGAGCGTGTTGTCAAAATAGACCGTGCTGCCGTCACTATTTGTCACTTTATAGTAGCAATACGGCTTATAATACTTACCGCCGTTGCCGAACACCGCATATGCCGCCGCCATTTCAAGGGTCGTGATGCCCTTATACATAGCGCCTGTCGCCATCGGAGCCGGTGCCGTATCGTGTTCGGGATTCGCCGATGTGATCTTAAACACTTCGGTCAGATAGCGATAAGAGGTCTGGACTTTCAAATCAAAATAACACACTCTTGCCGCAACCGTATTAAGCGAACGGTCAATGGCGTTCTGCACGGTAACATAGCTTCCACCGCCCCAGCCACTTTGGTTTTTCGGCCATTGCTTGCCCTGGTAAGCAAATGCTTTATCCTGATAAAGGGAAGACCAGGTGATGATGTTGGAATCGATCGCAGGTCCGTAAACGGAAATCGGTTTGATGGAAGAACCGGGCTGTCTGGGAGAATCTGCCGCACGATTTAAGCAGCGGTTGCCCGATTTTTTGCCAGCCTCACCGCAAATGGCGACCACTCGACCGTTGTAATCCATGATCGTCATAGCGGACTGTGCCTGAACCTCACGCCTTGACTCATCGGGGAAGGTCTTGCGGTTGACATAAACATCTTCCAAAATGGACTGAATACGGGTATCCATAGCGGCGTAAATTTTTAAGCCGCCGTAATAAATCTTCT
>JAZUJI010000117.1:0-4036 GCA_045642685.1 Acutalibacteraceae bacterium | reverse complement strand
CCGGGGCACACAGACCGACATGCCTCCGATCCGACTTGACATAAGTCACGACCGAACCGCCGCGCTGACTCATACCGTGAACCTCGCTGACCTTGACATCAAAGCCTTCATTGGTGAGAACGCTGCCGAGCAGACGGCTGGATAACAGCGTGCCCTGTCCGCCGACACCGACAATCATAATGCTTTTTGTTTCCATTCGTCTTACTCCCCTTTCTCGATCGCATCAAAGGCGCAAAGCTGACTGCAAACGCCGCAGCCGATGCACTGTGTAAAGTCGATCACCGCTTTTTTGTCACGGAAGCTGATGGCAGGACAGCCGATCTTCATACAGGACTTGCAGCCTCTGCACTTATCCGCATTGATTTTGAGCGGTTTTTCATGCTTAACATATTTGAGCAGAGCGCAGGGTCTGCGGGAAATGATCACGGACGGCTCCTGTGCCTCCAGTTCTTCCTTAATGACCGATTCGGTCTGCTTCAAATCATACGGATCCACCACACGGACACGGTCGATACCGACGGCTTTGGCAAGAGCCTCCAGATTCACCGCTGTTGTCGGGTCACCCTTGATCGTTTTGCCGGTCGTCGGGTTTTCCTGATGACCGGTCATGCCGGTGATGCTGTTATCCAAAATAATAACCGTCGAATTGCTCTGATTGTAGGCAATATCAATCAGACCGGTCACACCCGAATGCATAAAAGTAGAATCGCCGATAACGGCAACCGACTTCTTTTCGTTTTCGGGGTTTGCCTTGTTGCGGCCGTGAAGCCCCGAAACCGATGCACCCATGCAGATAACGGTGTCGATCATGCCGAGCGGCTCTAAAGCACCGAGCGTATAACAGCCGATGTCACCGCTGACCGTAACGCCGAGGCGTTTGAGCGAATAGAACAAACCGCGGTGCGGACAGCCGGCGCAAAGCACGGGCGGACGAGGCGGAATTTCAAGGTCGGTCGCAAGGCTTTCGGTTTCTTTGCCGAGGATCACTTTGGCGATCAGACTTTGGGAATATTCACCCTGCAGGCTGAACGCTTCCTTGCCGATGACCTCAACACCGTTCATTCTGCAATGCTCTTCGATGAACGGATCCAGCTCCTCCAGCACATAGACCTTGTCGCACTGTGCGGCAAAGTCCTTGATTTTTTTAACGGGAAGCGGCCACACACAGCCGAGCTTCAGATAAGAAGCGGCTTTGCCGAGTGCTTCTTTGGCATACTGATAGCAAATACCGGCGGCGATCACACCGATTCGGGTGTCATTCATTTCCACACGGTTCAGTTCACATTCTTCTGCCCACGCAATTTCATCAAGCGTACGCTGCTCCACAACGATATGCCTTTTTCTCGCCATAGCGGGCATCATCACATATTTCTGCGGATTCTTGGTGTATTCTTTAACACCGCAATCCTCTCTCTCCCCCGCCTCAACAAGGCTGCGGGAATGTGCCACTCTGGTGGTCAGGCGGAGAATGACCGGCGTATCAAATTTTTCGGAAAGTGCGTAAGCCTGCTTGGCAAAATTCAGGCAGTCTGAAGAATCTGCCGGCTCAAGCATCAGGGTTTTGGAGGCTCTGGCATAATGGCGGGAATCCTGCTCATTTTGTGAAGAGTGCATACCGGGGTCATCGGCAACGGCAATCACCATACCGGCATTGACACCTGTATACGATGCGGTAAACAGCGGATCTGCCGCCACATTCAGACCGACATGCTTCATGCCGCAAAATGACCTTGCACCGGCAATCGCCGAACCGACCGCAACCTCCATGGCAACCTTTTCGTTGGGTGCCCATTCCGAGTAAACATCTTCATATTTGCTGATACATTCCGTGATTTCCGTGCTGGGTGTGCCGGGGTAGCTGGATGCCACACGGCAGCCGCCTTCATATAAGCCCATGGCAACGGCTTCATTTCCTATTTTCAGTTCTTTTGACATAATCGTTCCTCACTTCTTCGGTCTTAAATCAACCACACGCTTTGCCTTGCCGACAAAACGCTCAATGGTGCCGTGCTCGACAATGCTGATTTTGCATTGGATCCCGAGAACGGTCTGAATACGGTGTCCGATAAGCTTTTGAAGCTCCTCGATCTTGGAGAAGCTGTCGAGCAGACTGCTGTCCACAAGCTCGACCTGAATTTCCAGCGTATCGGCAAAGCCTTCCCGGCGAACCACGATCTGATAATGGGGGCTGACCTGATCCATAGCGATCAGCACGCTTTCGATCTGGGACGGGAACACATTTACACCACGGATCTTCAGCATATCATCGCTGCGGCCCTGCACCTTTTCCATGCGGACATGGGTTCTGCCGCACTTGCAGGGTTGATAATTCAAACGGGTAATATCACGGGTACGGTAACGCAGCAGCGGAATCCCTTCTTTGGTGAGCGTTGTAACCAGCAGCTCGCCAAATTCACCCTCTGCTTTCGGTTCGAGCGTTTCGGCATCGACGATTTCGGGCAGGAAGTAATCTTCATTGAAGTGCAAGCCGCAGCGTTCCTCACATTCGCCGGAAACGCCGGGACCCATCAGCTCACTCATACCGTAGTTATCGGTGGCGAACAAATTCCAGCCCTTTTCAATTTCACTGCGCATTTCGGGGGTGCATCCCTCGCTGCCGAACAAGCCCAGACGCAGCTTGCTGTATGCGCTCATCGGATACTCCAGCTTTTTGGCGGTATCGCACATATGCATGGCATAGGACGGTGTGGCAACCAGAGCGGTCGTGCCGAAGTCACGCATGAACATCAGAGCCTTCTCCGTATTGCCGCTGGAATTGGGAACAACGGAAGCACCGACTTTTTCAAGGCCGTAGTGCAGACCGAGTGCACCGGTAAACATACCGTAGCCGAAAGAAATCTGAACAATATCATCGCTTGTTGCACCGGCGGCGGTAACGATACGAGCCACACAGTCCGACCACATATCCAAATCGTGCTTGGTGTAACCGACCACGGTCGGCTTACCGGTCGTGCCGGAGGAAGCATGGATACGAACGATATCCTTCATCGGCTTGGCAAACAGACCGAACGGATAATTATCCCGCAGATCCGCTTTGGTCGTGGGCGGAATATAGCGAACATCATCAAGAGACTTGATCTTGTCGGCGGTTACACCGGCTTCATCCAGCTTTTTGGTGTAAAACGGCACATTGCGGTAGCAATAATCCACCGTCCATTTCAGCCGCTCCAACTGCAGCTCTTCCAGCTGCTTGCGCGGCATGGTTTCAATGTCTTTTTGAAAAAACACGTTATCTTTCCTCCTGTTTATTCATTCTCTACAACACCGTTGTAGAAGAAACGGTTATCCAATGCTTTTGATTTTTGCGTAAGCTCGCTCATCACAACGCAGACCAGCAGGGATGCGATCATGGCGATACAGGCAAACAGCGGACCCTTTGCGGCAAGTGAAGTAACGGCTTCGCCGGTAACGCCGAACATGGTGATGACCTTTGCCGTTGCCGGAACAAGAGCAATGACAAAGCCGGTCAGAACACCGCTCCATGCGCCGAAACGGTTCAGGCGTTTGTAGTAAAGAGCCAGCACATAGGGTGCTAAGAATGAGCCGGAAATGATGCCCCAGGAATAACTCATCATGTCGAGAATCGGTGTATCGGTGTTCGCCACGATATAAGAACAAACCACGAACACGGCGCAAAACACCTTGGTGAGCGTTGCGGTCTTTTTATCGGTCATGCTTTTTGCTTTCTCACGAATCAGGTCAATGGAAAGCGTGGAACAAGCCGTAAGCGTCACCGAACAGAGCGTGGAAACCGAAGCGGAAATGAGAAGCACCAGCACAACGCCGAGCAAAATGGCGGGCAATTCGGAATCCTTAAGCATCTGCGGAACGATCGAATCCTGCGGCGGCATGGTCTGCGCCGAATAGAACTTATGGCAAAGCGAACCGATGAAGTAACCGCCGCCTGCCACCAGAAACGCAAAGAAAGTGGAAATCTTGATGCCCCGTTTGGCCTGTGAATCATCTTTGATACCGAAATATTTCTGCACCATCTGCGGCAAGCCCCAGGTGCCGA
>JAZUJI010000116.1:0-11234 GCA_045642685.1 Acutalibacteraceae bacterium | reverse complement strand
GCCTCCTGCTTGGACATCCCCTTTTCATTCATAAACTGGTCGTAAAGGCTGTCGATAATGAAATCAACATAAAAGCTCTGCGGAGTTTCTTTTTCTTCCTTTTCTTCCTCAATTTTTTCGGGATTCTGCGCAATATACTTTTCGCTGTTGGTGAGGATCAGCTCGCAATTTGCCGCTTCGCTGTATTCCTGTTTTGTGATTTTACCCTGTTCCAGCATACAGTTCAGGCAGTCCAACTGGCGTTCCCGGTTGTTTGCCGGGTTTACCAGCGGGTCATAACCGTAGGGTGCTTTGGTGATGGAAGCAAGGCAGGCACATTCGGCAAGGTTAAGATCGGACACATCTTTGCCGAAATACTTTTCCGCCGCCGTTTTCACGCCGTAGCAGCCCTCACCCAGATAAAGCGTATTCAGATATGCCTCGAGGATCTGTGTTTTGTTGAAGTTATTT
This sequence comes from Acutalibacteraceae bacterium, assembly GCA_045642685.1. Classification (GTDB taxonomy): domain Bacteria; phylum Bacillota; class Clostridia; order Oscillospirales; family Acutalibacteraceae; genus UBA8612. Next base: position 10,784 of record JAZUJI010000116.1, on the reverse strand, counting down.
TCCAGATTCAGAGCAATGCCGATCTCGTTAAACTTACGCACAAAGGTTGCGTCACGCTCACCGGTGATGTTCTTAACAAGCTGCTGTGTAATAGAAGAACCGCCCGTGCGGAAATGGTCTTTGATGAAAACCGCTACAAAGCGAATCCAGTCCACGCCCTTATGCTCGTAAAAGCGTTTATCTTCCAATGCGACAAAAGCCTTTTGCAGATCCTTGGGCATTTCATTGATGCTGACATAGATACGGTTGACGTTGCCGTGCAGCCGCTGCAGCTCAAAAATCTTGTTATTGGTGTCATAGGCGTAAATGATGGAGGTCTGGTTTTGATTCACCTGGTATTCGTTCAGGTCAATAACAGCTTCTCCGTGTGCCACGCTGAAAACGCTGAAAAACACATAGGAGCACACGATGATACCCGTGAGAACAAAAACCACAGCTGCTCCGAGCAAAATTTTCCAGACCATGGAAAGCTCATTCAAACGCTCGGAAAAGCTCATGCCGGATTTGTCGGCCTTTGGTTTTTTGCCTGTTGGTTTTTTCGGAGGCTGGGGCTGCTTTTTGGAAATCGGAATCCCCTGCGCCCGATTATTTGATTTGTTATCCATTCATTATCCCTCAGCAAACATAAAAATACCATTATAGATATTTAGTATTATAGCATACCGGCAGAAAAAAGAAAGTAGTTTTGCAAAACTTAATGATTTTGTCTAAAAACTTTTCCTGTTTTTTGAATATTTTGAAGAATTTCTGAAAAAATAAGCCTCGGGTGAGAAAAAATGACACAAATCAAAAAGGCTTTCCTTTTCCTCTCGCTGGCAGTCTGCATCGGCTTTTCCGCTTTCGGCATACAAAAAGCCGTCCGCTCCGAGCAAGCAGACGGCTATGTGTACTGGATCAAAGAATACAACGGAAAAGATGCCGTTTTTGAGAACAACGCACAGCAGCCGCAGGAAATTCTGGACTGCCCTCTGGACAGCCTGCCGAACGAAGAAATCAAACGGATCCAAAACGGGATCCCGGTTTCTTCGCCGGAGGAGCTGCAGCAATGGATCGAAGCGTATGATTAGTTCTGGTGATAATCCTTGAGGAAATCACCGAGATCACGCATGGCTTTCGCCATCTTCTCAGGTTCAGGCAGCATAACAATACGGAAATGGTCGGGAGCATCCCAGCTGAAACCGCGGCCCGGGATGATCATGACATTCTTGCTGTGGAGATAATCCATGGCAAACTGCTGATCATCCGTGATGTTAAACTTCTTCACATCAATCTTCGGGAAAATGTAGAAAGCCGCCGAGTTCTTGACGAAGGAAATGCCGTCGATCTTTTCCAATTCACGGCAACAGGCCTCACGCTGTTCGTAAAGGCGGCCGCCGGGAACGATCATTTCACGGGTGCTCTCCGGGTCATTGAGAGCTGCCGGGATAACGAGCTGCATCAGTGCGTTGGCGCAAAGGCGCATAGCGGAAAGCTGAACCAGACCGGCAATGAACCCCTGGGCATTCTCCTTCGGACCGCTGACGACCATCCAGCCACAGCGGAAGCCGCAGATGATGTGGGACTTGGAAAGGCCGTTCATGGTGCAGACGAGTAAATCGGGTGCCAGCGAAGCGGTAGACACATGCTCAAGGTCATCCATGACCAGGCGATCGTAGATTTCATCGGAGAAAACGACCAAATCGTTTTCACGGGCGATCTGAACAAGCTCCTCCAAAACCTCTTTCGGGTAAAGCGCACCGGTGGGATTGTTGGGGTTGATGATAACGATCGCTCTTGTCTTAGGTGTGATCTTGCTGCGGATATCGTTCATATCCGGGTACCAGGCAGACTGCTCGTCACAGATATAATGAACAGGCTTTGCACCGGCAATGTGGACGGAATTTGTCCATAAAGAGTAATCGGGAGCCGGAACCAGGATCTCATCGCCGTAGTTGAGCAATGCAGTCAAAGCCATGGTGACAAGCTCACTGACGCCGTTGCCGATGAAGCAGTCATCCGGGGTGATACCCTGAACGCCTTTGCCCTTGTGATAATTGCAAATTGCCTCTCTTGCATCGGGCATACCCTTAAGGTCGCAGTAAGCAACTGCCTTATCGGCGTTGTCAAGCAAGGCGTGACGCACACTGTCGGGCATTTTGAAATCAAAGGTAGCGGGATTGCCGGTGTTCAGGCGAAGCACATCAATGCCTTCCTTGCGCATACGCATAGCCTCAACAAAGACGGGACCCCGAATATCGGAATGAACAAGCTGAAGTTTATCGGACTTACCGATTTCTCTCATATTCTTTCTCTCCTTATATTTATTTTGTTCGGTAATATTATACAGCGAAAAAAAAGGATGTCAAGCCTTTCGCACGCCGGAATCATATTCATGCCGCAAAAGTCTGTAAAAATCGCACTTCACAAAATGTCCCGACAATAACGAAACGAGTGAGCCGGGCATCTGCCGTGCTCACTCGCCGCAAAAAGAGTATTCCGGATCAATCAACGCTGGGTATCGTGGCAGTCACTTCACCTGTTACAGAATTGCAAAAACAACGCAAATCGCCGTAAACAGAAGGAAAGTCAAACCCTTGCTCTCAAGCACGGAACCGATGCGCATCAAGAAACAACCGGGCGCAAAAATCACCTTGAGAAAACCGTTGAGGTTCTTATACTGCTCTTTCATCAGCAGGGCATCCTCCGGCAGCGGAGAAAGATTGACAAACATGGAAAAGCCGAGCCACAGGAAAAAACAGGGCAAAAGGAAATTCATCGTGTTGACCAAAACCGTATTGTTCGTCAATGCCGAAGCAAACAGATTGGAAAGAAACGCATTGTTCTCGATAAAGCCGGAATAATTGCCGAGAACAAAAATGTTGATAATGGCAAAAATCGACAGATTCAAACCGAGGAAGAAATTGAGCAAACCGGGAATAAAGCAATACCAGAAGCTTGCCGCCGGACGCTCTGCCAGCTCGTGCTCAATGTGTCCGCACATTTCATCGGTGCGCAGGCAGCGGGTATCTTCCACCGGAAGCTTGAGGATCTTGCACATAATGTGTTCAAACAGCGTCTTGGTGATCGCACCGGGGAAGGTCAAAAATTTTGTAATTACATAAAACACGGTCATTTCTGTTCGGACGCCTCACTTTCCTCGGTCACCTGTTCAAACACATTTCCGTTTTTGCTGAACAGCTGCTGAGCCGTAATTTTTTTGCTGAAATATTTTTCAACGGTCGGGCTGATTTCCATTTCGTAGCCCTGAAGCATTTTGACAACTTCCTCATAGCCCTTGTTATCGCCGCCGGCTTTGCACAGCAGCGCATAGAAATTCGCCGTATCGTAGTTGAGATACTCACCGTCATAGCAAACCTGAATATAGGATTTTGCCTTTTTGACATCGCCTTTGAGGAAAGCACTGACACCTGCCTCGTAATAGGCAAGATAAAAACCGTTGTTGTCGTAATCCTCTATGATCTCATCCATGAGAGCGATCGCTTCATCGTATTTACCCTTTGCACGAAGAATCATCGCACGGTAATACTGAGCATAATAATCATCCGCATTCGCCTGCTCCATCTGCTTACAATACTGCTCAGCCGTTTCGTAATCCTCGGAATTGATCAGCAATTCCGTCAGCTCAGAAAGGTACAGCCATGTGTAATCCGGGCGCACCTTCTGAACCTCTTTCATATATTTCAGCTCAAGGTCAAGCCCCTTATCGCAATTAGAGGTCAGATACCACTCACAATAGCTGGTGAAAGCAAGGCCTTCTGTGGAGGTATCGGTCTTCTTCGCTTCCTCAAGCTTTTTGATCAAGCTGTCATACGGTACATCTTTCACCTGGATTTCACCGTAATACAGCTGTTCGTCATATTCTGAGAAATACGCATAATACTTCTCATAAGCCTTCATTGCCTTGGTGTAATCCGAATAAACCTTCTTCACATCTTTGTTCCAGGGAGCGTTCAGGTTTGCTTTGCCGACTTTATCTGCCCAGGTAAGCTTGGCACCGGTATCAGCCTTTGTATCATAGAAATAAGTCGACACCGTGGAATTGATTCCGCTCAGATACCCGGATTTTTGGTACATTCCGATCGCACTTCTTGCTGTTTTCCAACCGACGCTGCCGGCACCGCTGAACGACTGAACCGCCGAATACAGTTGGTTTTTCTGCGCATAGTCATAACCGGCTGTAACAGCCTGTAAAGAAGGAAGCTGCGCGGCAGACAATACCCAGCCGAATAAACCGATTCCGAGAAGAATGACAAAAATCAAAAGCGAACTGAAGCTCAGCGGTGTTTTCATCATTTTTTTGCGGCACTCGGCGCACAGGTCGTAATCTTCCCCATAGCTTTTATCTGCCGGTTTTTCACCGCACAGGATACACATTTCTTCGGCAGGCGCTTCATCTTCTTCGCCGCCGTCTTCATTCTCTTCGAGCGGTGTCACGGGAATATCCTGTGAAAAATCAAGAGCCGCCTCTTCTTCCATTGACACAAGCCGTGCAACGGTTTCTTCTTCGATCGAGCTTTCCGGCTGTACTTGGCTGTCGGATGCCGTCGGATTTTCCGCATCAGCTTCAGGCTGCAGCCCCAAAAGCTCTTCGTCTTTGTTTTCGTTATCCAAAACAAAAAACCTCCATTGTCATGATGGTAACATCATAGCACGATTTCCCGCATTTTTCAAACAAAATTTTATTTTTATTGCATTTCTGATGAAGTTGAGATTCCGTCACCGTTTTGAAAGCCGCCATATTCGGATTTTTGTCAGATATTTTCAAAAAAAGCTTGACGAAAGGCACGCTTTATGATATAGTAGTCAAGCATCAAACGCTGGTGTAGCTCAGTTGGTAGAGCAGCTGATTTGTAATCAGCAGGTCGGGGGTTCGAGTCCGTCCACCAGCTCCAATATTTACGGGAGAGTTCCCGAGCGGCCAAAGGGAACAGACTGTAAATCTGTCGGCACTGCCTTCGGTGGTTCGAATCCACCCTCTCCCACCAAAATCGACAAGTCTCTGACGAGGTTTGTCGATTTTAATTTTTGCATTTTTTCAAAAGCGACAAATAAATAAAAGCTTTTCAGCAAAACAAATCATTAACTGCGGGAAATATAAAAGGAACGGTAAATCGAAATATGAACAATCTGACAGCAAAAATGAGTGCCTTTGCAAGGGCATATCACCACAAGAATAATGAGGTATTTATCTTTGACGACAATAAAGCCGAAGCAATACTCGGAAACGATTATGGAGAAATCGCCGCAAGCCTTATGCAGGGAATCTCCTTTTTTCTGCCGAATTATCAAGGGTCGGCTGAGGAAGGACTGAGAAAAATCGCAGACAGTCAGCTATCTCCTTCGGTACTCGGAAAAAGTACCTACTGTGAAAAATGCTGCAAAATGAGCAAAAGCTCGGATGCAGACAATATATGATTTTCGCTTCGGGTTATGATACCTATTCGCTTAGAAATCAGAACAACGGGCTGCGTGTGTTTGAGCTGGATGTGCCGGAAGTGATCGAGGATAAAAAAGCAAGGCTCCGTGCTGCCGGTTTAAGCTGTGAGGCTGTCTATGTGCCGTGTGATTTAGCTGCGCACGGCTGGGAAAAGCACCTGATAAACTGCGGATTTGACACCGAACGGAAAAGCTTCGGCAGCTTGTTGGGGCTTACCTACTATCTTGAAAAAAGCGACTTTGAAAGCCTGCTTCACAGCATAAACGGGCTGATGACGCAAGGCTCTGCGATATGTTTTGATTATCAGACCGAACAGGAAAGCCCGGTAACAAAGAAAAACGAAACGCTGGCCGCCGGTGCCGGCGAGAAGATGAAAGCAGCTTATTCTTTTGAGGAATTGGAAAAACTGCTGCAAAGCTGCGGCTTTCTGATTTACGAGCATTTAAGTGATTCTGAAATGACAGAACAGTATTTTGCCGCATATAATGCAGCCAATCCCGAGCATATCATGCAGGCGCCCGAAGGCGTCGGGTATATTCTTGCCGTAAAACGAAAGGATCAAACCAAATGAACACAGCGGTCGTTTATATTCATGGCAAGGGCGGAAATGCCGCTGAAGCCGAACATTACAAATCACTCTTTCCGGATTGCGAGGTCGCAGGCTTTGATTACCGAGCTGAAACGCCATGGGAGGCAAAGTGTGAATTTTCGGAATACTTCAGCAGATTAAGTGAAAAATACGATGATATTATGATCATAGCCAACAGCATCGGTGCTTTTTTTACCTTATATGCAGATATGGGCAGCAAAGTCACGAAGGCTTACTTCATTTCCCCTGTTGTCAATATGGAAAAGCTTATAACCGACAGGATGATACAAGCCGGTGTAACGGAAAAAGAACTGGAGGAAAAGAAAGAAATCCAAACTGCCTTCAGGGAAACGCTGTCATGGAAATACCTTTGTTATGTCCGGGAAAAAACCATCGTGTGGAATACCCCGACACTCATTCTTTACGGAGAAAAGGATTCCCTGACTTCACTTGAAACCATTACCGCCTTTGCCGAAAAAACCGGCGCAGCGGTCACTGTGATGAAAGGCGGCGAGCATTGGTTCCATACGCAGGAACAAATGGAATATCTTGATGAATGGCTGAAAACGCATTAAAAAGCACCGCATTTTCGGGGAAACGGTTGAGTTCCCACCGATTATGCGGTGTTTTTGTTGTTATAGCGAAGCTGAGCCTGCAAGTTGATCGTTAGTATTCTCCGATTATCGAGTATTTCATTTACGGCACATTCAGCAAAAATACCGTGCGGACGACTTTTTTTGCGTGCATAATCAGTGGAGAAGCTGACGAATCGCCCGGTTAAAGGGTGCGTCAACCGTTTTCGGAACATAGTAATACGAATTCGGGTCCGTTTCATGTATTCCGTAAACAGCCACCACAATCGCTCCACTGTTAAACAGCCTGTTGAAATACTTTCGGGTCTCCTTCACATTTTCATTCAGTCCGGCGGCATAACCTTCCACAATTCCGTAATGCTGCTGTGCCGGATCGGCTTTTGCGATTTTCTGTTTGAGTGTATTGAGCCGTTTGAAGGAAACATTGCTGTTGTTGGTGAAGCCGGGAGTCGAATAATCATTTACGGCAGTCGATACATAGGAAGAATTGTAATCAAGCTTTTTATCGGTCGTGATAATATTTGTATCTATAATAAAATGCGTGAAAATTTTTGTTTTTTCAACACCGATATCATAAATCGCTTTGGCTATCATCTCGGAATAATCGTGCACGATTTCCGCTATCAGATCAAACCGGCACCGCTCGGCGCTGATGTGCTGTTTTTTGGCTTCTGCTTGTATTTTTTCTTCATTCCATCCGAGATTTTCAAGGGCTCTGTAGCCCGTCATCTGCCTTTCCGCATCCGTGACCTGTCTGCCGCACTGGTCAATGGCATCCTTCGGAACATGTGAAAAATCGGGCATCCTTGTTTCCCAACCAACACTTACACCGGCGAAAAGATATTCCTTCCCCACTTTTTCAAGGGTATCAAGCCACTTTGAAAGAACGGGAAGAAAACCGTTTTTCAGCTGTGATCGAATAAACGAAACATAGCTCGGCGAATTAAAACACGGCATGGCAGGCGTTGTCATCCAGGTGCCCCAGTTAAACCAATAAGTTGCAAGAGGAGCATCCCCAAAGCCTGTTTTTTCGACATTCAGCGGGTTTTCGTACCATTTTTCACAGGTAACGGCCGCTTCGCCGATATAAGCAAAATTCTGATTGTTTACATCGTCGATCTGAAACCACACGGGAATATTATACTTAACGGCAAAGGCAAACGCTTCCTCTGTTTTCTGCGCAATAACCTCGGGTGAATCCGACAGCAGCATCGGCCCGCACACACCCATTGCATACAGAATTTCATTATCGGGATCGTTTTCACCGTAAAGGCCGATAAGCATTTCAGCACTTTTATCGCTGACCGCATCCTGAATAATAATGTACTTATGCTCGATTTGAGAATCGTCAACAAAATTCCGTGCAAACGGCGTACCGGCGAACACTACGCTCAGCAACGCTGAAAATAAAGCAATTATTCTTTGGCAATTCATTGCCCGTCACCTCAATTCAACACATATTTTTGAACATATTCCTGATAAACCTTTATGAACGCCGCATCACCCTCCGGGCAATCCTGCAAACCGTGCCATGCGCCGTAATAAGTAATAAATTCATGCTCTACGCCGTACTCCGTAAGCTTGGCATCAAGAGCAACAGAATTTGCATAAGGAAGAACCGTATCCTTTGTGCCATGGGCGATTATCGTGGGAACGCTGTTCTCGTTCACATATTTTATGGGAGAAATATCGTACAAAGCATCCGTTTTTCGGCTGAGATTATACCGTGTGATCCGTTTGCCTGTCATATAAGAAAGATGCGTGCACCACTCTTTTTCGGGGATACACCACTTCTCAGGGTCAATGTCATGCAGTGAACCGTCATAAAAGGTCATATCGGTGAAATCGGTGGCCGGTGCCCGGGCAATGACGGCAACGGGCTTCACGGGAGCTTCACCGGCTCTTGAATACGCATACATAAGCGACAAATGAGCACCCGCCGAGCCGCCGTCAAGCATAACGCCTTTGAGCTTAACTCCGTTGAGTAAAGCAAGAACTTTTATCGTTTTCAGCGCAGCGGAAATATCATCCATGATATCATACACGGTCGCTTTGTTCGGCTCACCGCAGTAGCGGTAATTGATCGCAGCACTGATGATCCCCTGCTCGGAATAATCATTCAGTGCCTGCTCATAATCATCCTTGCTTCCCGCGCACCATGTTCCGCCGTGAATCAGAAGGATCATATTGGCTTCACCCGTAACCGACTTGGGTATGTTCAAGTCAAGGATCTGCCGTTTCATATCCGTCCCGTAAGGCATATCACGGTACTTTATTACATCAGAATCCGCAGACGCAGCAAAAGAGCTTAATAAAACAACCACACACATAATAATACGGATCATTCGTGAAAACATAAACACTCCTCCGATTCCATTAAAATCAAATCCCTAAAAGTCAGGTTACCTGCCCTTCTTGTGACACTCCCCACTCATCGGGCAGGAAGAACAACCCCCGCAGCAGGAGGACTTTCCGCTTTTTCTTCTTCGGATGATTACAGCCACGGCAAAAATGACCGCAGCCAGAATCAAAAGCAAGAGAAGGATATCCGACCAATGCGACAGAATTTCATGAAGCATTTTTCATCACCGTTTTTTTGCAATCATATTCTTTCAGCCGTCGAAAAAATCCTCTCCGTTCGGAGAGGATGTGTTTTAACGAACCAGTGGCTTTGAATCACAGATAATTCCTTTTTTTACATCGTCAAAATAGGTAGAGGTAGTCGGCACAACAAAAGTAATGCCCTTTTCGATAATCTCAAACGAACAATCCGTCACATACTCACATTCACCGTCCACATTCACAGCAGCCGGTTTATCGCTGTGAATGGTCAGCTTTTTACCGCGCACAAAGTTCGTGATATCCCAATCAAGATGCTCACCCCTTTTGTAGCGGTTAATCAGTGACAGCAATTTAATTCTCGGCATATTCTTTTTAACGATAACAAAATCCAGCAATCCGTCGTTGGGCATTGCATGGGGTGCGGCCATATATCCGCCGCCATACCAGCGGGAATTGGCACCGACGCAAAACAGCGTAGGCTGCGTAAATGCCTCACCGTCATCCACTTTGACCGTAAAAATGCTTTTCATACGGCCGATGAAGCAATAAAGCAGGGATGCCGTATATGCCGTTTCACCCGAAAAAATCGGGATTTTTTTGAAGTAGGTCTGCTTGGCACACACCTCGGCATCAAGACCCATGGAGCACTGATTGATAGCAATTTTATCCATGCACTTAATGACATCAAGCTCCAACGGTGTTCCGTTTACCTGTGCTTCGATGTTAATGAACTGTTCTTTGCTGCCGAACAAACGAATAAAATCGTTGCCGGAGCCAAGCGGGATCACCGCAACCTCGACATTTTTCTTGCCGTATGCGCCGTTCACCACTTCAAAAAGCGTTCCGTCACCGCCGCAGGCATAAAACCGAACCGTTTCCTCACCCTCCGGATATTTGCGGACAAAGTCGATTCCCTCTGAAGAATGTGCGGTAACATGGATTTCGTAATCGCCGCCGTTTTTGATGAAATATTCCCGAATCATCGGTTCGATAACCGACAAGGACTTACCTTTTCCTGCGCTGGGATTAATAATAAAAACATGTTTCATTATACATTTTGCCTTTCTTACTTAAAATACATAAATGCCTGGCACTTGATCATACCATTGTAGAGCTTGCGGCGCTTGTCCGCCTTTCTGCCGAAGTCGTTTTCAAAGGTTTCAGACGGACTGATGATCGTATAAGACCAGCCGTGCCTGCGTTCAAACACCCTGCCCATTGTCGCATAAAGACGAACAGCCTCTTTGCTGTCAAGCAGGCGTTCACCGTAAGGCGGATTACAGATCAATGTGCCGTGCTCCGTACTGCCCTGAAAATCTTTCACATCGGCAACCGAAAAATGGATCTTATCGGCAACGCCTGCCTGTCGGGCATTGATTTGAGCAATACGAACCGCTTCCGGGTCAAGGTCGGAACCGAAAGCCGCAAAATCACATTCGCGTTTTTCTAAGTCTCTGGCTCGCTCTTTTTCAACATTCCAGATACTGCGGTCGAGCTGTTCCCAACGGTCACAAGAAAAGTTTCGGCGTAAGCCCGGTGCAATATTCATCGCCGCCAGGGCACCCTCAATTAAAATTGTGCCGGAACCGCACATCGGGTCATA
>JAZUJI010000115.1:0-6933 GCA_045642685.1 Acutalibacteraceae bacterium | reverse complement strand
TCTGCATCCCGATATGGGCGGAAACTGAAAAGAGGGGACATACATGAACTGAAATGCTTCAGCATTCCAGAAGGATTTGCCGTCTTCTCCGCCGTGATGCGCGGTTGTTGCCGCACTGCAGCACTCTCTCTGAGCCTGTTTATTTAATTCTTCGTTTGTCATGACTGCTCCTCCTTAAGGTAAGTGTCGATATATTCAAAGAATAATTCCATGATTGCCGACATGGACTTTTTATCTTCACATTCGTGATTTGAATTCGGGAAAGAGATAAATGTATGTTCAACATTAAATTCGGTAAGCTTCCTGTTAAGATCGAGTGAATTCTGATAGGGAACGATATCATCAATTTCGCCCTGGCCTGAAACAGTCGGCACAGAATTTCCGTCAACATAATTTATCGGAGAGTATTCCTTCATCGCATTTCGAGCTGTATCAAAGTTGTCAAGGTCAATATCAAAGCCGATGCCGTTGCTTATGATATTGCGGAAATATTCCACGCCTGCCGACGCGCCGACACGGTTTTCAACAGAGTAGAAAAACGGATTTTCCAAGTCAGTCGGCCCGCAAAGCTCAACCACACATACAGGCTTAATCGGAGCAGCATTCTTCTTTGTGTATGCGTAAAGAAGGGAAAGATGACCTCCGGCCGAAATGCCGGTTAAAAGCACTTTGTCAAAATTTACGCCGTATTCGGCGCCCTTTGTCTTGATTGCCGCAAGCGCGGACGTAATGTCGTCAAGAACATCGCCGAAGCTGACATTTTCGGAAACATATCGGTAGTTTATACAGGCAGCGGCAATACCCTTTTCTTCACTGACCTGAAAAAGACTTTCCGTATAATCGTTTTTACTTCCTGCGACCCAACCACCGCCGTGAATACAAAGAACAAGCCCGAGATCGCCTTTGGCGTTTTTAGGGAACACAAGGTCGTATTTCTGTCTCTCGTCCTTTCTGTCGGTGTAATACCGGTCAAGGAATATTCTGTTATCCGGATAATGCTTGATGTATCCTGCAAAAAGAACATTGAAAAAAGATAAAATTGCCATAAAAAATGCCCCTATTTTAGTCAGCATAAGCAAATGCCCTTTCAATTTTGATCTTTTCAAAAGTACAGGCTGTCGTGAATATCAAGTCACAGAGTGATCCTCACTTTGCCGGATCACTCTGTGCTTGCTTTTTTATCATTTGCGGTTTACTGCACCGTAACAGCGATCCGGTCTTCATCAGCAGAAAGTGAAACTGAAGAAATCGGCTTGCCGTCAACACTTTCCACGATCGCATTGGCGATTTTATCTTCGACATTGCGCCGAATGGCGTTACGCAAATCACGGGCACCGCGGCTGCCGTCACACATAGCGGCAAGTGCTTTCGGACCATCCTCCGACCATGCCAGCACGATTCCCTTGTCACGAAGCGGTTCAACCAATTCGTTGAGCATCAGGGTGGCAATAGCCTTATAATTTTCCTGCGTCAAATCATTAAATACGGCAATTTCATCCACACGACCGATAAATTCCGGGCGCAAAAATTCCCGCAAAGCCTTCATAACTTTTTCTTTGGATGCCGCAGAAGCATCCTTGGCAAAACCGAGGGTGCTTTCCTTGCGTTCACTTCCGGCATTGGAAGTCATGATGATAACCGTATTCTCAAAGCTGACGGTGCGCCCCTGTGCATCGGTGATTTTTCCCTCATCCAAAATCTGAAGAAGAATATTCATCACATCGGGATGCGCTTTTTCGATTTCATCAAAGAGAATAACTGAATACGGCTTGCGGCGCACTTTTTCGGTCAACTGACCGGCTTCATCATAGCCGACATAACCGGGCGGCGAACCGATAATACGGGACACGCTGTGCTTTTCCATAAACTCTGACATATCCAGGCGAATCAGCGTTTCGGGTGTATCAAACAGCTCCTGCGATAAGAGCTTGACCAGCTCCGTTTTGCCGACACCGGTCGGCCCAACGAAAATAAAGGAGGACGGACGGCGCTGCGGATTGATCTGGACCCGGCTGCGTTTAATGGCCGTGGCAACCAGCTCGACCGCTTCATCCTGACCGATCAATTTCGATTTTATATGCTTTTCCAAATCGCTTAACCGGCGCAAGTCACTTTCGATCACTTTTTGTGCCGGAATCCCCGTCCACAGCTGGATGACCTTGGCGATATCGTTTTCGGTAACGGCGTTATCCTTTGCCAGTTCGGAAAGATTGCCGATTTCATTTTCGGCAACCAGAATCTCCGTTTTCAGCTTTGCAATGGCCTCATAATCGGCTTCTTCGGCTTCTGCGAGCTTTTGTTCCTCTACACGAAGACCGGCAAGCTTCTTTTCGGCAAGCTCGCACATACTGATATACTTGTTGCGCAAGTTGGCGCAGGTGCAGGCTTCATCCAGCAGGTCGATCGCTTTATCGGGTAAAAAGCGGTCGTTGATATACCGTTCGGAAAGAACGACGGCACTACGCACCAATGAATCGCTGATACGCACACGGTGATAGTTTTCGTAATACTCCTTGATGCCGAGCAGAACCTTATAGGTATCCTCGATCGAAGGCTCTTCCACCTTCACCGGCTGGAGGCGGCGTTCCAAAGCGGTATCCTTTTCGATATATTTTCGATATTCCGTAAAAGTCGTGGCGCCGATGATCTGAATCTCGCCGCGGGAAAGTGCCGGCTTTAAGATGTTGGCGGCGTTCATGGAGCCTTCTGCATCACCTGTTCCGACCAGATTGTGAACCTCGTCAATAAACAGGATAATGTTCCCTTCAGCCCTGACTTCATCAATCAAGCCTTTGATGCGGCTTTCAAACTGCCCACGGAACTGCGTACCCGCCACCAAAGCAGTCAGATCTAACAGATGAATCTCTTTGTCGGCAAGCTTTGCCGGAACATCACCGGAAGCAATGCGCAAAGCAAGCCCTTCGGCAATGGCAGTTTTACCGACACCGGGTTCACCGATCAGACACGGGTTGTTTTTAGTGCGGCGGCAAAGGATCTGAACCGAACGGTAAATCTCATTATCACGACCGATGATACGGTCAATTTTCCCTTCTCGTGCCTTGGCGGTCAAATCCGTGCAATACAACCCGAGGTATTTTCTTTTTTTCTCATCGGGTTTCTTCTTTTTCTTACCGAAGCGGTGCTGTTTTTCCTCAGGCTCAACACCGGCTTCCTCGCCATCCTCCACCTCGGGGTTATTTTGCCCGCCGAAGATTCCCTGCATAAACGGAAAAGTCGGTGCACCGCCGTTTTCAAAGGAGCCTTCATCCAGCCCCTCAAAAGCAGCCGTCATCTGAGAATCAATATCGTCAATATCATCCTCGGTGATACCCATATTTTCCATCATTTGCTTGATTGGACCGACATTCATATCCATCGCACAACGAATACAAAGCCCTTCGGGTGTTGTCTGGCCGTTTTCGATGCGCTGAATAAAAACGACAGCAGGCCTTTCATGGCACTTACTGCACATGGTTCTTTTCATTCTTTTTTTACTCCTGTATTGAATTATTTTACGACTTTGGTTTGCTTTTCTGCTTTTGCGGCAGCATATGCCGCCTTGCCTTCGGGGGAAAACCTTGCCTTCACCTTGCGGTGTGTGTCAGGCATATAGGAAATAAAGGCAATAATGGTCAGCAAAGCGGAAACGGAAACCAGAATTACACAGGCAAGCTCCGGCAAAACAAGACCCGGCACATTACGGGAAACAACACCGACTTCCGGCCCGAACAAAAACATGACCACCATCACGATGTAAAAAACAAAGGTTGCCACCTTGCCGTAGATTTCGGCTGCGCCGGGAATGATACCGAATGCGATCATCGCCGCACCGCCGACAACAAAAACAAATTCCTTGGCAAGGAATACAAAGAAAATCCAACTGAACGCCTTCATCAATGCGCTTTCGCAGGCGTGAAACTCCAGAAACATGAGAATGGCAATGGTGATCATGGTGATTTTATCCGCAATCGGGTCAAGTACCTTGCCAAGCTCACTGACTTGATTGAAGCGTCTTGCGATTTTTCCGTCTAAAAAATCCGTCAAACCGGATGCCACCAGCACAATCAAAGCGGCAATCAAATGATCTTGATAAAAGAGAACACCGAAAACCGGTACCATGATTATACGCAAAAAAGACAAAAGGTTCGGTATGGTTTTCCAATTTTTCAAATAATGTTTAACTACATTCATTTTTCTCACTCCGTACTGTTTTTATCAAATAATTCGGCAAATCTGCCGCTGAAATCCGTTTGTTGACAAGCCGTTACAATTTTCGATCGCTCTATCGCCTGCTTAACATCCGGCTGTGCGGTTACCTGACCGACCAAGCCGAAAAGCATCGCAAGCAAATAAACGAACATGATTCCCTTCACAAAGCCAAGTACACCGCCGAGAGCCTTATCTGCCGAACGCAAAACAGGCAGCCTGACAACCTTGCAGATAAAGTGTATCGCCAGGCGAAGCGGCAGCATAAATACGACAAAGCACAACAGGGTGCAAATGATTTTCAGCAAAATCATCGCCGCCGGTTTCACCAGAGAATCTGAGATCTGCTGCGAAGAAAAGCCGCTGATATCGCCAACGGAATCCATTTGATTCTGAAGCTTATCCAAATCAATGTTCTGATTCGTCAGCTTATCGTTCAAATATTCCGGCATAAGCCCGACAACCTCATTCACGATCTGTTGAGTTGTCTGTCCGGTTTTGAAAGCTGCTGCGTTTTCGTCAATCACTTCGCAGACTCTTTTGTTAACAAAGGCGTCGTAGCTCCACGACGCCACCGGTTCAGCCGCTTTTTCGGCGAAACCAAACGCCAACACAAGGGCCGCCAGGGTCAGCACCGTGCGGACAAAGCCTTTTCGGGCGTTTGCGGCAACCGTAATGACCAGAATCACAATGAAGCCGATATCCACGGCGTTTTGAAGGATAAAATCCATATCTTCCTCCTTTCGCAAAGCATTATATCATACTATGTCAAAAAAACAAGAAGCCGTGCACGGTCAAGCCGTTAAAACTCATGTTTTATCAGCGAACCGTTTTCAGAAACATATATGTTCTGCCGAATGACGGCAACCGAATCGGGCGAAGCACATTGTTGTTCACTTTTCACCATCTTACCGTCACTAGAACGAATCAAATATACCGAACCGTCTGAGGTGCAAACGGAAAGTCGGCCGTCGTTGTAATCAAATCCGCTTGTTTTTGCATCCAAATCCTTACTGCACAGCTCATTACCCTTGCTGTCAAAAGCGCAGACGGTCGCGCCGGCTTCATCGCCGTATCCGTTCACGGCAAATGCCCAGTTCCCGTTTTTATCGGCAGCAATGCGTGCGATCACACTGCCGTCAAGCAGCTTATCCGTTCGTTCTTTTTCATTTTTCACAATGCTGTAGCCGTTTTTGAACGCTGTAATGACAGTCGTATTATCGCTGAAAAACAATGTATGCAGACGAATACCGTCGTAAGTAAATTCTTTGACGATCTTCTGGTCACTCAGAGAGAGAATGTAAAGCCGGGAATAATCCACAGCATCTTTGCACCCGATACCGATGAGTGCTGCCTTTTTACCGTTGGGTGAAAACGCAATACCGATGATGTATTCATCATCACACTTAAAATCAAAAAGTTTTTTATATTCATTGCCGGAAAAGAATGAAACAATGCTTGCACTGCTTTCAGATTTACGGCTGAATGCATAATCGCCGCTGTTTCCGACTGCACTGCAATAAACCTCGGTTTCCACATCGCCTTCGTGCAGCATCCCCTGACTGCTCAGCACAAAATAACAACCGGTTTTACTGTCGGTCAATAGCATCCGGCTGTTGCTCACACTGAGCCGCGGCGCAGAAAAGGTATGCTTGCAGCTCATCGTTTCCTTAGCTGTGGAATTGAGCATAACGATACGGTCTTTTTCCAGTAAAACAAGATTATCACCGAAGGTATCCATGCGCAGGCAATTATTTTTGCCAACTGCGACCGGATAACCGGGACCCGGCTTCAGGTTGGAAAAAGACTGAATGATGCTGTCGGAAATACGGGAAAAAGTGATATTCCCCAGCGACTGCGCCGCCAGAAAGAGCAGAGAAAGCACCACCAGAACACCGAAAGCAATTTTTATTGCCAAAAAGATTTTCTTGTTTCGCTGCTTCTGTTTTGCTTTATTTTCCTGCTCGATTTTTCGTTTTTGTGCCTGTTCCTTTCGACGCTGCTCCATTCGTATACGAAGAGCTTCATCTTCCTGCGAACGGCTGTCTGTTCTGTTTTCTTCATCCGTTTTCATAGATTTCTCCTCCGTAAAAAACACGGTTAAGGTAAAGCCCCTGCGGCGGAGCTGTTACGCCGGCACGCTCCCTGTCGAGCGAATCAATTATTTCCGGCAATGTATTCAACGGGATTTTTCCGAGAGAAAGCTGTGTTAAGGTGCCGACCATGATCCGAACCATATTGTACAGAAATCCATCTGCCGAAACATGAAGAAAAATCTCATCCTCTTTCCGTTCAACGGAAAAGGCAGTGACCGTCCGCACATTTGACACCGTGGAAGCACCGGCTGAGCAAAAAGCCGAAAAATCGTGCTGACCGAGGAATGCCTGCGCCTGTTCGTGCATCAATGAGGCATCAAGCTTCGGCTTGACCTGCCAGCAGCGATTGACTAAAAAGGGATCCGGAACGGAGCTGTTGCGGATAATGTAACGGTATTCCTTGCCACTGCAGTCATAGCGGGCATGAAACTCATAAGGTACCTCACGGCAGCTCAGCACGGCAATATCCTCAGGTAAATAGGCATTCAACCCGTTCACGACCGTATCACAGGGCAAAACGGATGCTGTTCGGATGTTGCAGCAATACATATTTGCATGGACACCCGAATCGGTGCGGCTGCATCCGACAACATTTTCACGCACTTGGAATAACCGTTCCACCGCATCCTGA
>JAZUJI010000114.1:0-7696 GCA_045642685.1 Acutalibacteraceae bacterium | reverse complement strand
CTTTTCGGCTTTATTTGGTACCGTTAAAAGGCAATAACAATGCCCCGGATATAAGGCAAACGCCCTGTATCCGGGGTGTTCCTTTTGCGCTCGCCGCCTTTGAGCGTGAGCGGCTTGATAGCTCCGGGGTGAATCCGGTTTTTTTCGGAAAAAGTCTTGCATTTTCAGTCAAAGGGGTTTACAATATCACTGTTAAAACCGAATACATCCGAAGGTAGAGGCGCACCGATTAAAAGTAGGCGTTCCGAAAAAGCTGACGAAACAGCGGAACGGCGAAAGGATGAGGTGCCGAAGCGGACAGGCTTTTCGTACCCTGTCAGGCTGGGACAATGCAGAATATGTATTGTACTGTCACGATTATGTGGAGCGCTATCATGGACTTTTGTTTCTGTGTTTTCAAAACCATGTGTGCACTTTCGTGTATTCATGGTTTTTTTCAATTTTTCGTAAGGAGAAAGACACATGAAAAAAAGTTCGATCGGTAAGCTGATCGCTGTCGCAGCTGCGCTTGTGCTGGTCGTTGTGCTCGGCTTTACCATGCGCTCACAAGGCAAAACGGTCGATTGCTCCGCTTGTGAGGGCAGCGGTGTAACCGCAGCGTACAACGAAGAAACCAAAGAGTTTGACACCGTACCCTGTGAAGCTTGCGAGGGAAGCGGGCAGGTGACGCAGGGCGCATACTACTCCACCTTTATGGCGCTTGTTCCTCCGCTTATCGCCATCGGTCTTGCCCTGATCACCAAAGAGGTTTATTCCTCCCTGTTCATCGGCATTGTGGCAGGCGGCTTGTTTTCCTCCGATTTTTCCGCTATCGGTACGGTGGATAACATCGTAAATGACGGCTTGATCGAGGCGGTGTCGGGCAATGCGGGCATTTTTATTTTCCTCATTCTGCTCGGCATCATGGTCGCTCTGGTCAATCAGGCAGGCGGTTCGGCGGCATTCGGCCGCTGGGCGCAAAAGCACATCAAGACCCGTGTCGGTGCGCAGCTTGCCACCTTTGCGCTCGGCGTCTTGATTTTCATTGACGATTATTTCAACTGCCTGACCGTCGGCTCGGTCATGCGTCCCGTCACCGATTCGCACAAAATCAGCCGTGCAAAGCTGGCATATCTGATCGATGCGACCGCCGCACCCATCTGCATGATCGCACCCATCTCCTCCTGGGCTGCTGCCGTTGCATCCTATACGGCTGAGGGACAGGGCATTTCGCTGTTCATCCGTGCGATCCCCTATAATCTTTATTCGCTGCTCACCCTCGTTTTTGTGATTTCCGTCAGCGTGATGAAGGTCAACTACGGCCCGATGAAACATTTTGAAGCAAACGCTTTGAACGGTGATCTCTTCACCGTTGCAAGCTCGAACAAAGCCGATGATGAAACGCAGGTCAACCCGAAAGGCAAGGTTATTGATTTGCTTTTGCCGATTATCGTGCTGATTGTCGTGTGCGTTTTTGCTCTGGTTTATGTCGGCGGTATTTTTGACGGCGCAGGCTTTGTGGATGCGTTTTCCAATACCGATGCAACCGTCGGATTGCCGTGGGGCGGCTTGATTGCGCTGATTTTCACCATCCTTTTCCTGGCGGCACGCCGTGTTATTTCCGTAAAAGACGCTATGGAAGCCATTCCGAAGGGCTTTATCGCCATGGTTCCCGCTATTCTGATCCTTACCTTTGCAACCTCCCTGAAGAATATGACCGGCCTGCTCGGCGCTAAGTTCTATGTGGCGGATTTGATGCAGGGTGCGGCAAGCGGTCTGGCTTCGTTCCTGCCTGCCATCATCTTTTTGGTTGCCTGCGGCTTGTCCTTTGCCACCGGCACCTCCTGGGGTACCTTCGGTATACTGATTCCGATCGTCACCAGCATTTTCGACCCGAGTTCGGAATTGTATATCATCGGTATGTCGGCTTGCCTGGCAGGTGCGGTGTGCGGTGACCATTGTTCGCCCATTTCCGACACCACCATCATGTCCTCTGCCGGTGCGCAGTGCGACCATGTCAGCCATGTGTCCACGCAGCTTCCCTATTCTCTGACGGTGGCGGCGATTTCGTTTGCCGGTTATTTGCTTGTTGCCATTCCGGCGATGCAGAAGCCCTACATCGTCACACCGCTCATGGCAGTTGTGACCGTCGGTGTTCTTGCTGTCATCAAGGTTCTTTCCTCAAAGAAAAAATCTGTTTGACCTCGCCTCGCTTTTTGCCTTGCTTGCCGGTTCCGGCAGGCAGGGCTTTTTCATTTGCGCCGTGATTTCCTTTCGCAAAAACAGCAGGGCGCACAGGTTCGGCAAAGCCATGAGTGCGTTGAATAAGTCGGCGATCGCCCAAACCGTGTCGGCTTTGATGCAGGCACCGAGAATGATGCAGAGCGAATAAAGCAGTCGATAGGGCAGGAGCATTTTTATCCCGAAGCAATACTGCACAGCTTTTTCCCCGTAGCACGCCCAGCCGATAACGGTTGCAAAGGCGAAAACAGCGAGGATGACGCTGATAAAAATTTCTGCTGATGCGCCGAATACGCCGGTGAACGCAAGCACCGTCATTTCCGTCGGTGTTGCGGCAGTATGAGCGGCGTTTGAGCTTAAAAAAACAAGTGCCGTGACGGTGCACATGACCACCGTGTCGAGAAACACTTCGATACTGCCCCAAAGTCCCTGGCGGAACGGTGAATCGGTTGAAGCACTGGAATGAATGAGCGGCGAAGAGCCAAGCCCTGCTTCATTGGAAAACACGCCTCGGGAAATACCGATGCGAACCGTCTGCGAAAGCGTGTAACCTGCTGCTCCGGAACCGGCGCTGCGCAGCGAAAACGCCTGAGAGAGAATCAGGCGAAGACTCGGGATAAGGTTCAAACGGTATTTGACCAGCACGCCGCCGCAGGCGAACAGAAAAGCAAGGCACAGCAGCGGGATCAGCTTTTCCGTCAAAGCGGTCATGCGTTTCATGCCGCCGAAAATCACCGGAATGCTCAGCGCAGCCAAAACAAGCCCGCACCAAAGCGGCGAAATTCCGAGCTGTTCCCGAAACAATCCGGCAGCGGAGTTGACCTGCGCCATGTTGCCCATGCCGAGCGATACCGCCACGCAGCTCAAGGCGAAGAAAAGGGCGATTTTCCGGCTCCCGAAAGCGGCTTCCATGTACGAAAGCGAGCCGCCCGACCATTCCCCGTTTTTCTGTTTTCGGCGGTACAGGATCCCGAGAATATTTTCCGCACAGCTTGTCGCCATACCGAGCAGAGCAGAGAGGAGCATCCAGAAAATGCTTCCGGGTCCGCCGAGCAAAAGGGCACTTGCCACGCCGATGATGTTGCCGGTTCCCATACACGCAGCCAGCGAGCAGCTCAGCGCACGAAACGGCGAAATGCCGTCGGGATCGGTGCGGAGCATTTGCCCGAAGGTCGCTTTCAGCACCCGGAACGGATGACGGAACAGAAAAAAACGGGAGCAAACCGAAAAGTATCCTCCCGTAACAAGAAACAGACCCAGAAAGAGCGGATTCCATAACAATGCCTGTAAAAAAGCAGTCAAGCGCAATTCCTCCAAAACTTTTTTCGGTATTTTATAAAAATTTGCTTTTTATTTGCAGTAAAATGTATTATAATAGTTCTAATTATATTCAACTTCCGACGGAGGAACCTGTTATGCGCGCAAAAATCTACACAGTCGCAACGGCACACCTTGACACATCCTGGAATTGGGATTTTGAAACAACGCTGCGTGAGTATATCCCGAAAACCATGAAGGATAATTTTGCTTTGTTCAAGCGCTTTCCGGAATACCGTTTCAGCTTTGAGGGAAGTTACCGTTATGAATTGATGGAAGAATATTATCCGGCTGAGTTTGAAACGCTCAAGGAATATGCGGCGCAGGGTAAATGGCTGGCTTCCGGCAGCTGTTTTGAAAACGGTGATGTCAACATTCCGTCCCCGGAAGCATTGTTTCGCAACATTCTTTACGGCAACGGTTATTTTCGCAAAACCCTTGGGCAGGAAAGTGCGGATATCTATCTGCCCGATTGTTTCGGTTTCGGCTGGGCATTGCCCAGTGTTGCAGCGCATTGCGGTCTGCGCGGTTTTACCACGCAAAAGCTTATGTGGAGCTCTGCTTATGGGATCCCGTTTGACCTTGGCCGCTGGTACGGTGTTGACGGAAACTGGATCTACGCATCGCTGGATGCAAAGGATTACACCTTGGTGCTGAAAACCGTGCGTGATAATCCCGCCGTTCGCAAAAAGCTTCACGACAACATGAAACGCTACGATTTGCCGTTCGCCGAGATCCTGCACGGCGTTGGTGACTGCGGCGGTGCACCGAAAGTGGATTCGGTCATCAACACCTGCATTGAAGAACGGCAGAACAAGTACAGCAAAGAGGATGTATACTGTGCCTCGACCGACCGGATCTTCCGTGATATGGATGCCGAATTGACTCCCGAACAGCAGGAAAAAATGCCCCGCTGGAAAAACGAGCTTGTGTTCACCGACCACGCTGTCGGCAGCTACACCTCCCGTGCGCAGGGTAAACGCTTCAACCGCCGCTGTGAGCTGCTGGCAGATGCCGCCGAGCGTGCAGGTGTCGGTGCGATGCTGCTGGGTGCGGAGTATCCGCAGGAAATGCTGGATGAAGCGTGGAAGCGCACCATTGCGCACCAGTTCCATGATGATATTACCGGCACCTCTATGAATGTATGCTATAAGCGCAACTGGAATGATTACTGCCTGGCACTCAACCGCTTTGCCGAGGAATACCGTGCCTCCGCTTCACATATTGTCCGTGCGATCGACACATCCTTTGCCGAGGGTACGCCGGTCGTGGTGTTCAACCCCGTGCAGAATCAGGGGGAGCGTGTCGGAAGTGTAAGCGCTGCGCTAAGTGACTGGAAAAAGCCGTTTGCCCGTGTGTTTGATGTAAAGGGGAACGAAGTGCCGTCCCAGGTGAAACGATGCGGCGGTAAGGTCATCGTGACCTTTACGGCTTCCGTTCCGTCGGTCGGCTATGCGGCTTATGATATTCGCCCGAGTGACACGGTTTCCACCGTGAACGGTGCACTCCGTGCGACCGAACGGTTGCTCGAAAACGAAAACCTGCGGGTTCGGTTTAATTCACAGGGCGATATTTGTTCTGTGCTTGATAAAAGGAGCGGCCGGGAGGCACTGAGTGCTCCGCTGAAACTGGATTTGTTTGCTTATGACGGCAGCCTGGCATGGCCTGCCTGGGAGCTGAATTATAAAGAAGTGATGGCTGAACCTGTTTGCAGTGCCGCACAGCCGAAATTTGTTTTGGAGGATTACGGTCAGTCCCGTGTTTCTTTGAAAATCGTTCGCACCGCAAGAGGCAGCACTTTTACGCAGACGGTTTCACTCGATGCGGGTGCGGTTCGTGTTGATGTTCAGAACGAGGTGGAATGGCGCAGCCCCCGTACGTTGCTGAAAGCAGCCTTTCCGCTTGCCGCTTCCAATCCGGCTGCCGCTTTTGATCTGGGTCTTGGGGCGATCGAACGAACCAACGACACACGCCGTCTGTATGAGTTTCCGGCGCAGATGTGGGCGGATATAACGGCGGAGGACCAATCTTTCGGGGTCAGCGTGTTCAGCGACAGCCGTGTCGGCTGGGATAAGCCGAACGATTCGACCCTGCGTCTGACCTGCATCCACACGCCCCGAAACCCTTATCGGGAAGAGAGCAAAATGAACTTTATGGATTTTGGTCTGAACCGGTTCGGTTTTGCGGTTTATCCGCATGACGGCAGCTGGGAGGGTTCCGAAACGCAGCTTCAGGCGAATGAATTCAATCAGCCGATGACGGCTTTCCTCACCGACCGTCACAACGGTTTGCTGGGCGAAGAAGCGTCTTTACTGTCCGTCAGCGATAATTCCGTGCAGGTTCGCTGCATTAAAAAAGCGCAGGACAGCGACAAAATCATTGTCCGTGTCAACGAGGGCGCACAAAAAGAAAGTAAAGCCGTTAAGCTTTACTTTGCGTGCGGAATTGAAGCTGCCGAAGAAACGACCGGCGATGAACGCCGTTTGACCGATGCCGTGGTCGAGGACGGTGCACTGGTGTTTGATTTGCAGCCTTTCGCCGTGCGCACCTTTGCAATCACGCCGAAAAAAGCCGAAACCGTTGTTTCAAAACCGGCTTATTCGTCGGTCGAATTGCCGAAAAACCTCGCTGTTTCAAGCCCGGACGAGTGTCGTACCGATGGCGTGATCGACGGATGCAGTTTGTCGGAGCGTCTGTTGCCCGAACACTTGGTTTGCGGCGGCGTACCGTTTGAAATCGAAAAAAGCGGTGTCAATGCCGTTCGCTGCAGCGGTCAGACCGTTGCGGTCGATGCCGATGCTGACGGAATTTATCTGCTGGCAGCCTCAGCTAAAAATGACAAGCAGGTTTACTTTACGGTTGGAAAAGAGCTGATTGCCCGCAATATTCTTTCCGCCCGTGAGAATTTCGGCGCATGGGATCTCTATGCACTCGGTGAAACCGGCTATATCAAGAAAGAAACGCTCGGTTTGATGATGACCCATGTGCATAAAGCGAGCGGTGATGTTTACGGAGCGATCGCCTGCTTCTACCGGTATTTCATTCCGACCAAAGGTGCCGCACAGATCACGCTGCCGGATGATGCGGATATTATTCTCCTTTCCGCAGCGGCGGTAAAAGGGCAGACCGAGTGCCGGTGTGCCGGTGCGCTGTATGATGAATTGGATAAGCGCCCCTTTGATTTTGTGTATGACCCGCAGGAGGAGGCTTATTCCAAGCTCAACCGCTTTGAAAGGATGCTGGGTCAGTTCCGGTTCCAGAAAGAGTTCAGACTTAACCGGATCGACTTTGATTTGAATCTGAATCGCTACAGAAAGCCGGGCGAGCGGGAATAAAGGTAATTTACCGAATTGTATTTCAAATGTTTACAAGACGGTCGAAGTTTGTTATGATTATAGCAATACCGCATAATTGACTGTGCGGTTCGCAAAGTAAGATTTTTCGTCAGTTGCTCAAAATGCCGCAGGCATACCGCCGTATTTTAAGGGATTTTCAGGCAATGTGACGGAACGATATACAGGCAGAGTGTGCGCCTTTATTTGTGCGGCATCGCCTTAAATGTAACCCATTGGTATGAAGGGAAGAAAAAACTGTGGAAAAGTACTATTCACCTGAAATTGAGTGTGCCTCCCGGGAGCAGATTCGTGCCTGGCAGGATGAACGCTTAGTCAAAACCGTTCACCATGTTTACGAGAATGTGGAATATTATCGCAATTTGATGAAAGAGAAAGGCGTTGAGCCGGGCGATATAAAAGGCGTTGCCGATTTGCACAAGCTTCCGTTTCTGACAAAGGATGATTTGAGAGAAACCTATCCGGCAGGTCTTTTGGCTGTGCCGATGAGGGATGCGGTTCGCATCCACTCCACCAGCGGCACGACCGGCAAGCGTGTGGTAGCGTTTTACACGCAGCATGACATTGATATGTGGGATGAGTGCTGTGCCCGTGCGCTTGCTGCGGCGGGATGCACGAAAGACGATGTGGTGCAGATCAGCTACGGCTACGGTTTGTTCACCGGCGGTGCCGGGCTGAACGGCGGCTCTCATAAGCTCGGTTCGCTGACCCTGCCGATGTCTTCCGGCAGCACCGACCGTCAGATCCAGTTCATGTGTGACCTGGGAGCGACCGTCCTTTGCTGCACACCGTCTTATGCGGCATAT
>JAZUJI010000113.1:0-9323 GCA_045642685.1 Acutalibacteraceae bacterium | reverse complement strand
CGCACAAATATATGGAAAGAAATGAAATACCTCTGCCGTAAAGCAAAGGTAAAAGAAAGCAAGGTATTTCCGCATAATTTACGGCATCTATTCGCAAAGATGTTTTACGCAGTAAAAAAAGATATAGCAAAGTTAGCGGATGTTTTGGGACATTCAAGTATTGAAACCACACGGCTGTACATTATAACAAACGGCAGCGAACACCGCAGGATTATGGAAAAAATGAAGATGATTCTTTGAAAACACCGAATACAACATAATTTGAATTATGTTGTATATGCCGAAAATCCGCATTAAAACGCAAACACGGCATTGAAAATTTTCGCTGTTTTTCGTGCAATATATTGCATTTTTCGTTCAAAAAGCATATAATATAATCAAAAAGAAAGGAGTTATCTCTATGGCAAATACGACTACGAATATCAGTATACGCATGGATTCCGATTTGAAAGCACAGGCAGAAGCACTTTTTAATGAGTTCGGTATGAATATTACCACCGCATTTAATATTTTTGTGCGTCAGACTTTGCGTGAAGGCAGGATACCGTTTGATATTTCCTTAAATCAGCCTAACCGTGAAACACTTGCGGCTTTAGTTGAAGCGGAAAAAATCGCAAAAGACCCTAATGTAAAAGGATATAACGACCTTGTCGAACTGTTCAGAGATTTAAAATCATGAAAGAAACAAAATATACTGTAAAACTGACCTCGAAATTTAAAAAAGACTATAAAATGGTAATGAAACGAGGACTTAATATATATTTGCTTGACGAAGTTATCACCATGCTTTCCACCGGTAAGGAGTTACCCGAAAAATATTAAGACCATGCTTTGATAGGAAATTGGCTCGGTCATCGGGAATGTCATATTCTTCCCGATTGGTTATTGATTTACCGAGTTGAAAAAGATGTTCTTGTATTGACATTAGCCCGTACCGGCTCACACAGCGACTTACTCAATAAATAAATACCCACGCCGACAAGACCTTTTCGGTTTATTTTTGAAAAGGTCTTTATTTTTGTATGATTTATTTATGAAAATGTTTAAAATATTTGTTTTTCGGGTGTTTTCGTCTTTACAAAACCAATTAAAAATGGTAATATTAAGTAAATAATTTTGCAAAGAGAGGTATTTTTCTTTTTTGCGGATTATTATGTACTACATAATTCAAATTATGTTGTACGGCTGATTTATGTACTTGACGTCAGTGCATAAACCAAAAAATGAACAAGGGGGTGCCTTAACGGTACGGCAAAAAACAAAAACACAAAATGTTCCGCTGTGTTTTTGTGAAATTCAAAGGAAATATCGCACGGCATAAATTGTGCGGCATTGCCGTAAAGTCCGCTGTCTTATGGGTCAGCGGGCTTTTGACATATTCGGACGGACAGGCTCATAAATATTAAGCAAAGACTTTTGAAAGGGGATCTCCATGAAAAAAGCTTTGCTTTTTCTTTTAATGTTTTGTGCCTGCTTCGGGCTTTCGGCGTGTACCCGTGTCGGGGGAACGGATAGCCTTGATTTGCTCGGCGAATTGAAACAAAGGAATCTTGCCGTGACGATGGATGAATTTGTCAGCAATGCGGAGGATACCGTGGAGAGCGGCTATATCGGAACGGTGCGGCTGAGCCTGGTTTCCGACAAAAACCGAAAAGTCGAACGCATTGTGCTGACGGCGGCGAATGCGTCCGACCCGGATCATCGAGCACTGGCACAGACACTGACTGAAATCTACTGCGGCGTTTAGCCAGATTTTGCCAAACAGATCTGGCAGAATCTGCAAACGGCTGCACAGACAGGGGAAGTGAAGCAGTGCCGGACGGACGATATGCTGTTTTCCTATTCCGCCGATGCAGTCGGCTGCGCTTTTGTGATCGATAATTCTCTGCTCCATCCGACCGAAGTGCCGACGGTGACGGTGCGTGCAACCGTACCGCTACTTAAAGAATCCGAACCCGTGTCGGGATGAGTTGCAAGGCTGCGGAGTCGGCGGCGGAGAATAGCAGACCAGAATAATATCATCACCGACAACATCAACATCGCACCACGGAATGTGCAGGTCGCCGTCACAGCCGTATCGGCCGAAGATTCGGGGACTGCGGCAGACGATCAGGCACGCAACCTGCCCGGTGCAGACATCAATTTCCACATCGCATACATGGCCGAGCCGACAGCCGTCCTTTTTGTTGATGACTTCTTTGACCTTGAGGCTTGCAATACAATGCTGCAAAAGAATTCCTCCTTTCTTATTCGGATTCATATGAAAAAATGATTGACAGAATACGCAAAACCGCAGGAAAGTCTTTCTTTTTTCATTTTGATGTGGTACACTTGTCCATATCGTGAAAAGAGGAGGATAACCCTTGAAGTTTTTAGATGATAAGCTCCGTGTTTTTTTGGAACAGCTTGAGCCGCTGATGGTGGATGAATCGGTCGAATTGGTCGATTGGAAATTCCGCCCCTGCGATTACAAGCCGTCCGGCGATGAACTGCCGACGGTGGATGAAAGCTGGCAGACGATCGGGAAATATGACCTGTGGGGCGAAAAAGAGGACGGTCACGGCTGGTTCTACAAGAAAGTGTCGATCCCGGCGTCCATGCAGGGCAGAGCGGTTCGCTTCTATTTCAACACAGTGCCTTACCGTGCGTCGGTGAATCGTGAGCCGCAGTTTCTGGTGTATGTGAACGGTCAGATCATGCACGGTGTGGATTCCAACCACCGTTTTATTGACCTGCCGGACGGCAATGAATTTGACATTTTCGTTTATGCTTACACGGGCTTCAATTCCTGCCGTCACTATGCCGTGGCAAATTTATTTGTTTTTAACGATACGGTTCAGTCGCTGTATTACGATTTGAAGGTTCCGTCCGACATTTTGAAAATGTATGACGAGAATGATAAGGAATATAACGACATTCTGACCCGTGTGAATCAGGCTGTCAATATGGTGGATTTGAGTGTCCCCCGTTCCGAAGCGTTTTACAAAACGGCCGCCGAGGCTCTTGCCTGGCTGGAGGAAAGCTTTTACGGCAGCTTCTGCAAAGAGCAGGAGATGAACTGCATTTGCATCGGCCACACACACATTGATGTGGCGTGGCTGTGGACGCTTGCGCAGACCCGTGAAAAAACCGTTCGGTCTTTTTCTACGGTCGTTTCCATGATGGAAAAATATCCCGAATACAAATTCATGTCCTCGCAGGCGCAGCTTTATCAGTATGTGAAAGAGGACAGCCCGGCAACCTATGAAAAAATCAAAAAGCTTGTTGCCGAGGGTCGCTGGGAAGTTGAGGGCGCCATGTGGGTGGAGGCGGACTGTAACCTCACCTCCGGTGAAAGTCTGGTGCGTCAGGTCCTGTTCGGAAAACGCTTTTTCCAAAAGGAATTTGGTGTGGACTGCAAGGTACTCTGGCTGCCGGATGTGTTCGGCTATTCGGCTGCTCTGCCGCAGATTTTGCGCAAGAGCGGTGTCGATAAGTTTGTCACCTCCAAAATCAGTTGGAACGAATACAATATGCTTCCGTACGATACCTTTATGTGGAGCGGTATTGATTCCACCGAGATTTTCTCTTATTTCCTGAC
The DNA here is from genome assembly GCA_045642685.1 of Acutalibacteraceae bacterium. Classification (GTDB taxonomy): domain Bacteria; phylum Bacillota; class Clostridia; order Oscillospirales; family Acutalibacteraceae; genus UBA8612. The sequence goes on along the minus strand of JAZUJI010000113.1, from coordinate 5,743 downwards.
GGCGCAGCGTTACCGCAAAGGGGAAAAGCCCGAAACGCACGCTACTTATACGGCTATGCTCGAACCGGATATGATCAAGGGCGCATGGAACCGCTATCAGCAGAAGTATCTGAACAACGAAGTGATGCTCACCTTCGGCTACGGTGACGGCGGCGGCGGACCGACGGAGGAACACATCGAAACCCATCGCCGTCTGCAAAAGGGTCTTCCCGGTGTACCGAACACCAAAATTGAGTTCGCCGGTGATTTCCTCAACCGGGTCGTTGAGCGTACCAAGGATAATCCGAAGCTTCCGAAATGGATCGGCGAGCTTTATCTGGAGTTCCACCGAGGGACTTATACCTCCAATGCGCTCAACAAGCGCAACAACCGCAAGTGTGAATTTCTGTATCAGAATACGGAGCTGTTCTGCGAAATCAACCGTCTGCTCAACCGCAGGGCGTATCCGCAGGAGAAAATCAACGAGGGCTGGGAGTGTATTCTTCTCAATCAGTTCCACGACATTATTCCCGGTTCTTCCATTTTTGAAGTTTATGAGGAAAGCACCCGTCAGTATGACGCGATCAAGGCAGAGGGAAGCCGTATCTTAAACGGGGCGCAAAAGGATATTCTCGCCAACATCAAAACAAACGGCGGTATCGTCGTATTCAATCCGCTTTCGTTCACCCACAGCGGCGATGTTGCGGTAGACGGCAAGCATATTTTTGTGCGTGATGTTCCTGCCAAGGGATGGAAAGTGGTACAGGGCGATGAGGGAACCGGGTCGGTTGCTGCTGATGAAAAGCATATGGAGAACGACTTCTTCCTGCTGGAATTTGCACCCGACTATACTATTTCCCGTTTGTATGACAAGCGTGCCGGTCGTGAAGTGCTTCGTGTCGGTGAGCGAGGCAATGTTCTGGAGGCATATGAGGACTTCCCCCGTGAATATGACGCATGGGAAATTTCCCGTTATTATGTCGAAAAACGCCGTGAAATTGACGATGTGAGTGCCGTTGAGGTGCTGGAGGACGGCAGCCGTAAGGGTGTTAAGATCACGAGAAGATTCCTCAATTCCACGGTTGAACAAAAAGTCTGGCTTTACAGCGACACCGACCGCATTGATTTTGAAACCGCCGCTGATTGGAATGAGGAGCATCTGCTTATCAAAGCGGCTTTTCCGGTCGATATCAATGCTGACAAAGCGACCTATGAAATTCAGTTCGGTTCGGTGGAACGCCCGACTCACATCAACACGAGCTGGGATGCGGCAAAGTTTGAGGTTTGCGCTCATAAGTATGCCGACTTGTCCGAGTGTGATTACGGTGTCAGCCTTCTCAACGACTGCAAATACGGGCATGACATCCACAACGGTGTTATGCGCCTGACCTTGCTCAAATGCGCAACGCACCCCAATATCCACGCCGACCGCTGCCACCACGATTTCACCTATTCACTTCGTCCTCATGTCGGTTCGTTCCGTCACGCCGGTACCGTTCAGGCGGCATACGATTTGAATAATCCGCTTTGTGCTTCCCGTGTCGGTAAGCAGGACGGTGCTTTGGCAGAATCGTTCAGCCTGGTTTCCTCCTCGGCGGAAAATGTTGTGGTGGATACCGTCAAGAAAGCGGAGGACAGCGACAGCACGGTGATTCGTATGTATGAAAGCTGGAACAAACGCTGCAATACCACACTTACTTTTGGTATGCCGTTTGAAAAGGCATATTTGTGCGACTTGATGGAAAACGAGCTGGAAGAATTGAAAATCAGCGAAAACAGCGTTACGCTTCCCGTCAAACCCTTTGAAATTATTACAATCAAATTGGTCTAACAAAAAACAGCCGGATTTCTCTGCTTGGAGAAGTTCGGCTGTTTTGGATAAAAAATAAACCGCAACGGGTAGATCTTTGCCCATTGCGGTTATATGAACGGTTGATTATTTTTCTACAACTTTTGCTGCGGAGGTTTCGGGAGCATCGCCCAGGTAGATGACGGATTTGGCACCTTCTAAATCAAGCTTGGTGAAATCACGGTAAGAACCGTCTTCGTAAATCAGACGAATATCGTATCTGCTTTTTGCACCGATGGGGTAGGTGATTTCGATGCCCATGTTCTTATGGAAATAATCCTGCGTCAGGATATTATTGCTCCAACTTGCACTGTCGGAACGCTTGTAAAGCAGCTTGATAGCATCCTTGCCGGTCATATTGGCAACGGTTGCTTTAGCGTAACTGACTGTGACATCCTCACCGTCTTCCAATTCCGGCTGGTCGGCACCTTCTCTGGTGGCGCAGGCACTGACGGAAAACAGGCAGATGACTGCCAAAAGAGCGGCCAGAAGCCTTTTTGTTGTTTTCATGGTGTTATCTCCTTTGCTTTGGGTTTCGGTTTGTTTTTGTCAGGGTCGTATACAAACTCATTTTATCATTCTTTGCACCAAAATGCAACAAAAAGCTTGAAAAAAGTGGGGACTGTGCTATAATTATTCCCATATTTATTATTCAAAGAGAGTGATCAACCGTGGAATACCATTTTTCAAACCGTGTGTCCAACCTTCAGCCGTCCCTGATTCGTGAATTTTTTAAGTATAACGGTCTGCCCGGCTATATTCCGTTTTCGGCGGGTAACCCGTCATCGGAAACCTTCCCGGTGCAGGCGATCGAAAAAATTGCAGAAGATATTTTCAAAAATCACCCGGTTACGGCTTTGCAGTACGGCATCACCGAGGGCTATACGCCCCTGCGTGAAACGCTGAAAAAATTCTGCCGTGACCGCTACCGGATCGGTACGCCGGACGATGAATTGATCATCACCTCCGGTTCGCAGCAGACGATGTACCTTTCCACCAAGGTTTTAGTGAATGAGGGCGATACGGTTATCTGCGAAAATCCGTCCTTTGTCGGTTCGCTCAATTCGTTCCGCTCGTTTGGCGCACACCTTTGCGGCGTTCCGATGGAAAGTGACGGCATAAACATCGAAGCATTGGAGCAGGCATTGAAAACCGAAAAAAATGTCCGCTTCCTTTACACCATTCCCAATTTCCAGAATCCTTCCGGCGCCACGATGTCGTGGGAGAAGCGCAAGGCGGTCTATGCACTTGCCAAAAAGTACGGCATCATGATCATTGAGGATAATCCTTACGGAGAGCTGCGTGTGGCAGGCGAAGACATTCCGGCAATCAAATCCCTTGATGAAGACGGTCTTGTGATTTATGCCGGTTCGTTTTCCAAGGTGCTGGCACCCGGTATCCGTGTCGGCTACTGTGTTGCTCCCAAGCCCGTTGTGGCGAAAATTACCGTCGGCAAGCAGGTGTCCGATGTTCATACACCGGTGTTTTCGCAGATGGTGGTGGATGAATGGATGAAGCAGTACAGCATTGAGGAGCATATCGCTTCCCTGCGTTCGGTTTATCGCCATAAGCTCAACCTGATGTGCGACCTGGTCGAAGAAAAGCTGAGCCGCTATGTGACCTATACCCGTCCCGAGGGCGGCTTGTTTGTGTGGTGCCGTCTGAATGACAACATTCCCATGCACGAATTTTGCACCAATGCGGTTGCCAATAAGGTAACGATCGTGCCCGGTTCGGCTTTCATGCCCAATGATACCGACACGACACAATGCTTCCGCATGAATTTTTCAACGCCGAGCGATGAGCAGATCGAAAAGGGTATTGATATCCTCGCTGATTTGGCAGCCAAATATTGATTACGGAGAGTTTTTATGGAAAATACAGCCGTACAGCGTAAACCCCGTGTTTTAAGCCTGATTCAGCCGACTTCGGTGCCGACCCTCGGCAACTATCTCGGTGCTTTGAAAAACTGGAAAAAAATGAGCGATGACAACGACTGTCTGTTCGGTGTGGCGGATTTACACGCAATCACCGTGCGGCAGGAGCCGGCTCAGTTCCGCAAACAGTCCACCGAAATGTTCGCTCTTTTGCTGGCAATCGGTCTTGACCCGGAAAAGAGCATTGTTTTCATGCAAAGCCATGTTCCGCAGCACGCACAGCTCGGCTGGCTGCTCAACTGCTATACGCAGTTCGGTGAGGCATCCCGCATGACGCAGTTCAAAGAAAAAAGCCAGAAGCACGCCGACAACATCAATGTCGGTCTGTTTGCTTACCCGACTCTGATGGCAGCGGATATTCTGTTGTATCAGGCGCAGTTCGTGCCGGTGGGTATCGACCAGAAGCAGCATTTAGAGCTGACCCGCAACATTGCCGAGCGTTTCAACGGTGTTTACGGCAACACCTTCACTATTCCGGAGCCGTACATCGGTCAGGTCGGTGCCAAGGTCATGTCCTTGCAGGATCCGACTCAGAAAATGTCCAAGTCCGATCCGAACCCCAAAGCGTCCGTTTCTCTGCTCGATACACCCGAGCAGATCATGAAAAAGTTTAAGAGTGCCGTTACGGATTCCGAAGCGGTCGTCCGCAATGCCCCCGGAAAAGACGGGATCAATAACCTGCTTGCCATTTACACCTGCTGCACCGGCAAGACTATGGATGAGGCGGAGACTGAATTTGCCGGTAAAGGTTACGGTGACTTTAAGGTCGCTGTGGCGGAAGCGGTAATTGAGGAGCTTCGCCCCGTGCGTGAAAACTACGACCGCATTATCGGCGACAAGGCGTACATTGAGGACTGCATGAAAAAGGGTGCTCAGTCCGCTTCCCGTCTGGCGCAGAGAACGCTGGATAAGTGCATGAAGAAAATCGGCTTTAAGCAAATCGGGTAACACCGCTGTCAAACATTCGTTAAAATCGGGAAATATCCATAATTTTTCTGAAATATATATTGACAAACGGTACAGGTTTGTTATATACTGTTGAACATACAATGAGAATTTGCCCCTGCAAATTGCGGAGGGAGGGAATGTAAATGAGCAAGGTAGAAGTGAAAGAGAACGAGTCCTTGGACAGCGCACTCAGAAGATTCAAAAGACAGACCTCAAGAGACGGTGTTATCCAGGAAGTTCGCAAAAGAGAACACTATGAAAAGCCCTCTGTAAAGAGAAAGAAAAAGTCAGAGGCCGCTCGTAAGCGCAAGTATAAGTAATTACCGAAGGACGGGCCTTATCGCTCGTCCTTTTTCATTGACGGAAAGGTTCGGGAACCGGCATGGAACTGACTAATTTGATTCGGATACTGCCCAAGGATATTGACGGAGCGGTGATCACCAATCCGTCCAACCGCTTGTATTTTACCGGCTTTTCAAGTGATGCCGGTGTGCTGATCATCACACGCAACGGCAATATCTTTTTGACCGACAGCCGTTATATCGAGGCGGCTCAGGCAACGGTGGATTGCTGCGATGTTGTGCTGCTCACCGAAGAAAAAAAGCAGGTGGCGCAGTACCTCAAACGCTTTAATTGTTCAACCGTCGCTCTGGAGGCGGATTATTTCACCGTGAGCAGGCTGCGTGATTACGGTAAGATGTTCAAGGCGGAAGGCTTTAATGCCGTGTTTGACGGCCGTTTGGATAAATGCCTGCGCTATCTGCGCAGCGCGAAAGCTTCTTATGAGATCCGCAGCATCAAGGCGGCTCAGCGTATCGCCGAGCAGGCTTATCGCCATGCGGTCAAGTTCATCAAGCCGGGCTTAACCGAACGGGATGTTGCCCTTGCTCTTGATTTTTATATGCTGCGCAACGGAGCGGACGCTGTATCCTTTGAAACCATTGTGGTCAGCGGTGTCAATTCTTCCAGGCCGCACGGCGTACCGACCGACAAAAAAATCAAATTCGGTGAATTCATTACAAGTCGGATC
>JAZUJI010000112.1:0-2702 GCA_045642685.1 Acutalibacteraceae bacterium | reverse complement strand
TGAAGCGGGCGGAAAGCTGATAAATGACCTGAACCGTGATCCGTATTCCGTGGTGCTTTTGGATGAAATCGAAAAGGCACATCCGACCATTTGGGATCCTTTCCTGAATCTGTTTGATGAAGGGATCATTACGGATATGCGCGGTGTGACGGCAAACGCATATAATGCTTTCTTTGTTTTGACCAGTAATATCGGGCAGTATGATATTACCCGGATGCTTCGCAGCGGCTGCAGCTATGAAGAAATAGCGGATACGGTCGAAAAGCAGTTTGCAAAAGCAAAGTTTATGGGGACGGATATGCCCTGTTTTCGCCCGGAATTTATCGGCAGAATCATGCGCCGGGGCGGTATTGTTGCTTTTAATGCACTCTCATTGGAAGCATTGCAGGGTATAGCGAAGTTTATGTTTGCCAAGCTTGCCAAGCCTTTTGAAGAAACGCACGGTACACAGCTGGTGTGTGACGACGAGGTTATTGAGTATATCGCTCAAAAGGTGTATTGGGAAAACGAAGACGCTATCCAGTCCGAGGGAGCTTATTACGGCGGGCGCAGGATTGACATTATGCTGAATGAATGTGTCAGCAACAAGCTGGCAAGAAATATTCGGCAGATTTCGGACGCTCCGATGGTTCGGGTCGTTATGGACGGAAGCAATGTGGAGATTGTTCCTGTTTTTGGCGACGATAATGTTATGCAGGTGAAACAGATGCAGAAGAATGCCTTGATTGACAGGGTGGGCAGCAGGCTGAGTGATTTGTTTGATATTTCCAACGACAAGCTGGATACGCTCAGTGAGGATGCGCTCCGATCTCTGGATAACTTGCTTGTACAGGCAAAAAGGTTGGTATAGGAGGGGCTATGAGTATTGCGGATCTGACGGGAACCGTTGTCGGTAACGGTCAATACCGTCTTCGGAAAAAGCTCGGAAGCGGCGGCTTCGGTACGGTGTATTTGGCAGATGAAATGGTAAACGGCTTATATGTGCGTGATGTTGCAATCAAGCTGTATTCAACAGAAGCTACCGAATCGGGTTATATCGACGGAATGCTGCAGGATTGTGCATTGCCTGCAAAAATTCTCAATTCAGATATTCCCGCTTCGGTAAAAGAGCATTTCGTGCAGATTTATTCCTTTGGCGTGTTGGATACGCCTGAGGGGAAAAATGCATATGTGTCTATGGAGCTGGTTCAAAACGGTCAGACTTTGGAAAGCATTATGCAGCACCATAAGGAGATCGATGATTATCCGAGAGAGGAAAGAATCGTGGATTATATGAAACAATTTTTTACGGCTCTTTCGGCGGCACACAAAGCGGGCGTTTTGCACAGGGATATAAAAGGCGAGAATGTCATGGTATCAAACGGTGTTCTGAAAATAATGGATTTCGGCTGCGGAACATACACAGATCGCACCGGTACGCAAATCAAAACGACCGACTACATAAAAGCACCGGAAAACTTCGACGGAAGACATACGATCGCTTCCGACATTTATCAGGCAGGTCTTTTGTTTTATCAGATGTATACCGGCTGCACACCGTTTTTGCTGGATCGACTGCATGAGGTTCAAACAGACGAGGAAAAGCGTTTGCTGCGCTCGAACTTTAAATTCCGCGACGGAGGCTGTTTCCCCGGTGCGCATCCTTCCCGGCTGCTGGATAAGGTGCTTTGCAAGTGCTTAAAGTATTGGGAAACAGACCGGTACCAAAGTGCTGATGAGATATTGGATGATTTGAAACAAGACGATTTGCGTACCGCCGAAGAAGCACTCTTTCAGCGGGATTACGATACAGCCCTCAAAACAGCGGAGAGCGTGATAGCATATGAAGGAACTCCTGCGGAGGATATGATACGAGCCTGTCTGATTGCATCAAAAGCGCAGAATGCTTTATCCCAATGGATACAAGCGGTAGAATCCGGAAAAAGAGCACTGCAGATTGCTCAGGAAATCCGGCTTCCCGTTCATGACCCGAAAATGTATAACAAGATTTTGAATGTAATCATTATTGCGTATTCAAAGCAAGGGCAGACCGGGATGGCAAGGCTCTACGAAAATAAAAAAGTGTAGAAAAACCGAAAAGAAAAACATGATATAGTATTGAAGTAGGTAAAGCTTGAAAAAACTTTTATTGCCCTTTTGCGGCTGGAAAGGAATGGTCAAAAAATGGATCAGGACTATTTGGATTTTTACTCGGATGAATGGCCAAGACCTCGATACATACCGATCCCGATCGACAAAAGCAAGATGCCGCTTGATGCGATGGCTGCTTTGCTGCAGCGGGTCGTTGAGGAAAAAGAAGGCACTCGCAGGGAGATTCACGCTTACAAAAAAGCATGTGTAAAAATTGCGCTTGATATATACAACAAAAGGAAGTCCGAATTTGCAAAATCATTTCGTTCAATTCTTTCTATACTCGAACATATCGGGTTAAAGGTCGTTACATATGAGGGGGAAGCGGTCACCCCGGAATTGATGGAGGTTGTGGACATCGTGGAATGGCTGCCGGCGGAAGATGATCAGCAGCCTGTGGTTGTCGAGGCGTTTGAACCGGAGATCCAAATCGGCAATCGTGTGTATCATACAGCAAAGCTGATATGCCGGAATGCCAATGAGCGGACTGAAAGAAAGCTGACAGCCGGTGTAAAAAAGAAACGGGCAGCGAATGTAAAAGGGCAAAAAAAGGTGCGAAAACCAACGGAAAA
>JAZUJI010000111.1:0-8857 GCA_045642685.1 Acutalibacteraceae bacterium | reverse complement strand
ATCTGCCGACGATCGGTTTATCCATGTGGTTCGGTCTGATTTCAACCGTTATCTGCTTTTTGCTTGCTTATCCGTTTGCTTATTTTCTTTCCCAAAAAACGGAGAACACGCAGCGCATGATGATTCTGCTTGTTATGCTTCCGATGTGGATGAATCTGCTGATCCGCACTTATTCCTGGATGCTGATTCTGGAACGCAACGGCATTTTGAACAAGCTTTTGTCGCTGGTCGGTCTGGGTGCGGCGGACGGCTTCCTCAATACCGGCGGAGCCGTCGTGCTCGGTATGGTTTATAATTATCTGCCCTACATGATTTTGCCGATTTACACCATTATGTCTAAGCTTGACCGCAATGTGATCCAGGCGGCTCAGGATCTCGGCGGCAACCGTTTCAATGTCTTGCGCCGTGTTATTTTTCCCCTCAGCCTGCCCGGTGTTGTTTCCGGCATTACCATGGTGTTTGTTCCGTCTGTCAGCACCTTCTATATTTCACAAAAGCTCGGCGGCGGCAGTTTTCTGCTGATCGGTGATGCGATTGAAAGTCAGTTCCAAAGTGTGAATAATTTCAATCTCGGTGCGTCACTTTCTTTGATTTTAATGGTGTTGATTTTGATTTCCATGGCGATTATGAATCGCTTTACGGACGATGAAGCGGGAGGTATGATCGTATGAAGCTTACCTCCAGAATCTATCTTGCGTTGGTTTATTTGTTTCTTTATGCGCCGATTTTTGTTCTGATTTTCTTTTCATTCAATGCCGGGCGCAGCACGGCGGTGTTTGAGGGCTTTTCGCTCAAATGGTACGAAGAAATAATCAACGATTCCACAACGCTGAACGCTTTGAAGAATACGCTGACACTTGCCGTTTCTTCTTCTCTGATCGCTACGGTGATCGGTACCGCAGCCGCCGTTGGGATTGACCGTATGCGTTCCAAATATATCAAATCCTTGACCATGTCGGTGACGAATATTCCGATGATGAACCCCGATATCGTAACGGGTATTTCCATGATGCTGCTCTTTGTTTTTATCGGCAGACTCCTTCACATCAGCAATGTTCTTGGGTTCGGAACCCTGTTGATTGCTCATGTTACATTCAATTTGCCCTATGTCATTCTGAATGTTCTTCCCAAGCTTCGCCAGACCGATTCCCATTTGGAAGAAGCGGCGCAGGATTTGGGCTGTACACCGCTTAAAGCGTTTTTCAAGGCGACTCTTCCGTCCATCATGGGAGGGGTCCTTTCGGGTCTTATCATGGCATTTACGCTCTCGCTTGATGATTTTATCATCAGCTACTTTGTCACGGGACCGAATTTTCAGACGCTTCCGCTGCGGATCTATGCCATGACGAAAAAAACGGTGAAACCCGATATGTATGCGCTTTCGACCATCATCTTTTTTGTCATTCTTGTTCTGCTCGTTCTTGTCAATGTGTCGCAAGCACGGGCAGATAAAAAGAATAAAACATCCAATTATTAACCGAAAGGGGATCGTTCTGTGAAAAAATTTGTTGCTGTTCTTCTTTGTGCGCTGTTTGTCGCTGCCTGTTTCTCCGGCTGCGGTAAGTCGGAAGCTTCCACACTGAAAGTCGAGGGGACTTATCCCCGTGATTATGAGGGCACCGTGCTGAATGTCTACAACTGGGGTCAGTATATGTCCGACGGTTCGGAAGGCTCTTTGAATGTTAACGAGGAGTTTGAAAAGCTCACCGGTATTCAGGTCAACTATGCAGAATATGAATCGAACGAAAGCCTTTACACCAAGCTGAAAAGCGGCGGTGCGGCTTATGATATCATCATTCCGTCCGATTATATGATCGCCCGTTTGATCAAAGAGAACCTGCTGCAAAAATTCGATCCGACGGCTCTTTCCAACTATAAATATATTGCGGATGAGTTCAAAAATGTTTATTTTGACCCCGGCAATGAATATTCCGTACCGTATCAGTATTGCTGCGTCGGTCTGATTTACAACACCAAAATGGTTGAGGGTACGCCGGACAGTTGGGGCATTATGTGGGATAAAAAGTACAGCGGCAATATTCTGAACTTTAATAATTCCCGTGACGGCTTCGGTGTGGCGCAGTACTATTTACAGCAGGACATCAACACGACCGATAAGGCGGATTGGGATGCTGCCTTTGAAAAGCTGAAGGAGCAAAAGCCGCTTATCCAGTCCTATGTCATGGATGAAGTGTTCAACAAAATGGAAGGCGGGAACGCCGCCATTGCGCCGTATTACTCCGGTGATTTTCTGACCATGCAGGAGGTCAACCCAGACCTTGCTTTCGTTTATCCGAAAGAGGGAAGCAATATCTCAATCGATTCAGCCTGTATTCCTGCCTGCGCCGGTAATGTCGAAGCAGCTAAACTCTACATCAACTTTTTGATGGAGCCGGAGGTGGCTCTGGCAAACGCCGAAACCATTTGCTATGCTTCTCCGAACACGGCGGTCACTTCCAATCCGGATTACTCTCTGAAAGATAACGAAGTGATTTATCCGTCTGAAGAAACCTTGAAAAAGATGCAGTTTTTCCAGAATCTTGATCCGGAAACACTCACCTACATCAACAATCTGTGGAATCAGTTAAAAATTTCCTGAGTTGGGAGAATAACGATGAAAAAGCTTCTTTCCGTGCTTCTTTGCATCAGTTTTCTGTTTTCTCTTTCGTCGGTTGCTTTTGCTCAACCGGCAAAAGAACCTCCCGTACTTTTTGTTGCCGGTCTGGCGAGCCGTGAGCTTGTTTTTCAGGATGACGGTTCGGCTGCTTTTCCGCCATCCGGCGAAACCATTGGTTCATCAATTATGAGTGCTGTTTTTCCGCTGCTTTTTAACGGACTTCTTATGCGTGACTGGAACGGTGCGGCAAAGGCTCTCTGCAAGGCGGCGAACGGTATTTTTGAGCCGTGCAAAATGAAGCCGGACACGACCTCGCTCTACCGGGTCGATATTGCGCCGTCTGACCGTGATACAACTTCCGCTGAAGTGTACAACAACGGTGGAGAATATTTCTTCACTTACGATTGGCGTTATTCGCCGCTGGATATTGCCGAGCTGCTCAACGATCGGATCAATGAGATTCTGGCAAATACCGGCTGTGAAAAAATCAAGCTCTATTCTCACAGCATGGGCGGCTGTGTGGTTCTCAGTTATCTGGAAAAATACGGTTATTCCAAAGTTGATAAACTGCTTCTGACGGATTCTGCATTTCAGGGAATGGATTTTGTCGGTGAATTGTTCAACGGTAAGGTTCATGTCAATGCCGATTCCCTGACAAACTTCCTTTCGGATTTGGTTTCCGGAACGGAGTATGATTGGGTTGCCGGGCTGCTGAATGTTTTGTATAAGCTTCACCTCACGGACGCACTATGCAAGCTTGTCAATGAAAAAATTGTCGGCAATATGATCGATACCGTTTGTGTGGAAATGCGTGATTTTATTTTCATGCTGCCTGCCATCTGGTCGTTCTGCCCGGCGAAGGATTATCCGACCTGCCGCAAGTTTGTTTTCGGCGAAACACCGGCTGAGGAATACAAGATTCTCGTTGAAAAGACGGATTATTATATTTACAATGTTCAGTCGAAAATCCGGCAGATTCTTGACGGTGCAATCGAAAACGGCATTGAGCTTGCTGTGGTCGCTTCCTACAACCGTCCGGCTCTCCCGATCGTTACCTCGGCGGTGAATCAGTCCGATGGTGTGATCGACGCAAAGTTTGCTTCGATTGGTGCCACCGTTGCGCCGTTCGGCAAAACGCTCGGCAGCACTTATCAGCAGGCGGTCAAATGCGGGCATAATCACCTTTCTGCTGATTTGGTGATTGATGCATCGACCTGCCTTTACCCGGAATACACCTGGTTTATCCGCAACATCGGGCATTCTGAGGGCTGCGGTGATGATGATGCATTTTGCAGCTGGATTTTGAATTTTGACGGTCAGCCGACGGTTTTTTCAGATCCGAAATATCCGCAGTTTTTCACTTACGACCGTGACGCCGGTAATTTTTCGCTGCTCGGAACATATGAAGCGGAAAACTGACCTTTCTTCGGATGAGATTTTCTTGAAAACAGCGAAATATTTCCGATATTCCCTAAAAATCGGTTGAATTTAGTATTGCAATATGGTAAAATTCGGGTGTCAAGCAATTTGACACCCATTTTTATTTATGAGGTGACATAATGAACTACTTAATCAACACCGAAAATTATCGCAGCTTCCAAACGATTGAAATCAATAAGCGAGAGGGCAGAGCTTACTTTATTCCGTATGCTGACGCAGAAAAGTTGTCCTCCGTTTCCTTTGCAAGAGAGCGTTATGAAAGTGACATGGTTCGTGTTCTTTCGGGTGACTGGGGCTTCCGCTATTATGCAGATTCGGCCGATATTCCGCAGATCATCAACACCGATGACATGACTTTTGATACGGTAAAGATTCCCTCCACCTGGCAGAGAACCGGTTATGAACCGCCGGTTTATCTGAACTGCCCCTATGAATTTGAAACCAAACCGCCGCTGCTGCCGGAAAAGGTTTCTGCCGGTATTTACCGCAAGACATTTACGGTCGATGACCCCGAAAAAGTATATTTGCTTGCTTTTCTCGGTGTCTGTCCGTGTGTTGATTTGTATTTGAACGGCGGCTTTATCGGCTACAGTGAAGGCTCTCACAATACGGCTGAGTTTGATTTGACCGGTTTGGTCAAAGCGGGCGAAAATGAGCTGATGGCGGTGCTGCACAAATGGTCTACCGGCACTTTTTTGGAGTGTCAGGATATGTTCCGTGAAAACGGTATTTTCCGTGATGTTCTTCTTTATGAGTTCCCGAAAACCTACATCAATGACTATTTCCTTCGTACTTCGAAAAAAGCAGACGGTTACAGCATCAATGCCGAAATCACCGTCACCGGTGAAACAGAGGGCTGCACGGTTGCATTAAAAGCGGTTGATGCGGACGGAGCTGTTCTGTTTGAAGGTGAAAAGCCGGCGAACGAAGTGCAGTGTTTCGAGGGGCTTCAGCCCGAAGAATGGAGTGCGGAAATTCCGAATGTTTACCGTGTGCTGATCACTCTGAAAAAAGACGGAAAAGCGGTCGAAAACATCCGTGCCGTGCTGGGCTTCAAAAACATCAAAATCAATAAAAATGTCTATCTGTTCAACGGTGCAAAAATCAAATTCAAAGGCGTCAATCACCATGATACACACTACAAAAACGGCTATGTGATGAGCTTTGATGACCTTGAAAAGGACATTAAGCTGATGAAAAGCCTGAATGTCAATGCCGTTCGCACCTCGCATTATCCGCCCGACCCGAACCTTCTGCTGTTGGCGGATCTGTACGGCCTTTATGTGGTCGATGAGGCTGATATCGAAACCCACGGCTGCGGCTGCGAACCTCATAATAAAATCAATTTGATCAGCAACGATATTAAGTGGGCACCTCGCTATGTTGACCGTGTGCTGCGGATGTATCGCCGTGACCGCAATCATCCCTGCATTGCGATGTGGTCGCTCGGCAACGAGGCAGGCGGCATCAAGTGCCAGGATGCCTGCTATAATGAGCTGCACGCCATTTGCCCGGAAATTCCCGTACACTATGAGGGTGCCAGTCGTTCTCCTCGCATGGGCTACGATGTAATTTCCGAAATGTACACCTACGATGCCGAGGTTCGCAAGGTTGCGAACGGAACCAGAGGCAAAGGCTACCGGCAAAAACCGTTTTTCCTGTGTGAATACTGTCATGCCATGGGTGTCGGCCCCGGTGCGCTGGAGGATTACTGGCAGATGTTCTATGCCAATGATAATCTGATGGGCGGCTGCATCTGGGAATGGGCTGACCATGCAGTTTATCATGAAGACGGTGATTTGAAATACACCTACGGCGGTGACCACGGCGAACGCAAGCATGACGGCAATTTCTGTGTTGACGGCTTAATGTATCCCGACCGCACACCGCACACCGGTGCTTATGAGATGCAGAATGTTTACCGTCCGATTCGTGCCCGTTACACACGGGGCAGCAGCTTTGCGTTCCTCAATACCAACCGGTTCCGCTCCTCCGGTTATATTACGATTCGCTGGACGGCGTTGAAGAACGGTGTTGCCATTAAGAGCGGCGAATTGAATCCGGATATTGCCCCCTGCACGGAGCGTGTTTTCAAAATCGACTTGCCGAAAATGAATGAAGATTATGAGTATCATGTAAACTTCGATTATTATGTTGACGGCAAAAAAATTGCCGGTGAGCAGATTGCCCTCAACGAGGTTTATACGAAATTCGTGCGTAAGAATTGCACCGATATTAAGATTGAGGAAAACATTACCAGCCTGATTGTTCACTTCAACGGCGGTCAGGCAACCTTTGACATGAGAAGCGGCGACTTCGTTTCGTATGTATTCGGCGGCAAAGAGATGCTCAACACCGACCGGAAGGGTTTGATGACCGTTATGCCGAATATCTACCGTGCCGTAACGGATAATGATGTGCCGAGATTGGGCAAAAAATGGATTTCAAACGGATACGATAAATGCTTCTGCAAGCTGGAAGACATTGAATACAGCCTGGACTATAATGAAGTTGAAATTGACATTGAACACTTTGTATGCTCCGGTAACAAAAAGCTGTTCAAATCCCGCATCGAATACACGGTAAAGGGTAACGGAACCGTAAAGATCAAAGCCGATATTAAACCGGCAAAGTTCTTTGTGGAGGATGACCTGGCTCGCTTCGGTCTGATGCTCGAAATGCCGCATAGCTTTGAAAACATTGAGTATTACGGCCTTGGCGAGCATGAAAATCTGCCGGACTTCAAAGCGCAGTCCCGTGTCGGCATTTACAGCACGACGGTGGATGAAATGCACGAGCCTTACATTCGACCGCAGGATAACGGCAACCGTGGTGAAACAAGATGGATGAAGATCACCGATAATGAGGGAGACGGCTTTTTGTTCTGCAACAGCAAGAGCAATTTCTCATTCAGTGCACATCATTACACACAGAAGCTGCTGGATGAAGCAACTCATCAGGAAGATTTGCACGATGAAAATACAACGGTTGTCAGCATTGACGGCTTTATTCGCGGTGCCGGTACGGCAAGCTGCGGGCAGGATGTTTTGGAGCAGTACCGTTTCAGTGTACAGGACGGCTTGAAATTCCGTTTCTCCATTCTTCCGATTTCCAAAGAGTGAGGTTGATTTCAATGAAATTCAGCAAGGTTCTCCTTGCAAGCGATTATGACGGTACCCTGTATGACGAAAACGGCGTGATCACGCCGCAGGTGCTTGAAGCGATTTCTTACTTTATACAAAACGGCGGTCGGTTCACGGTTTGCACCGGGCGCACTCAGCACGGCTTTCATGCTTATGACAGCAGCTACATCAACGCACCTGTTTTGCTGTCGAACGGTGCAATGGCTTATGATTATGCAGCCGAAAAAGTGATTTTTGAGCGTCCGCTCGGTGAAGAGATCATTGAAGTGATCGAAGCGGTGAGAGAACGGTTTCCCGATACATCGGTGGAATTGTTCCCTCATGAGGGTGGCTACATTATTCATGATTCGGAAATGTCACAGAAGCATTTTGAAATTTTGAAAATGCCTGTAAAAGTTGTCGATAAGCCGGAGACTTCCATGCTGCCGTGGGTAAAGGTAATGTTCTATTCGCCGGAACAGTCTTTGGAAATACAAGCCTTTTTATCGGAAAAATATCCATGGGTAAAATACATACCGGCCACGGGCTGCTATGTCGAAGTGCTGCAGCAAGGTGTTGACAAGGGCTTTGGTCTGCTCACCCTGGCAGATGTGCTCGGAATTGACCACAAGGACTGCTATGCGGTCGGTGACGGGGAAAACGATGTCCATATGCTCAAAGCAGCCGCAATCGGCTTTACACCCGAAAACGGCAGCGAAATGGCAAAGCTGGCGGCTGACCGGATCGTGCGCCCCAATACCAACGGCACCGTTGCTCATGTGATCGAAATATTAGATGAGATTTATCAGGGAGATGAATGATAGATGTATTTGAAAGATTTAAGTCCAGAGCAAAAGGAACTGTTTTTAGATTTGTGCGCAAATGCTTCGGATTCCAACGGTGAATTTGATAAACCCGAAGAGGATTTGATTGAGCAATATGCGGAAGAAATGGGAATTGAACCGCGGTATAAGGCAAGATACACAACCGATGAGGCTGTCAAAAAGCTGAAAGAAATCAGCACGGATGTGGATCTTCGGGCTGTTTCCGTTGAACTGGTTGCCGTTTTAATGAGCGACAAGGTTATGGATGTTCTTGAATCCGCTTTTATGACGAAAGTCATTGAGGCTTTTGATCTGCCGAAAAATGACCTTGACAGCGTTATGAAAAACCTGAAAAAGCTGTTTGAAATCTATGATAACCTTAATGACTATGTAAACGGCTGACAGCAGACGAATTGTATCACAGTTAACCGTAAAAGGCAGAACACCCCCTGCAGCGCAGGGGTTGTTCTGCCTTTTACTTAGTTCAAAAAGAGCTGCGGAAAAGAAAACTGTAAGTCTAATAAAATGACGCTTTTCATCACCTTGCATTATTTCTGTGCTGAGGCATATCCGTATGCCGTGCGGAATATATTGGAACAGAAACTATTTTGTAAAGCGAGGGTGACAAATGGAAATCCATGTGGAAAAGCAAACACTTTGCTCCTGCTGCCTGCTTCGGGAAGCAAAGGCGGAACAACCCATTGATTGCGACATTACTTTGCCGGATTATTGCGGGGATATGAAAAGTATTCTGAATTGCAGTATTGAGCCGTATCTCACCTCCGGCGGTGCTTCGGGCAGCCGCATCAGCGCACAGGGGAATGCGGTGGTTCGACTGGTGTATCTCGGTGAGG
>JAZUJI010000110.1:0-2226 GCA_045642685.1 Acutalibacteraceae bacterium | reverse complement strand
CAGCGCTACGATGAACCCGATGAGCGACAAAACAGCGCCCGTAACGGTGACAATCCACGCTTTTTTGCGCTTGCGGAGTAAAAACCGCACGATAAAACCAACGAGAAGCGGTATAATAAAGATTGCCATATAATTGCACACGATCCGAGCCATGAAAGTACCTCCTGAAAAATTACTCAATTTCGTTATTGAAAATTCTGATTTATATTATGAAAAGCGAAAAAGGTTCAGCAGCCAATCAATCATTCTTTTGAAGAAATCGGCAATACGGCTTATTCCCGTTTCTTTCGCCGTGCTAAGAAAGCCGTCTCTGTTATCAGTGCCGTCATTTTCACCTATATACCCGCCGAAAAGTGAATAAATCAGGCTGAATGCCAGCTTTTCAGCCGGAGTTGCAAAGCCGAAGAGCTCGCAGTTTCTTTTCATAACAGCATTTGCAATACCGTCTGACACTCCCGCCCGTTCAAGCAGAGCGTTGGCGCTGCCGAGCAGTTCACTGTCTGCTGCCGAGGCAAGTGAAGAACGCAGAACAACGGCAACCGTTTTTGTCAGCACGCTGTATTGAGCCGAGCCCTTTGTATAAAGCTTTCTGCCCGAAACCGTTCCGGCATAGGCGTCACATATCATTCCCCGAAGGGTGGCAAATTCACTGTCGGGAATTGTAAGCCCGAGGTTTTCTGCGGCTGATGACAAACTGTTTTCACCGTATATCGGCATATCAAGGTAATTTGTAACGTTTTGCAGGGCGGTACTTATTAAAGGATAAAAGGGGCTGCCCTCTTTTATTCCGAGGCTTTCGGCAGAAAGGATTTTTTCGATTTCCTGCCCGATTTTTTCTTCGTTTTGCTCATTGACAAAGGCGTGATAATCCTCCTGCATGGCGGCAAGCTGTGATTGTGTATAACCCGAGCACACAAGGGACAGAGCATTTGAATCTATGCCGCCGACATTTGCGGTTTTATAGGCAATTCCGCTGTCATCAACGGTAAAAAGCTTATACTCTGCGGGAAATTCGCTCAGAGCTGACATGCTGAAATCATAAACAGTTCTTCCGAGCACATCGGTAAATGATTTTACATCGTTAATGTGAGAATGGCCCGTAATGCAAAGCTCTATTCCCATTGAGGCAAACCTTGCGGCTGTAATATAAGGGGTGCTTACAATGAAGCCGTCCATTGTAATTGTCTGAAACGGATTATGCTCCAGCAGATTGTGGTGCATCATAAGAATCGGTTTTCTGCCCGTCTTTTTTGCGTGCTCTGCCTGAGCATGTACCCACTTCATTCTTGACGAATTCAAATCCGAATGAAGGGAATAGTTTTCATCACATGAGTCAAGAGCAATAAGTGTATATTTGCCGTTAAGATCAACAGCGTAGGAGCAGGTTCCTTCATCAACTGAAAACGCCTCATCATACCCGAAATCGTGATAGACGGAAACAAATCTGTTATGGTCTGTAACGGAACCGCTGCCGTTGTCGTGATTGCCGTTGATAACATAAATCTGTTTTCCGGTTTTCTGCTCGAAGGCACGGAATTTTTCCGCCACATTCTCATGCTCCTGAGGAAAATCACGGCCATAGGTAGCGAGGTCACCGGGAATAAGAATAAAATCACACTCGTCATTTTCCGCACAATCATTCAGGAATGAATCTATTACAAAGCCGCTCGGTGCGGTATATTTTCCGCTTTGGGAGTTAAAAGACACCTTTCCCTCCGAATCAATCTGTGTATCGACAGTGCTTACCGGGTGAACATAATGCAGGTCAGATGCCGCGGCAAAACGCAGCTCTTCCTCTGGTGAATCAACACCAAAGCACGGCATCACAGAACATACCGCAGCGGTTATGCTCAAAATAATCGACAAAAGCTTTTTCATTATTTCTCCTTTTCACATAATGCAGAATTTATTATATTGTGTTTTCAGTGTTCTGATTTATCTGTCCCGACAAACCGGGATTTGTTTATATGAAATTCTTATCAAACAAACCATTCGGGATGATTGTCAAAACTGTCTCGCTCGGTAATTTCCCTAATAACGCGGCAAGGAACGCCGACTGCCAGACTGTTTTCGGGGATATCCCGTGTTACAACCGAACCTGACCCGATTACGCAACCTGATCCAATTGTCACACCCGCATTAATCGTAACGTTCCCTCCGATCCAGCAATTGTTGCCGATCACAACCGGCTCACACCTTTCAAGATTAGTAGTGCATCCTGTTTTC
>JAZUJI010000109.1:0-8147 GCA_045642685.1 Acutalibacteraceae bacterium | reverse complement strand
TTTCAAAAAAGTTCTTAATGATTTCGATAACGGCGGCTGCGTCGATTTCCTTGAAATAGAGAAGAATCTTTTCGATCATGTCAAGAAGCTGCGTCATTTGATTTCACCTCCCTGCTTTTTCTTCATTGTATCAACTATTATTCGGGATGTCAAGAGGTTTATGAACAAATAATTAATAAATGTTGTGCTTTTGGCAAAGCTCATTGACCCGGCTGCGAATATAATCCGCTTTTTCTTCAAAAGCCGTTGCCGTCAGATAAATCAGCTCGGCAACCACAACCATATCATCTTCCTTAAAGCCACGGGAAGTTACCGCCGCTGTGCCGATACGCACACCGCTTGTAACGGAAACCTTTGCAGGGTCATTCGGGATGGCATTTTTGTTGACGGTGATATACACATCATCCAGCCGTTTTTCCATCTCCTTGCCGGTAAGACCGAACGGACGAAGATCCACGAGCATCAGGTGATTGTCGGTTCCGCCGGAAACCAAATCGAAACCGTATTTGAGTAATTCAACGGAAAGGACACGGCAGTTTTTCACGATCTGTTCCTGATACGCCTTAAACTCCGGCTTCAGTGCCTCACCGAAGCAAACCGCTTTGGCGGCAATGATATGCATCAGCGGGCCGCCCTGATTGCCGGGGAACACAGCACGGTCGATATCTTTTGCGTACTGTTCTTTGCAAAGGATCATGCCGCCCCGGGGACCGCGAAGCGTTTTGTGCGTTGTCGTTGTAACAATGTCAGCATGGGGAATCGGTGACGGATGAAGACCGGCAGCCACAAGGCCTGCAATATGAGCCATATCCACCATGAACAGGGCACCGACTTCCTGCGCAATACTTTTGATGCGGCGGAAGTCAATGATTCTCGGGTAAGCGGATGCACCCGCTACGATCATCTTGGGCTTGTTGGCTTTCGCAATACGCTCCAGCTCGTCATAATCCAGGAATCCGTCCGGCGTAACACCGTAAGGAACGAAGTTATAAATTTTACCGCTTGCGTTCACGGAGGAACCGTGAGTCAGGTGACCGCCGCAGTCAAGGCTCATGCCCAGTACCGTATCGCCCGGCTTAAGAAAAGCCGAATAAACCGCCAGATTTGCCTGAGAACCGGAATGAGGCTGAACATTGGCATGGTCGGCTCCGAAAAGCTGCTTGGCACGCTCAATGGCAAGCCGTTCCACGATATCCACACACTCACAGCCGCCGTAATAGCGCTTGCCGGGATATCCCTCGGCGTATTTATTGGTGAGCACGCTCCCCATTGCAGCCATAACGGTCGGAGAAACGATGTTTTCGGATGCGATCAGCTCAATGTTTCTGCGCTGACGATCCAGCTCCAACTGCATTGCATCCGCCACAGCCGGATCGGCCTGACGAACAAAATCAACGGAATCAAAGAAATTTTCTGCCATGTTTTACTCCTATTATTTATATTTTGTCAGATATCAAGATTCTGAACATATTTTGCATTCTTTTCAATAAACTCACGGCGCGGCTCGACTTTATCACCCATGAGAATAGAGAAAGTACGGTCAGCCTCCATAGCGTCCTCAAGCGTAACACGCAGCATCGTACGGTTTGCAGGATCCATGGTGGTTTCACGCAGCTGAATGGGATCCATCTCACCAAGACCTTTATACCGCTGAATGGAGCAGTTGCCGCCCATTTCGGCAATGAACCGGTCACGCTCCTCATCGGAATAGGCGTATTCCGTCCGCTTGCCCTTGCTGATTCTGAACAGCGGCGGCTGAGCGATGTAGATATAGCCGTTGTCGATGAGCGGACGCATATAGCGGAAAAAGAAGGTCAGCAAAAGTGTGCAGATATGCGCACCGTCCACATCGGCATCCGCCATAATAATAATTTTATGGTAACGAAGCTTTGTTATGTCAAAATCCTCATCAATGCCGGTACCAAGAGCGATCACGACCGGGGTCAGTTTTTCGTTGCCGATGACCTTATCAAGCCTTGCCTTTTCGACATTGAGCATCTTGCCCCACAGAGGAAGGATCGCCTGATAGTTTTTATCTCTGCCCTCTTTGGCAGAGCCGCCGGCGGAATCACCCTCAACGATGTAAAGCTCGGTGTTTTCGGGGTTGCGGTCGGTACAGTCTGCCAATTTGCCGGGCAATGCACTGGAATTGGAAAGAGCGGACTTGCGCACGCTCTCACGGGCTTTTCGGGCTGCCTCTCTGGCTCGTGAAGCATCAAAAGCTTTGCCAAGCAGCGATTTCGCCACATTGGGGTTTTCCTCAAAATAAGTCATCAGCTTGTCGTACACCGTTGCGGCGACCAGTTTGGTCATCTCGGTGTTGCCGAGCTTGCCTTTGGTCTGCCCCTCAAACTGCGCATCGGTGAGCTTCACGCTGATAACCGCAACAATGCCTTCACGGACATCATCGCCGGAAAGATTTTTGTCACTTTCTTTCATAATGCCGTGTTTACGACCATATTCATTGAACACACGGGTCAGTGCCGTTTTGAAACCGGTTTCGTGCGTGCCGCCGTCAACCGTGTTGACATTGTTGGCAAAGCTCAGAAGAGTTTCGTTGTAGCCGTCGTTATACATAAGCGCAATTTCGGCGCTCTTATCCTCGGTAACAGTGGAAAAATGAATCGGCGTGTTCTGAATCGGGGTCAAGCCGTGGCTCTCGTTGATATACTCAACAAAAGAGCTTAAACCGCCCTCATAGCAGAACACCTGCTCCGACACATTTTCAGGGTCACGGCGATCGGTGAGGGAAATAGAAAGACCTGCATTGAGGAAAGCGGATTCACGCAGCCTGCGTTCCAGCACCTCACGGTCATATTCGGTCGTTTCCGTAAAAATCTGTGCGTCCGGCTTAAAGCGAATAAATGTGCCGGTAGATTCGCTCTCGCCGACCTCCTCCAAATCGCTTGTAATGTTACCGCGTTCAAAGCTTTGCCGGTAGACCTTGCCGTTGCGGGAAACCTCAACTGTAAACCACTCTGACAGAGCATTCACAACAGAAGAACCGACACCGTGCAAACCGCCGGAAACCTTATAGCCGCTTCCGCCGAATTTGCCGCCGGCATGAAGCACCGTCAAAACAACGGTCACTGCCGGTAAACCTGTTTTTTCGTTGATATCGACCGGTATACCACGGCCGTTGTCCCGAACGCTGATAATATTATCCGGCTCGATTTCAACTTCAATATGGGTGCAAAAGCCCGCCAGAGCCTCGTCGATCGAGTTATCGACGATCTCATATACCAGGTGGTGCAGACCCCTTGGTCCGGTCGAGCCGATATACATACCGGGGCGCATCCGAACGGCCTCCAGAC
Source organism: Acutalibacteraceae bacterium (assembly GCA_045642685.1). Taxonomy (GTDB): domain Bacteria; phylum Bacillota; class Clostridia; order Oscillospirales; family Acutalibacteraceae; genus UBA8612. Next base: position 4,833 of record JAZUJI010000109.1, on the reverse strand, counting down.
CTTCAAGCACCTGAATCTGACCTGCTCCGTATTCCTCCGAAACAGCGGTATCCATGACTTCAATATTCTCTTCGAGCACTTCTTCAACAAAGCCGTCCGTGTTATTCGTCACCTGCGTATCCATCTGCCGGACTCCTCCTTTACTTAATGCTGTTCATACCCATTCGACTGCGTTTAAGCAAGGTCGATGGTGAGATCGGTGAAACATAAACCGTTGTTTCGCCGCTGTCATTGCGAACCACCACAAAGGATTTTGGCAATTCGCTGCCAATGGTTACCACCCGATGTTGTTTGGTCGCTTTTGCCAAATAGGTTCTTGTTGCCTTGGAAACGGTGGTAGTTTCCAAATCAAAAATGCCGAGAACATTCTCAAGCGTTATCACCGTATCCTGCCCCAGGTGCAGATACATTATCGGTTCACTTCTTTTCGGCGAATTTTTTGGCAAGCTTTTTCGCACGCAATTCGGCAAAAAAGCGTGTCAGGATCTCGGCACATTCCTCCTGCATAAAGCCGCCCTGGATGAGAGGCTTGCTGTTGTAAGGATATTCGCACAAATTCAGAATACTGCCCATAGAGCCGGATTTTTTGTCGTATGCGCCGAATACTACTTTTTTGATACGGGAATTGATCACGGCACCGGCACACATCGGGCACGGCTCCAGTGTTACATAAAGCTCACATTCGGATAAACGCCAGCTGCCGATTCGGCGGCATGCTGCATCAATGGCATCAAGCTCCGCATGAGAAAGTGCATTGCGGGAAAGCTCACGGCGGTTATAGCCTTCACCGACGATCTGCCCGTCAAGCACCACAACGGCGCCGACCGGAACCTCATCGATTTTGTACGCTTCCTCTGCCAATTCAAGCGCACGGCTCATAAAGTCTTGCTGGGTCATAGGGAGTTCCTTTCGTTTTAGCTTTTGTCATTTAAGATTGATGATGGTAATAAAAAACAGAAATACCGCAACGGAAATCAGCATCGGGACGGATAAGAAAAATCCTCTGAAGCGCTGCCCGTTTAACAGCTGCCCTGTCCTGCCATCCGTCAGACGGAATGAACGGGACAAGACAAGAATTACGACCGAAACTGCCCCCAAAACCAGACCGGTGTAAACAATGATATCACTCAATAAATCCGCTAAGTGTGAATTTGTGCCGCTTAATTCCGTGATCACTCCCGCATAAAAATTGTTGAGAAAATGAATCAGGATCCCGGGCCAAAGGCTGCCGGTCAGGACTGCCGCATAGCCGAGAACCAGGCCGACCAGAAAAGCAAACACAAAGCCGCTCACCGTGCCGTGCGCCAAACCGAACACAAAAGCGGTTGCAAACACGGCAAAATGCTCGCCGCAGCGCCGCAGCGGCTGCATAACCACCCCGCGGAAAACAAACTCCTCAACCAGAGCCGGAACCGCCGCCGTACAAAGAAGGTTCAGAAACACATCAAAAGCATTGCGGGAAACCGGATCATCGGGCTGAATTTCTTCAATTCCCGCTCCGCTGAGAATTTCGACTGCAAAATAAGCGATGAAATTCGCAAGCATACAGGCACCGAAGCCGCCGACAACCACCAAAACGGCAATGCGCCGTTTTTTTGACGGGTTGAACGGAAGCACACCGAAATAGCTCGGTGAGCCGGGGCGCAAGCTGAGCAGCAGGAACGGAAGCCCGAGAGAAAGCACGCTGAAAAACACCGCATTGAACGCATTGAAAAAAGATGCATTGGTTTGATAAGCATCGCTCACACCGAGAATCACCAGCAAAAGCGAAAACACCTGCTGCAGCAGAAAATAAGCAAGGATGCAGATGCCCACATAGGTTCCGTGCCTGCGCAGCTGCCGGTATTCACTTTGCCTGAGTGCTTCGTATCGTGCGTAATCATACGGTGAGCTGTGAGGATATGATCCACCACCGCTGCTTTCAAAATTCAGCATAGCCTCGCTCCGTAATAAAGGTTAAAATAAATGCTTCCGCAGGACAATATATCGGATATATTACCACAAAACTTTGGAAAAATCAAGAAAAGTAACACAAAATATTCAAAAATATTTAATTTTTCTATTTTTTCATCATCACTGAATTTACTCTTGACACAGTGAAAAAACAATGTTACAATCAAAAGCACCAAGCAAACCGATGAACGGAAATAGTAGCTGCTCACCCGAATCCTCAGAGAACCGCAGGCGGTGCGATTGCGGTGATTTCGACAGCAGTGAATGGCTCCGTGAGGGCAAACCGAACCGCTTCCGGCGCAGTAGGGGCGACGGGTTCTACCGTTACATAGAAAGGTGTTCACGCACCGCTGAGTGCGTCCGCATTGCGGGCGAATATGGGTGGTATCGCAGAAGTCATACGGCTTTTGTCCCTGTTATCTTATGGGACGAAGGCCGTTTTTTTCGTCCCGAAAACAAAAGGGGAAAAGATTATGATCATCAATGAAAAACAACTTGCGCTCGTTCGTCAGTCCATGCACGCCGCCATGGCCAGAAAAGGCAGTCTGTATGCTGAAAAGCTGAGCGGATTCGACCCGAACGACTTAAAAACGGCGGAGGACTTTCAAAAGCTGCCCTTCACCGAAAAAGGAGAACTGCGCAACGGCTATCCGCTGGGGATCCAGGCAGTGCCGGATGAGGAAGTCGTTCGTATTCATTCTTCCTCCGGCACGACCGGCACGCCGATCATTATTCCTTATACAAAACAGGATGTTGATGATTGGGCACTGATGTTCGCCCGCTGCTACGAAATGGCGGGCATCACCAAAACCGACCGCATCCACATCACCCCCGGCTACGGTCTGTGGACGGCGGGCATCGGCTTCCAGCTCGGCTGTGAGCGTCTGGGTGCCATGGCGATCCCGATGGGACCCGGCAACACCGACAAGCAGCTGAAAATGATGGTGGATCTGCAAAGCACCGTGCTGTGTGCTACCTCCTCCTATGCCCTGCTCCTCGCCGAGGAAATCGAGCGCAGAGGCATCAAGGATCAGATCAAGCTGCGCAAAGGCGTTATCGGCTCGGAACGCTGGGGCGACAAAATGCGCACACGCATTGCCAATGAGCTGGGTGTTGAGCTGTTCGATATTTACGGGCTGACGGAAATTTACGGCCCCGGCATCGGCATCAACTGCGAAAAAGAAGAGCATATGCACTACTGGGATGATTTTATTTATCTGGAAATCATCGACCCGAAGACCGGCAAAAATCTGCCGGACGGTCAAATCGGTGAAATCGTCATCACGACCCTGCGCAAGCAGGGCGCACCGCTGATTCGTTACCGCACACATGACCTGAGCTTTATCGTACCGGAAAAATGCTCCTGCGGCTGCACATTCCCCCGGATCGGGCGCATTATCGGGCGCAGCGACGATATGATTAAAGTCAAGGGCGTGAACATCTACCCCGGTCAGGTGGAGGATGTTCTGCGGAATGTCAGCGGCGTGAGCAGCGAATACCAAGTGATGATCGATCACCTCAACGGCAAGGACATTATGACGCTGTTCTTTGAAATGGAAAACGGTGCCGATCAAGCAGCCGTTGAGCTTGGTGTCGCAGAAGAATTCAAAACAAAGGTCGGTCTGAAAATCGTTCCGAAGGGGGTTGCCATCGGCGATTTACCGAGAAGCGAAAAGAAATCGACCAGAATTTTCGATAACAGGTATTGACCATGGATAAAAAGCTGAAATTCAACCGGAACGGATCCTTTACGATTCTTCAGGTGGCTGACCCGCAGGACTTACAGCACCCGAGAAAAGCCATGCTGAATATGCTGGAGGCCGCATATGAGCGCATTAAGCCGGATCTGATCCTGTTCACGGGAGATAACATTTTAGGCAATCATTTGCTGGATGCCCGCTTCGGCAGCAAAAAAATCGGCGAAGGCAAAGAGCTGACCCGTGAAATGATGAAAAAAGCGCTGGCGGTTATTCTGACCGTACCGGAGCAAAAAAAGATTCCTTTTGCCATGACCTTCGGCAACCACGATGACATGAATCTGCTGACCAAAGCCGAACAGCTTGCGCTTTACAAAGAGTACACTCAGTTTGTGTTTTCCGAAGAAGATGCGCCGGTCGGCAATTACACCGTTCCGATTTATTCGGCAGACGGAAGCAGAATGTTGTTCAATCTGTGGCTGCTCGACACCGCCTGGCACGACAAAATGACCGACACCTGCCACACGGGCGTTACCCGGGAGGAAGTGGATTGGTACATCCGGCGAAGCAGCGAGCTGAAAGAGCAAAACGGCGGTCAGCCGCTTCCCTCTCTGCTGTTTCAGCATATTCCGTTCCCCGAGATCCGTCAGCTGATAACGGAATGTGACCGCAAACAAAAGGGTGCCGTCCGCCTGAAGGACGGTGTCTGCCTGAAGCTCGACCCCGCTAAAGCAGTCGGGCGTTATTGTGAGCCGGGGTTCGGCTATGAAGAAAACAACGGTCAGTTTGAGGCAATCAAAAAGCAGGGCGATGTCTGCGCCGCCGTGTTCAGCCACCACCATATGAACAATTTTGACGGCGTGGTGGACGGTGTGCGTGTGATTCAGACCCCCGGTGCCTCATTCCGCTGCTACGGCAACACCGGGCGTGGTGTGCGTGTGTTCACGCTCAACGAAAACGCCCCGGCATCGTTCAGCACCTACACGCTCAATTATTTCGATTTATGCGGTAAAAGCCTGCCGAAGTCCCTGCTCTATCTGGCGCAGGCAGACATCGGACTGTAATATAAAGATAGGAGATTATTATGTCTGAGAAAAAAGAACCCCATCTTCTGTTAGAACTCTATCTGGTTCGTCACGGTCAGTCCCAGGGCAACATCGGGTACGAGGGAATCGATGCGACC
>JAZUJI010000108.1:0-4785 GCA_045642685.1 Acutalibacteraceae bacterium | reverse complement strand
TGCCGTTGTCAACACTTTTTTGAGAATTTTTTTCGGGCTTTTTTCAGCCCGTTTTCTCTGCCCTCTTTCGAGTGCTTCGCTATCTTATCACATCCCGTCCTCCCCTGTCAACACTTTTTTTACCTTTTTTCGACTTTTTTTTACACGCCTCCGCGCGTTTTGCTGTTGGTGAAAATCCGGTATACCACAGATGGTAGCAGTATATATAATTGATACAAAATACCTGCAGTCTGTTTTGCGTGTAACCATTTGAAAAATCCGACATAGGATAAAGCAGACTGAATAAGGAGGAACCAACGAGATGAAAATTGTTGTACTGCGCAGCCCGAAAGCTCTTCAAGGCGTCCTTCGTATGCTTTTCGGTATTAAAAAATTAGAGCCGGTCGAGTAAAAAAACAGGGAGCATCGGAAAAACCGATGCTTTTTTCTTGCAACCGAACACCATGTGTGATATAATTTAGTAAAATGTCGAAAATGGATGTGATTGATGTGAAATGCCCGTTTTGCGGATATGAGGAAAGTAAAGTAATTGACTCCAGACCAACCGATGAAGGTGAGAGGATCCGCCGCCGCAGAGAATGCCTGCACTGCACAAAACGCTTTACCACCTATGAGATCATTGAGAATGTTCCGGTCATTGTCATCAAGCGTGACAAATCCCGTGAAGCTTTCGACCGCCAGAAGCTTTTTAACGGAATGCTTCGGGCCTGCGAAAAGCGTCCTGTTTCTTTGGCGCAGATCGATGATGCCGTTGACAGCATTGAAATGACGATTCAGAATTCGCTCGACCGTGAAGTAACCTCCGTTTCAATCGGTGAGCTTGCCATGGATAAGCTCAAAAACATCGACGAGGTCGCTTATGTGCGGTTTGCATCGGTCTACCGTCAGTTCAAAGACATCAACACCTTCATGGAAGAATTGAACAAGCTCCTCAGTGAGAAATAAGCATCACCTGTCGGTTCGGCGAATCCGAACACCATACCCGTTGTCATACAAAACGAACACCTGCCAATCAGAGATCACGGTTTCTCTTTTTGACAGGTGTTTTATTTTTCTCAAACTATTATGCCCGAACAAACATCAGTTTTCTTCGTTCTCAGCAACAGCCGAGGTTTCGGCAACTGTGGTTTCCGCCGCAGCGGTCACAACCGTTTCGCCCGGATCGGCATTTTCGGGTGCATCTGTTGCCTGCATCGCACTAATATAGTACCCGTCGCTGTTTTCACGCAAGGTAATATTGACATATTTTGTCGGAGCCGGTTCGATATAGCTGCCGTCAGCAGCCTGTGCCCAGGCTTCACCCGCCAGATAACCGACCGTGAGAACAACCGTATTCGAGCTTTTTTTAATATCCATCACTTTCGGGGTATAAATCGGAACGGAACCGGTTGAGGTCACCAGATAGCACTGGCTCTGCTCACTGTAAGTAAACTCATCAAAATAGCCTTTAACACCGATATGACTCGGAACAACATCGGTGCCGAACAGTTCGGCAAATTTCTTATTAACATCCTTTTGCGGAATCATGATATTGCCGACATCGTCCGTTTCATAAATGCCGGGGTAAATCGAATCATCTTTGATGATCGCCCAAACGGCGCAAACGGTGAGCTGGTTGATATCTGCCGATGAAACATCGTCAAACATATCCGGGTCATACATCACGACCGGAACAAGCCACTCCTGATATTCCAGCTTTTTTTCACTGTTATCGGTCAAATTTTTCACGCCGTTGATTCCGGAACTGACGGCAAAAATGACGCCGATCACGGCAAAAATAATGATGATCAAACCGAGAGGAAACGCCAACCTGCTGTTTCCCCTTCTTTTTTTGGTTTCTGTCACAGATATTCCTCCTTACATTTGCGCCAGCGCAATCATGACCGGCATCGTCAAAATCGACAAAAAGCTGACAAGCCCGACCGTTTTGGACGCAACGCCGGTATCCAAACCATACTTACCGGCAAAAACGACCGTGTTATTCGCACTCGGTGCCGAAGCAGTGAGAGTCATGGCAACACGCAGCTCCTTCGAGACCCCGGTCACTGTGAGAATACCGAGCATCAGCAACGGTATCGCTATCAGTTTTATGAAACAAACCAAATAAATATTTTTATCCTTAAATATTGTTTTGAGATCGGTGTTGGCTAAATAGGTGCCGAGAATCAGCATCGCCAGCGGCGTATTCAGTGCCGCAAGGCTGCTGACAGGGGAAGCGATCATTACAGGCAGCTTCACCTTCAGAAGAAATAGCGGCAAGCCGACAGTTACACCGATCGTGCCGGGATTGACGAGCAGCTTTTTGAGCTGAAAGCCGTTTTTCTGTGCACCGATAATGGCGATGCCGTGGGTGAAGGAAACAACATTAAACACCATCAACACCGCCGAACAGTAGAACACACCGATATCACCCAAAACCGCCTGTGCCAGCGGCAGAGCCATGTAGCCGCAATTCCCGTACATACAGGCATAGCGATAAATGCCGCATTGCCGGATATCACCCTTGCGGAACACAGGCAGGATCAGAACCATCCCGACAAGATGAATCACAACGCCCATCAGAATCGCAAGCCCGAGCCCTTTGAGGTGCTCCGGAGAATTATCCATGGAAAGGAAGCTGTTGACGATCACCAGCGGAGTGATGATATAAAAAAACAAATCCGTGTTCAGACGGGATGCTTTTTCGGTGTAAATGCCGGCCTTATCGGCAAAAAAGCCGACGGCAATAAGGATATAAAGGATCAACACCTGCTGAGCCGTAGTAAATAAATTACTGAAAAACGGTGTGCTTAACAACGGTCTTACCTCTTACGCTTCTGCATTCTCCTGCTCCGCCTGCTTTTTCAGCTTTTTCTTCTTCACGGCGGTCGATGTGAAATAAAGGAACACCGGAATAAAAACGGAAAGCATCAGGTCACACGGCGAAAAACCGTGACCCGCAACGATGCGGTCAGAGTGAGAGATGACAAGCAGGATCAAACGGGGAACACTCACCAGAAAAGCAAGCAAAGCCGCCGGAAGACCGCAGCCGAACAGACGCCATGCGCTGATTTCGGGGCTGACCTTTGTCACGATCTGGGCAAAGGCAAGGGTAAAAGAAATCATGAAAACAAGCATGAACAGCTCCAGCAAAAGGTCGGAAACATTGAGAAAGCTGATTTTGGTAACAAAACGGAAGATAATGCGGCAAATCGACCACGCCACCGGTGCAACCGAAAGCACACGGAACGATGTAAGGTTGATCTTTCGATTCAGGCAGGATACCGAATAAACCCAGAAAAACGCAGCGGAAAGAGCTGCGAAAACAGCACCGAACAGCAAGGCTGTACCGCCGTTTTTGGTCAGATACGAGAGTCTTGAAACGCCGCTGTACGGATTGTAGTTCCCGGACATTTCGAGAAAAAGAATCACTTCATAAATGGCATCAAACATCACCGCAGCACCCGTAAGCAGGGATACAATGCCGAGAACGGTGTTTTTTGCCATACAGTCTCTTGCGCGGTTCGCCTTGCTGCTCATAAAGCTTGCAAGCATCAGGAATACGACGACCGCAGCGCAGAGGATATAGAACGCCCAAACACTCCAGCCGATTTCGGCAAAAAAGCCGGTTTCCGGCTCAATCAAGACTGCGGCATGATATACACGCAGCGGAAGCAACACGCACAGGCTCAATGCCGCCACGGAAATCAATGCTGCCGGATTCAATTTACTGAGAGAACCTTTGATTTTTTTCATTCCGTTCACCTTTACTTTCTCAATCTTTCTTCGTTGGGAATATATTCATCGGTATGTTCGACATTTTCGACCGTTCGATCGCTCAGAGCAATATAATCATACGGCAGCGAAACATTCTTGTACGCCGGGCGGATAATGCGGCCGCCCGTGGTCAGCTCCTCAAGGCGGTGTGCCGCCCAGCCCGCTACACGGGCAACGGAAAACAGCGGCGTAAACAAATCTTCGGGAATCCCGAGCATATCGTAAACCAAACCGGAATAAAGATCAACATTGGCGCACATGACCTTGCTGTCGCCTTTTTCACGGCGGAAAATCTGCGGTGTGAGCGTTTCGATCAATTCCAGCTGGCGGAAATGACGCATCTGCTCTTCGGTTTGACAGAAATTTTTGGCAGCCTGCTTCAGGAGCATGGCTCTCGGGTCGGAAATCGTATAAATTGCATGACCCATGCCGTAAATCAAGCCGGAACGGTCACCTGCCTCACGGCGGATGATACGGGTCAGATAATCGGCAACTTCACCCTCATTGGTGATATCGGAAATTTCCTCCTCCATCAAATGAGCCATTTCACGGGCTTTGATGTTGGCACCGCCGTGACGGGGACCCTTCAGCGAACCGATACCGGCGGCGATCGCCGAATAGGTGTCGGTTCCGGTCGAGGTCAGCACACGGGTGGAAAAGGTCGAGTTATTACCGCCGCCGTGCTCCGAATGAAGGATCAGGCACAGATCCAGCAGCTTGGCTTCTTCATCGGTGAAGGAACGGTTGCTTCGCAGCGTGCGCAGAATGTTCTGAGCCGTGCCGAACTCCTGCTTCGGCTGGTGAATATACATACTTTTCTTATAATAATGTCTGCGCTTGACCTGATAGGCATAACTCATAATAGACGGAAGCTGTGCCAGAAGCTGGATGCACTGACGCAGAACATTTTCGGTGGAAAGCTCATCAGGGTTATCGTCATAGGAATACAGTGCCATCACCGAACGAGCCATTTTGTTCATAATGTTCGGGGACGGAGCCTTCATGATCATATCCTCAATGAAGTCCTCC
>JAZUJI010000107.1:0-5339 GCA_045642685.1 Acutalibacteraceae bacterium | reverse complement strand
CTTGTTGCTTTTTGGTGTTAGCAGCTTAACTGTAACACAGGTTCGGCTATTCGTCACTTCTTTTTTGCTTTTTGTAACACATCTATTGTAAACCTACAGCAAAAATAATAAAATATAGAGAATTGTAATTGACAAAAAGCCCGTCAGGTTTTAATATGAATATATATGTACATACGGAGGAACAAAAATGGGCTATAACATCGCACAAAAACTGATTCGTACACACCTCGTCAGCGGTGAAATGATACCCGGAACCGAAATCGGGTTGAAAATTGACCAGACCTTAACGCAGGATGCTACCGGAACAATGGCTTACCTTGAGTTTGAGGCAATGGGTGTTCCGAGAGTTAAGACGGAGCTGTCGGTTGCATACATCGACCACAACACGCTCCAGAACGGCTTTGAAAACGCCGATGACCACCGCTTTATTCAAAGCGTGGCAAAGAAGAGAGGTCTGCGCTATTCCAGACCCGGCAACGGCATTTGCCATCAGGTTCATCTGGAGCGTTTCGGAAAGCCCGGTAAAACCCTGATCGGCTCCGACAGCCACACGCCGACCGGCGGCGGTATCGGTATGCTCGCCATGGGTGCCGGCGGTATGGATGTTGCAGTCGCTATGGGCGGCGGCACTTACTACATCAATATGCCGAAAGTCATTAAAGTAAACCTCACCGGCAGACTCAGCCCGTGGGTTGCGGCAAAAGATGTGATTCTGGAAGTTCTGCGGATCCTCAGCGTTAAGGGCGGTGTCGGACGAATTATTGAATACGGCGGTGAAGGCGTAAAAACGCTGAGCGTGCCGGAGCGTGCCACCATCACCAACATGGGTGCAGAGCTTGGCGCAACCACAAGCGTTTTCCCGTCCGATGAAAATACGCTTGCCTTCCTCAAAGCACAGGGTCGTGCTGAGGATTGGAGCGAATTGAAAGCGGATGACGATGCCGAATACGAAAAAATCCTTGATATTGATTTGTCAAAGCTTGAACCGATGGCGGCAATGCCCCATATGCCAGACCATGTGAAAACCGTCAGCGAAATCGGCGCCATGAAAATTGATCAGGTATGTATCGGCTCCTGTACCAATTCTTCCTTGATGGATATGCTGAAAGTGGCAGCCATCCTGAAAGGCAAAACCGTACACCCCGATGTCAGTCTTTCCATTGCACCCGGCTCAAAACAGGTGTTAAATATGCTTTCTCTTAACGGCGCATTGGCAGACATGATCGGTGCCGGTGCCCGTATCCTTGAATCCGCCTGCGGTCCGTGCATCGGCATGGGGCAGTCCCCCAACTCCAAGGGCATCTCCCTGCGCACCTTTAACCGCAACTTTGAGGGTCGTTCCGGCACGGCAGATGCCGGTATCTATCTGGTCAGCCCTGAAGTAGCCGCCGCCAGTGCGATCACCGGTGTTTTGACCGACCCCCGTTCGCTCGGCGAAGCTCCGAACATCGAAATGCCCGAAAATTTTCTCATCAACGACAATATGATCGCTCTGCCCGCTTCCGAAGAAGAAGCTGACAGCGTTGAAGTCAAATACGGTCCGAACATCAAGCCGTTCCCGACAAGTGAAGCACTTACCGAAAAAATCGAAGCAAAAGCAATTCTCAAAGTCGGTGATAACATCACGACCGACCACATTATGCCCGCCGGAGCAAAGATTCTTCCGTACCGCTCCAACATACCGTTCCTCTCCAACTTCTGCTTCCGTCAATGTGATGAAAACTTTGCCGAAAACTGCAAGCGTGAAAACGGCGGAATCATTATCGGCGGTGCCAACTACGGTCAGGGTTCCTCTCGTGAACACGCCGCCCTTGTTCCGCTGTACCTTGGTATCAAGGCGGTCGTAACCAAATCCTTTGCCCGCATTCATGCCGCCAATCTTGTCAACGCCGGTATCATTCCTTTCAACTTTGAAAATGAAGCGGACTATGACCGAATTGATGCTTACGATGAATTGGAGCTGCCGCAGGTTCGCAAAGCGATCGAAAACGGCGAAAAAGTGACCATGCTCAATAAAACCAAAAACGAAACCTATGTATTGACCTATGAACTGTCAGCCCGTCAGCGTGAGATGATTCTGGCAGGCGGATTGCTTAACTACACCAGAGAAAGCGGAAAGGACTAAGGCGATGTTTGAAGAACAAATCAAAGCGGCAAGCGCAAAATATGAGCAGCTGCTCCGTGAACAGTTAGAGCGCAACGAGCGCATCAAATCCATCGGTGATTTTACCGATTTCAAAAAGCTCGATACCATTGTCATCGGTATCTGCGGCGGTGACGGCATCGGTCCGATCATCTGCAAAGAAGCGGAGCGTGTCATCCGTTTTCTGCTCCGTGACGAAGTGGCGAGCGGCAAAATCGTATTCAAGGAAATTGACGGATTGACCATTGAAAACCGTGTCGCCGCCAATAAAGCGATTCCCGATGATGTTATGGCACAGCTCAAGGAATGTCATGTTATTTTGAAAGGTCCGACCACAACACCGCAGGCCGGTGACCCGTGGCCGAACATTGAAAGTGCCAATGTTGCCATGCGCAAAGCGCTTGACCTGTTCTGCAATCTGCGCCCCGTTAAAATCCCCGAACAGGGCATTGACTGGGCTTTCTTCCGTGAAAACACCGAAGGTGCCTACGCAGTCGGCTCCAAGGGTGTTCATGTAACCGATGAGCTGGCAACCGACTTTGTTGTTACCACGACCGAGGGCACCGAGCGCATCGCCCGACTTGCGTACAATTACGCAAGAGATAATCACAAAGACCGTGTTTCCATTATCACCAAGGCGAACATCATCAAAACGACAGACGGTAAATTTCTCAACATCTGCAAGCGTATCGGTGAAGAATATCCGGAGATCACAACGGATGAGTGGTACATCGACATCACGACCGCAAAGCTCATTGACGAAAAACGCCGCAGAGATTTTAAGGTATTTGTTCTGCCGAACCTGTACGGTGACATTATCACCGATGAAGCGGCGGAATTTCAGGGCGGTGTCGGCACCGCAGGCAGCGCAAACATCGGCAAAAAGTATGCCATGTTTGAAGCGATCCACGGGTCAGCTCCCCGCATGATCAAAGAAGGCAGAGGTGCGTACGCCGACCCCTGTTCCATGCTGCGTGCAACGGTCATGCTGCTCAACCACATCGGTTATCAGGAAAAAGCAGCTGCGCTCGAACAGGCCCTTGACATCTGCATGATTACCGAAAAGAAGCTGGTCATTACCGGCCGTGAGGACGGATGCACCTGCGAAGAATTCGGCAATTATCTGATGGAAACCATTACCGGACTTGACCAATAATTGAACAGACTGAGGTGACTTGCATGAAAAAGAAATTGAAAATCGGTTGGAAACACCTTGCAACCGCCGAAACACTCAATGCCCAGATCTGGACCACGAACTGTTTGCAGGCGGCAGAGGTGAAATTTCGTTTCAAGAAAAAGAGAATCGACATATGGACGAATCTGTATCACATTCCCAATGCGCATTTCAGCACCTTTGAGGTAAAGGCAAAGGATTACGAAAAAGCGGTGGAAGCGATGAAAAATCTGCCCGAGAAGAACCGTGACATTTTATTGAAAACAGATGCGGATTATGCAGCCATTTTAGCAGACTGAATCAATCAAAACAAAAAGGACGAAAACGCTCAAACAACGGTTTTCGTCCTTTTTCTTATTCAAATTTTGCTGCACTCTGCCGTTTCAGCCGCTCCCCTTTTGCGCTTGCCAGACCAAGCCGGACAAGGGAATAAGGAAATCGCATGGATTTGAAAATCTGCAAAGGAGTTATGCTCTGACTGCCGCCCTCAAAGTTCGCCTGCGTAACAAGACCGCAGCGGAAGAAATGCTCCAACGCCCGGCTGTTTGTGTGAAGCATCTGCCGTTTAAGAAGATCATCCGCTGTCAGCATGGCTCCGTAAACGGAAAGATAGGTATTCTGATAATCCAGCAAACATTCCTTGGAAATCATTCCACCGAAAGCGGCGCCTTTTCTGACACATTCACCCAGAATATGCGCCGCATCCATCGCCAGATCAATGCCGGAACCGCTGAACGGATAAGTCATATAGGCACTGTCCCCGATGGCGGCATATCCGTCACAGACAAATTTCTTCATCGGACGGCGAATCGGAATCACGCCCCGGCCTTCAGCAAGCACATCGTCCCCGATGATCGGATTGCTGCGCATGAGCGAGTCGAGCGCATGGCGAAGCTTGGCCGGTGTGAGCGGATAAGTCCGACCGACTAAGACATCCACCAAATCCTCCTCCGCATTGACCCAGGAAAGACCGGCTTCTCCGTTATGCCGCAGCCAGGTAGCAAAAGGCACTTCCGGCTGCGGAATATTTTTTCGTTTGCGAAAATAAGCACGATAGACATAGAATACATCATCTTTTCCGTATTCCCGTTCAATGCCGAATGATTTCGGCAGCTGACGGCGAAGCGGCGAATCAACGCCGAGGGCATCCACAACCAAGTCACAAAGCCACGATTTGCCTTGTGTGCGGACACCGATGACCTTGTTTTCGAGAAAAACGGGTTCCGTCACAGCTGTTTCAAGCTGCAGCAAAACGCCGTTTTCTTCGGCGCAGGTGAGCAGCATCCGATGTAATTCACGGCGGTCAAACAAAAAGAAAGACACCTGCGAACGATCGGAAAAAAAGCGGGTTTCGCCAAGTGGACTGTAATAATACAGGTTTTCATATTTGTGCATATATTCTTCGCTGAGTGTTTTCCCGGTCAGTCGCTGCGTTTGCTCACGGCAAATGCAATCTTTCCACGGGTATGCCAACTGTTCTCTTGCGGATTTATCCAAAACCGTCACGCTGTGTCCGAGACGCCTCAATTCGATCGCAGCAGCAAGACCTGCCACACCGGCACCGGCAACCAAAACCTTTGCCACGACGCATCACCCAAATCAATTCATTTTATGAAAATACCCTTTAAGTTTTCGCTTAAAGGGTATTGTAACTTGTTCTTACTTTTGGTCAATAATCGGAAGCAGCTTGAACCAGCCCTTGAAAATGGCAAAGAAGCGGTCAAAGAAGCCGGTTTTCACCTTGATCTGTTCAACTTCACTCTCCTGCAAAACCGTTTGACCGTCGGAAGCGATGAGCTTGAGCTGAACCGAATAAGCGGAGGTTATCTTGTCTTTGCGGTAAGTGTCAGCCGTACCGGCATCCGTTCCGTTGACAAACCAGTGAACCGAAGAACCGTCATAAACATCGGTTGCCTCATAATGCAGGATAACAGACGCTTTATATTCCTCCGTCCGGCTCTCACGATAGCCCAGAATCTTGATCTCGGTCGTATCGCACAGTTCAACCGTTACATCATAGCT
>JAZUJI010000106.1:0-3220 GCA_045642685.1 Acutalibacteraceae bacterium | reverse complement strand
CGTAAAAGGAACGCTGCCAGATAGGAATGCCCACTTGTTTGGTAACATATGATTTCATTTGCCCGATTATATTTGATATCGTAGGTGAGCGTATTGCGCTCCCCCTTAGCCCGCACTCAATTACTATAATCAAATGCAAATGATTTGGCATTATGACATATTTATCAACAAAAACACCATTGTAATATTTACAAATATTGTTTATTGATTCTTCGACAATTTTGCCGTAATTCGATCACTCGATTTTCGGGAGCGCAATGCGCTCCCCTACGATATGGCATAAAATTTTCTGCTTGTTCGCCGTGCATATCGTTATAAAATAATATCCGCTTGCCGAATAATCAAATCCGCTTAATCGGATCAGTTTTCGCTTTTGCAATTCCATATTATTACCTATTTACGGATTTATTGCAGCAAAAACCGGCAGTATTTTTAACAACACAATCCACTAAAACTTAAAATATAACCTTATGAAAGGATTCTTTTGCCAACGATTGACAGTTGAACAAAAATACGATATGATAAGAATAATTGTATCCTTATTGTTCATTTCAGGAGGTTTTTCTCATGGAACAACCCGGTGTATTCATTCTCGGTGTCAGTGACTGCGGCGAAAAAATGTGCGCCGCAGGCGGCCGCATTTCCACCCAGTCCGGCAATGCGCTCGGCATTTGGGCAAAATCGCAGGATGCCGAAAAAAATGCGAATCTGATCGACAAGGTGACCCGTTCCGGGCACAATTCCACTGTTGAACATATCTTTTTTAACCTTGCGTTCAACGATGTTTCCGTGCAGGTCGAACAGTTTATGATCGAGTTTCGGCTGGCATCCTTCACGGTCAAGTCCCGCCGCTATGTGGATTTTTCCGACGCAGGCTTCTACACCCCCGCTTTCAAAAATGAGGAAAACAAAGCGAAATATGACACCCATGTGCGTTCCCTGTTTGACGCTTACGCTAAGCTCATTGAGGGCGGCGTTCCGAAAGAGGATGCCCGTTTCGTGCTGCCCTACTGCTTCCTGAGCAACTTCTTCTGTTCCCTCAATGGGCGTGAGCTGCTCCATGTGCTCAAAGCTATGCTTTACGGGCGAGGTGCCGAAATGCCCGAAATCTATGCACTCGGTCAATCGCTGAAAGCGCAGGCGGAAAAGCTTGCCCCCGGGCTGTTCGCCGGATTTGACGAGCGTAAGCCAGCTGCAGCCGACCGGGTCGATTTGAGCTTTATTGAAACGCCTGCCGAAAAAAGCCGTGAAAAGAAGCCTGTTGAACTGCTCGGAAAAACAGAAAACGCCGAACCGCTTGTGGTCACAGCCGCTATGCTGGAGCAAAACCGCTTCACCGCCGAACAGATCCGGCAAACGGTTTCCGACCCGGCAGCCGCCGAAAAGGTCATCAAAGCGGTTCTGAATTCCACCCGGCCGAGAGCACTGGAAACCATCAGCTATACTTTCGCCCTCAACGGTGTTTCGCTCTCTACCCTGACCCACTTCGCACGCCACCGTATGCACTCGCTTCTGGTGCCGAACCTCAACACGGTTGACCGCACAAGCTACATCATCCCCGAAAGCGTTAAAAAGGATTTTGAAACGCTTCAGATCTATGTCAATGCATTTGAACATAATATCCGGATATACGACAGCATGAAAGCCGCCGGTGAAGCGGAAGCTTTGCCCTACCTGCTGCTCAGCGGCAACACCGTTGATTTGGTTTCCACCATGAACGGCCGTGAGCTGCTGCTGTTTATGAAGCTGCGCAGCTGCACAAGGGCACAATGGGAAATTCAGATTTTTGCAAACGCCATGCTTGCCGTTCTGCGCCGGGAAGCCAACGAAATCTTCCGCCACTACGGTCCGAGCTGCTATGTGACCGGTGTCTGCCCCGAGGGACGGCTTTCCTGCGGAAAGGCAGCCGAGATAAAAGAAAAATTCCAAGCATAAAACAGGGCTGTCGCCGATTCACAGCGGCAGCCCCTCATTTTTTTGAAAAGGACAAAACGATGAAGCATATTATTACCATCCGAAACAAGCCGAAAACCAGCGGACTGAAATCGACACCGGACGGTGCGATCTGCGGCAACGGTGACCTCGCCGTCATTCTGGGCAATGCGCCGGACGGACTGCGCCTGTACCTCGCCAAATGCGACCTTTGGTACGGCGCCGAGGGATCGGATCGAGCCGGAAGCAAGCCGCTGGGTTACATTGATATTGCCGTTGAACCGACTCTTTACAACAACTACTGCGTCGAGCAGGATATGGATAAGGGTGAGCTGCGCTGCACCTTTTCCGACGAAACCGATGCGTGCGGAATCACCGTCACCGTTTGCAAAACCGAAAACAGCATCCTTCTTCAAAGCACCGGAAATCGTGCCATCCACCCGGTATTGAAGGTTTACGAGGGAAAAACCGACGGAAGAAAAGGCGAATACGACCGGAACGGATGCCGCTTCATTTTCCGCAGCTTTGACGGTGAGGAATGTGCCTATGAAACACACATTTTTGCCGGGCTGAAGCAAATTGACGAAAACCGCTTCTATTTCCGCACGGCAACCAATCACGACACGGCACAGCCGAAAGAAACGGTGGAAGAAGCCGTTTTTGCCGCCGATGCGACACAAGTCGAGGCTCTGCTTGACGCTCACGCAAAGGCATGGGCGGAGCTGTGGAGCAAATCTTCGTTTCACATCAGCGATGAGGATTTTGAACTGGGCTGGTACGCTTCGCAGTATTTTCTTGCCGTATGCACCGGGGACGCCAAATTTCCGCCCGGCATTTTCGGCAATTTCATTACCGTTGAAACACCGAACTGGCACAACGATTACCATTTGAATTACAACTATCAGGCTCCGTTCTATGCTGCCTGTTCCTCCAACCATGTGGAATTTACCGACTGTTATATGGCTCCGATGGAGGATTTTTACGAAAAAGGCGCAGAATTTGCACGCCGCTGGGGCTGCGGCGGTATCCTTTTTCCCGTCGGCATGGCTCCGAAGGGCTTATGCACCGAACTGGACGAAACAAACCCGTATTCGTTTGAACGACTGTTCCTCGGACAGAAAAGCAATGCCATCCACCCGACCAACATTCCGATTTTTCGCTGGAAAGCGACCCGGGACTGCGACTATGCCCGGGAGCACGCCTACCCGTTTGTGAAAAAATGCCTCGCTTTCTTTGAGGACTACGCCGAGTTTGAAAACGGTCACTATTCCGTTTGCCGGGATGCGGC
>JAZUJI010000105.1:0-9437 GCA_045642685.1 Acutalibacteraceae bacterium | reverse complement strand
CAATTACTTACTATAAAATTGTAAACTATAATAGTACGGAGGTGCTAATATGGTTGACTTCGGAAATAAACTTAGAACTCTAAGAACACAAGCCGGAATGTCGCAAACGGAACTTGCAAAGAAATTGAACATTACAAAGTCTGTTGTCAGTTACTATGAATTACAAGAGAGAACCCCTTCGCCGGATGTACTTGTTCAGCTTGCAGATATATTCCATGTTTCAACTGATTATCTGTTAGGGTTAAATCATAAGAAAATGATTGATGTTTCGGACTTGACGGATGAAGATTTTCAATTCCTGTTGCTTACCATTGAAACATTACGAAAAAAGAATAGCAAATGAAAAGGACTCCATCGTTAATTGATGTGAGTCCTTATGTTTTGTCATTGAGTAATAAAATAAAGCAACCACTCCGGAAAGAGTGATTGCCTTATGTTATTATTCAATCATTTGGAAATGCCTTAGTGCATCTTCAATAGCAGATTCTTTTTCAGGTGTTACTTGCGGAACTCTGTTCTTTCCTTCACCCTTATTGTAGTTTATACGCTCTATCAATCCGTGCTTGCGTTTCACCTGAGCAATGTATAGCTGAGATACCTTAATGCCGTATTTATCAAATACATATTGCTTGATTTCGTCATATGTGGCTTTACTTTCTGATTTCGTCAAATCCATTTCATCCATCTTAATTTCGACTTCAATATGATGTGTGGATTTTAGTTTGGACAATAGGACAACCGTCTCAACATGTTTGGTATACGGAAACAGGTCAAATGGTTTGATCTTTTTAACACGATAGCCGTGGTGGGTGAGGAAGTGCAGATCCCGAGCCAGCGTTTCGGGGTTGCAGGAAACATAGACCACACGCTCCGGGTTCAGGCGCAGGAGGCTGGAAAGAAATTTTTTGGAGCTTCCGGCTCTCGGCGGATCCATCAGCACCACATCGGCGGTTTCGCCGTCCTGAGCCAATTCGTCCATGAAGTCGCCGGCATCGGCGCAGACGAAGCGAATGTTTTCGGCTTCATTGAGCTTTGCGTTGATGCGGGCATCCCGAACGGCGGCGGGATTCAATTCGGCACCGATGACTTCTCCGGCTTTTTTTGAGGCGATGATGCCGATCGTTCCGGTGCCGCAGTAAGCGTCAATGACCCGTTCGCTGTCGGTCAAGCCCGCCAGCTCAATGGCGGCGTTGTACAGGTGTTCTGTTTGAACGGGATTGATTTGGTAAAACGACTGCGGAGAGATTTTGAAGGTGCAGCCGCACAGCGTGTCGAGAATATAGCCCTTGCCGTACATCGGTTTGTCGATATTACCAAGCACCATACTGGTATTTCCGGTGTTGATGTTTTGAACGATAGTCGTGATCTCGGGATGCACCTTCAGCAATGCTTTCACAAAGTTGTTTTTGGACGGGAAAGCGGTGCCTGCCGTGATAAGAACCACCATGATTTCTCCGCTGTTTTGCCCGACCCGTATCAGCACATGCCGCAGCAGTCCGGTTCGCTTATCTTCATCATATGGACGGATTTTGAAAGAGGGCAGGAGAGAGCGGATCGTGCAGAGAACGGCATCGGCTTTTTCGTTTTCGATCATGCAGCGGTCAACATTGACGATGCGATGGCTGCTGCTCTGGTAAACACCGGATACGATCTTGCCCGAACGGGTCGTGCCGAAAGCGGCCTGAACCTTGCAGCGGTAGTGGGTCGGGTTTTCCATGCCGCAGATGCGTTCCACTTTGCCGAAACCGCCTAAGAGCTTGCCGACAAGACCTTGCTTGTATTTTAACTGTCTGTCGTAGTCCATGTTCTGAAGCTGACAGCCGCCGCACTTTTTACTCAGCGGACAGGGTGTGTTTTTCATGGCTTTTCACGATCCAATCTGAGAATACGCCCGGCGTTTTTGCCGAGGATAGCCTGCTTTTGTTCGTCGGTCAACGGCAGCGAACGAATGCAGGCAATTTCTTTTTGGGCGTTGCTCCATGGCGAATCCGAACCGAACAGGATCTTATCCGCACCGTGATTCTGCACAATGCGCAAGAACTGCTCCGGCGGGTAATATTCCGTGCCCATGGAGGTGTCGAGATAAACATTTTTGCCGACCAGATGTTCTTCCACCTCATCCCATTGGGCTTGACCGCCCAGGTGCGCAAGTATCAGCGTGCCGCCCTGCATCTGCCGCAGGACCTCGGCGAAGCGTTTCGGGCTTGTGTGGAACGGCGGCGGCAGCCCGGGGTCGTAACCCGCATGGTGTAAAACGAGCAGCCCTTTGGAAAAGGCATAGTCGTATATGCGCAGCATCCGCAGCTCATCGGGATAGAACAGCTGGTATTCGGCGTGAAATTTCAGACCTTTCAGCCCCAGTTCGACGATCCGGTCAATGTCACGGCGGTAATCATCGGTATCCGGGTGAACGGAGCCGAATGCGAGGATGCGCTCATCGGCTGTCTGAGCCGCCCATTCGTTGAGCGTTTTGCTTTGTGACGGTTTGGTGGCGATCGGCTGAATGACGCTTTTGTCAACCCCGAATTCGTCCATTGCACGCAGCAGACCGCCTTTTGTCATGTCGGTTACGGTAGTGAAATGATTCCCGAACTGAGCGGTTTCATCGAGAAGCTTGCGAAGGGCACGGCTTGCCAGCTCATCGGGAAAAATATGTGTATGAAAGTCAATGACCATACGGGTTCTCCTTATACGGCAGAAATCTCAAAGCTGAAGCGATAGGTTTTCCACGGGTGCATGATATACGGCTCTCGCAGCTTTGCCCAGCCGGGCATATCGCCGCCGACACCGCAGGAGCGTGCATCGAGATTGACGGAAATGTAGTTGTCCTTTTCCAGCTCATACAGGTGTTTGGCTTTTTCGAGCTTTTCCTGGCTGTAATTCCGTGCGTTAAACTCAAAAGTGGTGCCGCTTTCGGCACGGAAGCAAAGCCCGTCGCCGTTTTTATCCGTCAGGGTCAGTGAACGCACATCGACACGCTGTCCGTTTTCCTGCGGGCGCATATAGCGGTGTTCCAGCCCTTGAATATCGGCACGGTGCAGGTCGATCGCTGCGCTGGTTTTGCGGTCGCAGTAACATTCCTGCGGCCCTCTGCCGTACCATTCGGCGCTGCAAAGCTCCTGCGGAACGCCGAAACGCAAACCGACCTTGAGCATTTGCAGGAACAGACCCCTGCTTTGATGGGTGACCTGAACCGTGCCGTCGGCAGATATCGTGTAGGTGGTTTTGGTGCCGCAGGTGAACGGCGCAAACCAACCGACTGTGATGCGGCAGGTGGATTCATCCGGCATTTTTACCTTCATGGAAGTGACTTTAGTCATCTTTGTGGCAAAGCGCCACAGGTATTTCGGGTGCAGGAATTTGATTTTCGGCACAAAATTGAGGTAGGCGGCATCGTTGTCCGTCAGTGCACGGAAAAAGTTCGGGCGCAAGCCCTGCTCGGCATAGAGCATTTCATGCCCGTTGAGAACCAGGGAGGAGAGAATACCGCGGCGGAATTCGACATTGATCTTACTCGATTTTGCGGTAAGATTTTTTCCGTTGTGCAGCACATCCAGTGCTTCGCAGGCAGGTGCCTTTTCGGCAGGCAGAGCCTCACGGATGATGAACTGTTCAAAGGTCATTTCAAAGCCCTTGGCTGCCCATGCGGTGTCGCTCCCGAGCTTCCAGGAAAGTGTCAAAACCATTTCACCTTTCGGCAAATGCTTTAAGTCATAGGGTACGGTCACTTCCATGCTTGCTTCGGGGTCGAGCGCAACCGTGCCCAGCGTGCCCTCCTGCCAGGGCTTGCCGTCCTCGGTCAAAGCCCAATCCAGCGTGTAGCGGCTGTGGTTCAGGAAATGATGCTTGTTGATGATTTCAAAAACGCCTTTTTCAAGGTCGATCATTTTGGCTGTCACATCGGCATAGCACTTTTTCACTTCGTAATAAGACGGGTGCGGGATGCGATCGGCTCCGATGATGCCGTTGGCGCAGAAATAGTGGCTCGTGCTTCCTTCGTCAAAATCACCGCCGTAGAGCCATTTATCCTGCTCACCGTCTTTGATATGAATGGACTGATCGACAAAATCCCAAATGAAGCCGCCGCAGAGATTGTCGTATTTTTCAAAAGCATCAATATATTCCTTGAAATTTCCCAGGCTGTTTTCCATGGCGTGGGCGTATTCGCAGAAAATGACCGGCCGGGTGGCATAGGCCTCGGCTTTTATCGGCTTGCTGTCGGCGGCAAGCTGATTGGCGATGTTTTCGTACCATTTCACCTTAACGGCTTTCTGCTGACCGAGCTTTTCCACATAAGCGCCGTCCGGGTACATACGACTGATAAAATCGGATTTATCAAAATTAAATTCACCCTCGTAGTGAATCAGTCGGGTATCGTCCAAAGCAAGAATGGCTTTGCGCATCAGAGCGAAGTTGCTTCCGTCACCGGCCTCATTTCCCAATGACCAGAAGCAGACGCAGGCGTGGTTCCGGTCACGCAGCACCATGCGCTGCGCACGGTCCACACAGGCCTTTGCCCACACGGGGTTATCGCCGGGGCAATTCTTGCGGCGCACGCCGTGTGTTTCCAGGTCACATTCATCCATTACATAAAAGCCCATTTCATCGCACAGCTCATAGAGCTTCGGGTCGTTGGGGTAGTGGCTGGTGCGAATGGCGTTGATATTGGCCTTTTTCATCAGACTTAAATCAATTTTATAGGTCTTTTCCGGCACAGCCCAGCCGTTATCCGGGTCAAAATCGTGGCGGTTGACGCCCTTGATGAGCACCTTTTTGCCGTTGATATACAGCACATTGCCTTTCTTTTCGACCCGTTTGAACCCGATGCGGACGGATTTGACGCAGATGATTTTATCCTGCGTGCGCAGAACAACGGCAATGCGGTAGAGATGCGGTGTTTCGGCAGACCATTGCCTCGGTTCGGGCTTTATGTAAGAAAAATTGAAATAGCTTTCGCCCGGCTGGATCAGGAGCTGTTCGCTGCCGATCAACTGCGGAGCTTCTTTGTTTTCCATAATCAGCACATCAGCAAAGACCGCTGCGGCAGAATCCTGAAAGCTGCGCAGATTCAATTCCACATCCAGCTTGCCGTCTTTGTAATGTTCGTCTAACTGTGCTTTTGCGTAGAAATCCCAGATGGTGATTTTCGGCTCGGCAAACAGGTATACATCCCGGTAAATGCCGCTGAGGAACCACATATCCTGGTCTTCCAAATAGGTTCCGTCGCTGTAACGGTAGACTTCAACCGTAATCTGGTTTTCACCTTCCTGCAAATACGGCGTGATCCGAAACTCCGCCGGTGTCATAGAACCCTGCGAATAGCCGACACGCTGCCCGTTGATATACAGGAAAAA
Organism: Acutalibacteraceae bacterium; assembly: GCA_045642685.1. Classification (GTDB taxonomy): domain Bacteria; phylum Bacillota; class Clostridia; order Oscillospirales; family Acutalibacteraceae; genus UBA8612. The sequence goes on along the minus strand of JAZUJI010000105.1, from coordinate 4,083 downwards.
AGCAGACTTGACCGCTCCGAAGTGAATGAAAACCTCATGACCGTCAAAGCTTGCCGGTACGGTAAATGTGCGGCGGTAGATGCCGAGTTCGTTTTCTTTGTGGCGGATGGTCGGAATTTTGCTCTTGACCGTTGACAGTGCGTGCGGATAAAATGCGCAGAGATAAACCGGTTTTCCGTAACCTTTTAATTGCCAGACGGACGGCACATCAATATCATCCCACCGGCTGTCATCCAAAGTCGGAGAGGCAAATTCATTGGGCAGGGTATCGACCCCCATTTGCCAATGAAATTTCCATGTACCGTTGAGCAGCAGCTTATGCTGCGGTTCTTCTCCGAAAACGGCAGGCTTGAACTTTTCAAAGAACGGAGCAAGGCAATGCCCGTCCTCTTTGTTTTCTTTTATAATAGACGGGTCTTCCCAGTATTTTAATGTTTTTTCCATAAAAATCTCCTCAAAATCAAGAGTAATTATTATTATATATTATCTTTTCTATCCTTGCAAGGGGAAGAATCCGAAAGAAAAAAGACCTGCTTATCACTCTCGGGATAAGCAGGCCTTTGCTGTTAAAAATCAGAATTCGTCAATCACGAGCGGTGCAGTCGTTTCGGGAACGCTTGTTTCTTCTGCAGCGGTGCTCGGGGCGGCTGTTGTTTGCTCAGCAGCTGTGGTCGTTTCTGTTGCAGAGCTTTCCTCGGCGGAGGTTTCTTCTGTTACAGGGGTATCGGTTGAGAAGCTTATCGGAGAGAAATTTATGCTTTGGAAGCGGTTTGCATATTCTTCAACGGCAGAGCCTTTCTCACCGCAGATTATAAGGCTGAGACAGTACTCAAATGCATCAGCGGCAATCGAGGTGACAGAAGGCGGGATCTTTGCCGTAGAAAGAGAGGCGCAGCCGGAAAAAGCCTGCTTTCCGATGGATTTAAGCCCATTGGAGATGTTGACGGTAACAAGATGGTCACACATATAGAAGGCTCGTTCATCAATGGATATAACAGAAGCGGGGATATTGACGGTCGAGAGTTTGAAATTCTTGGCGAAAATCGTGCCGAAGCCGGTGACCGGTTTGTTGTGAATACTTTGAGGCAGCCAGACAACATTTTCACTTTTCAAACAGGCTGTCAGGATGACATGATCCTCATATTCATCATACTTGTAATTTTGATATGTTCCGTTAGCAATCGGAGTTCCCTTGGCGGTTGTCGGTGCGGTTGATGATTCCGCATCGGGGTGTTCGGAACCGGAGCAACCGTGAAGAGAGGCGAAACAAACGGATAAAATCAAAAAAACAGCAAGCAAACTGCGCTTTTTCACAGCAGAAATCCCCCATTCATATAATACACGGATTTATTTTATCACATCACTTCGTATTTTGCAAGTGCAGGAAAAATATAAGACCGAAATTCCGTATTTTACCAATTTTGTTCTTGACAGACGAACATTTGTTCTGTAGAATTTTAATCAGAGTTAATTTTTGCGGACTTGATACACAAAAATTACTCTTGCAGGGAATTAAAATGAAGGTGGTGATGCTTTGAGCCAAACAAGCGAAGGGAAGATCCGACAGGGGGATCAGGTGGAAAACGAATGGTCAAAAGTTGCTTATGACAGCTGGTGCAGAGAGCTGGATAAAGGCTTTTCCGTTGTTCCGGGCGTGAAAGCGGTTGATTTGTATGCGGTGGTTCGTTCCGTGATCGAAAAAGATTTAAGCGACTGGGAGCGTGAGGTGATTCGGCTGCACTATTACGACCGAATTTCGGCTCAGCAAATTGCTCAGCAGAGCAACACCCGGCCGTCGAATGTCTATAATGCGATGACCCGTGCGCAAAAGAAAATCGAGCGTGTTTTGCGGCACCTTGTCTTTTTTGAGGATTACCATTTTGAAAAACAGGAATAAGGAAAGGAAGGAAGAAAAAATGAATCAGAAATCTTTGCAGGAGCTTGCCGATGAATATGCGGCCAATATAGCGGTCATTGATTCACAGATCGAGCGGTGCCGCCGTGCAGTTTTGGAGGCGCGGCGTATGCACAGAAATATGGTGGTCGGCAGGCTGATGCGCAATCTTTCCGTGCTGTATGCGCAGCGTGTGGAATTAGTCGAGATCCAGCAGCATCTTGCCGGATATTATGAAGAAAAGGAGCGTGTTGCGGTTTGAGGGAGTTGTCGGTTTCGTTTTCCGGTGACGGAAAAGTGACTTTAGGTTCGGTGACCAATTACCGGGAGGAGCACTGCGCAACCTGCCTTGCCGTAACGCTCAGTGCGGATTTAACGGCAGGAGATCCGGATGAATACTACATAAGTTTTATACGGGACGCTGATGCGGATAATCCGATGATTCGGAAACTGACGGCAGGACCTGTTGAGGACATACGGGACGGAGTGCTCTATTATGAATTGCCGTCTTGTTTGACAGATACCTCTTGCCTGGCGGTTCAGCTGGAGGCTGTCAAAAAGAATGAGGACGGAAGCGTGAAAGCAGCAGTCAAATCTCCGCCCTTCAAGCTGCTTTTTCAACCGTCTTTGACCGGGGAGGAAGTGCTTTTGGCAACCGATGACGCAAGCGGCTTAGTGGCTCAGCTTCTTCAGGCGGCTTCGGATACACTCAGCGTCAAGGAACTGGTTCAGACCTCCTTATCGCAGGGGTTGTTGAATGCCAAAATCAACGGTCATAATGCGATAACGCTCAACGGCGGCAGAAATCTGAGCTTGACCGATAATAACGGAACCATTACCATAAGCTGTTCCACGCTGCCGATGGTGAGCGTTTTGCCTGAGAACCCGCTGGCAGGCGAGGTTTACCTTTTGGCTCCGCAAAACGCAATAACGCCCCGTGCGGCGGGGAAGGAACTGCTGACCGGTGACAATCTGCTTTCCGCTTTTGCGGCGGAGGAAAAGCAGATTCAAATGCAGCAGGCAGAGTCCCGTGTTCCGCTGATGATATATTTGAAAAAAGGGCAGACGACCGTTGGCTATATCAGCACCTATTCGGATGTTGAGGAAGCGGAAGGACAGGAACCGGATTATATCTGCTCTGTGTGCTTTTGCACCAAGACGCAAAACGAGCAGCCGCGCGACTGCCAGGATATAACTTACATCAACGGAGAGTTTTGCCCGGAACGCTCAAGTGTTTTGACAAACGGTGTTTCTTCTGCTATGAGCGAAGTGCCGTCTGTGATCCGTTTGCCTGATTTTGATGCGGTCGTAACTGCGGACGGCGATCCGGTACAAGCACCGGTTTTTTATGCGCCGATTTCCGTTTGGGCTTATCTGGATCGCTGGATCGAAATTACATCTGTTGTTACGCAGCTGCATACCCACAACAATAAGAAAACGCTGGATGGCTTCTATGCGGCGGATGATGAAAACACAAGCCCGTTCGCACCGATGACAGAAGGCTGGGGCAGGCTGTCGTACAGAGGTCAAAGCGGCGGAACCGTTCGATTCTGTGAGGACGGCGGTGTCATTAAAGAAGTGAATGAGGTCACGATGAACGGTCAGAAGTTCCTGCGGCTGTATCTGGATTACGGCTGGCATACGGTGGTGGGTGAGGTAACAGACGGAGGAGAAGTCTGCTATGATCGCCCGGCATATATTGATATTCCGGTATCGGGTACAGCTGAATCCACCACAACGACCGGCGGCTTGACACTCAACGGCACGGAGATCGACTTCGGAATATCCGAGCTTGAAACCGACCGGCACACGCATGATAACAAGTCGATGCTTGATTCGCTTTCCAGCGAAACTCATGTCGATATGCCGTTTTTGAAAAACAATGGTTACTTTGTAGGCTTTGATCCGGTAAAAAATCAGTCCGGAGGTACGGTGTCGAGGTCGCTCAAGTCAAATGTTTGTTATCACTTTGGCGAAACAACAGCCATTAACATCGTGAATCTTCAGTCGATCGCCGATTATCAAGTAAACGAATTTATCCTCGCCTTTTACAGCGGGGAAACGCCGACTATGCTGACTTTGCCGGATACCGTTCAATGGGCTAACGAAGTCGGAGGCCAAGCGGTCTTAGGAAGACAAGGTAGAGAGTCAACTCCCTGGGTCCCAGAAAGGGAAAGGGGCAGAGTACG
>JAZUJI010000104.1:0-8796 GCA_045642685.1 Acutalibacteraceae bacterium | reverse complement strand
CTGGAAACCACCGGTGCCGCCCATATGTTCATGCTCCCCGGCGGCGGAGCCATGCACCTGAATGATTCGTTGGGTAAAAGTGAAAAGATCAGGTTTATCTGCTGCCAGCACGAGCAGGCGTGTTCCATTGCAGCGGAAGCTTATGCACGGGTCAACAACAAAATCGGGCTGCTGATGGTCACGACCGGCCCCGGCGGCACAAATGCCTTGACCGGTGTTGCCGGCGCATATTTGGAATCTACGCCCATGTTTGTGGTTTCCGGTCAGGTCAAGCGTCTGGATATGATCAACAACCAGGGCATCCGCCAACAGGGTATGCAGGAGCTTGACATTGTTTCGGTTGTCAAGCCCATTACGAAATATGCTGCTCTGGTCGATGATCCGCAGAAGATCCGCTATCACATGGAGCGCGCGCTCTATGAAGCAACGCACGGCAGAAAAGGCCCCGTTTGGCTGGATATTCCGCTGGATGTTCAGGCTACCATGATCGACGAGGACAGCCTGGAAGGTTACACGCCCGAACCCGAAAAAGAAAACGGGGATTTGGAAGCCGAAGTGCTCAAGGTGATCGATTTACTCAATCATTCCGAGCGTCCGGTGATTCTGGCAGGTAACGGAATTCGCCATGCAGACGCAATCGGCGATTTTGAAAAGCTGCTTGCCGTGCTGAATATTCCTGTTCTGACCACTTGGAACGGCATTGATTTGATCGAAGAAGTCAATCCGCTTTACTTCGGTCGTCCGGGCGGACTGGGACACCGCTACGCCAACTTCATCCAGCAAAACTCCGATTTGTTCCTGAGCATCGGCGCAAGGCTGAATTTGCTTCAAACGGGCTACAACTTTGACGGTTTTGCAAGAGGAGCCACCAAAGTGATGGTGGATTTAGACGAAAACGAGCTGAAGAAGATCAATGTGCGTCCCGATCTGCCGGTTTGTGCCGATGCAGGTGCGTTCATCCGTCTGCTGCTCCGACACAGTGACAAAATCGAAGCCAAAAACCGTGAAAGCTGGTTTGAATACTGCCGCCGCATGAAAGAAAAGTATCCGCTCATTCTGCCGTCGTACCGTGAGCAGAAAGAGGGTGTGAATACCTACTGCCTGCTGGAAACCATTTCCGAATACATGACCGCTGACGATCTTTATGTTTCCGGCAGCTCCGGCAGCTGCATTGATATTTCCATGCAGACCTTCCGGGTCAAAAAAGGTCAGCGTGTGTTCTGCACCAAGGGTCTTGCCTCCATGGGTTACGGCTTTCCCTCGGCAATCGGTGCCTGTCTGGCAGGCGGAAACCGGAAAACAGTCGGTGTCAACGGTGACGGAGGTTTCTCCATGAATATTCAGGAGCTGGAAACTCTGCGCCGCCTGAACCTGCCGGTCAAAATGTTTGTGCTTTGCAACGGCGGTTACGGTGCCATCAAAGCCACTCAAACCAACCTGTTTGCCGGTCATCTGGTTGCGTGCGACAATTCTTCGGATCTATCCCTGCCCCGTGTGGCAAAAATCGCACAGGCCTACGGCATCAAAACCTTTGTCATTGACTCCAACGCAGAGCTTGACGAGCAGGTCAAAGCGATTCTTGATTATGACGGTCCCGTCATCTGTGAAGTACATACACCCATTGGTCTTACCGCCATGCCCAAACAGGTTTCCTACAAACGCAAGGACGGTCAGATGGAATCCAAACCGCTGGAATACATGAATCCGCCTATTTCCGAAGAAGAAATGAAAGAAAATATGATTATCCCGCTGTTTGAAGAACAGTGATCAACAGTTGATCCACTACATAACAATAAAAGGTGATACAGCTTATGAAACTCGGTATTGTAGGTCTTCCGAATGTCGGAAAAAGCACACTTTTCAACGCCATAACCAACGCAGGCGCACAGTCCGCCAACTATCCGTTCTGCACCATTGAGCCGAATGTCGGCGTAGTGAGCGTACCGGATGAGCGGCTGGACAAATTGGCTCAAATGTACGACCCGGACAAATACACACCTGCCATGATCGAATTTGTGGACATTGCCGGTCTGGTCAAGGGTGCCTCCAAGGGGGAGGGTCTGGGCAACAAGTTCCTTGCGAATATCCGTGAGGTGGATGCCGTGATCCATGTCGTGCGCTGCTTTATCAACGACGATATTACCCATGTGGACGGCAGCATTGACCCGAAGCGTGACATTGAAACCATCAATCTGGAGTTGATTTTCTCCGATCTGGAGATGATCGAACGCCGCATTGACCGCACCGCCAAAGCAATGAAAGGCGACAAATCCCTTGCCGCCGAGCTTGAATTTCTTCAGCGTGTCAGGCAGGAGCTGGAAAGCGGCACATTGGCACGAAACATTGAATGTGACGAAACCGAAAAAGAAATTCTGGCGCAGTCCACTCTGCTCACCGCAAAGCCCGTCATTTACGCCTGCAACATGAGCGAGGAAGATTTCACGGACGGTCTTGATAAGAACAAGGGCTATCTGGATGTTTGCGAAATTGCCGCAGCAGAGGGCAGTGAGGTGCTGCCGATCTGCGCTGAACTGGAAGCGGAAATCGCCTCACTCGACCGTGAAGAAAAGGCAATGTTCCTCTCCGACCTGGGCATTGAGCAGGGCGGCTTGGATCTGCTCATCCAGCGCAGCTACAGCCTGCTCGGTCTGATCTCCTACCTCACCGCCGGCAAACCGGAGGTTCGGGCATGGACGATAAAAAAAGGAACCAAAGCGCCGCAGGCGGCCGGAAAGATCCATACGGACTTTGAACGGGGCTTCATCCGTGCCGAAGTGGTCAGCTTCAACGATTTGATGAATTGCGGAAGCATGACGGCAGCCAAGGAAAAAGGGCTTGTCCGAAGTGAAGGGAAAGAATATGTGATGCAGGACGGCGACATCGTTATGTTCCGCTTTAATGTTTGATTCTCTTAATAAAAGTATTGCATCAGAGGTATTTTGGATGGATCTGAAAGATTGCAAAAAAATCATCGTTGTCGGTAATGACGGTGCCGGAAAAACCTATTTTGCCTGTCAGCTCGCCGAGAAGCTCGGTTTGCCGCTCATTCATCTGGATAAAAGTTTTTTCAGAGAAGGTTGGCGTGAAACGCCCCGTGAGCAATGGCTGGAAACACATCACAGCCTGCTTGAGGGTGAGGAATGGATCATCGACGGTTACTATCCCGCCACACTGAAGGAACGCTTTCTGCAGGCGGATGCCGTCATCTACCTGGATGTACCGAACCTTCTTTGCTACCGGCACTTGCTCAAACGGACAAAAGAATACAAGTACAAAGCCCGCACGGATCTGCCCGAAAAATGCCCGGAATTTCTGCGTCCCGAACAGCTTCGTGCCATTCGCAGCTTCAACTCGACCGAACGCAACCGTGTATACAGCTATATGAAGCGTTTCCCGAGAGATTTCATGCAGGTGCTGCACAGCGACTTTGAAGCACAGGAATTTTTACAAGATCTTGACTGACAGAACAGGAAAAATGCTATGCCTTTCATAAAAAAAGAAAAGTCTTTCGGTGCGCCGGAATTTCTGATCGTCGGCTTGGGCAACCCCGGGCGGCAATACGAAACCACTCGGCACAATGCCGGTTTTTTATGTATGGATCTGCTTGCCGACCGATTGAATGTTAAAATCAACAAAATCAAATTCAAATCCGTGATCGGCGATGCCGCTGTGAACGGACACCGCTGCATTTTAATGAAGCCGCAAACCTATATGAACCTAAGCGGTGAAGCCGTGGAGGAATGCTGCAGCTTCTACAAAATTCCGCCGGAAAAGGTCATCGTTATTTTTGATGATATTTCCCTGCCCTGCGGCGGGCTTCGTATTCGCCGCAAGGGTTCTGCCGGCGGCCACAACGGTATAAAAAGCATTCTGCTGCTGCTCAACAGCGATGCGTTTCCCCGCATTAAGCTCGGCATCGGCGCAAAGCCGAATGCCGATTACGATTTAGCTGATTATGTGCTTTCGCATTTCAGCAAGGAAGATGCCGAACAAATGAAGCAGGCCATGGAAAAAGCCTGTGACGCATTGGAGCTGATGGTAGACGGAAAAATCGACGATGCCATGAGCAAATACAGCCATTGAGGAAATAAAATGTCCTGTTACAGCAAAACAATCGAACAACTCTACGAATACCGGGAGCTTTCAGCGGCGGTGGAACAAAAACGCCTGCCAATGGGAGTTCTCGGGCTTTCGCATATTCATAAAGCCCATTTCATTCATTCTTTATGCGATGAAAAACAGAAAAAAGCACTGGTCATCGTACCGGATGAGGCAAACGCCAACCGCTTACGGGATGACCTTTGCGCCATGGGCAGCAAAGCCGAAGTGTTTCCTGCAGCGGATCTGAGCTTTCGTCCGACGCAGGCTCATTCCCGTGAATACGAGCAGCAGCGGCTGGGTGTGCTTTCCGCCATGCTGAGCGGTGAACCGGACATGGTCATTCTCAGTGCCGAGGCTGTCCTTCAGCTGACGATCCCGCCGCAGATCCTGCGCCGCAACACCATGGTGATCCGACAGGGCAGTGAGATCGTTACCGACATGATCGCCGATGATCTGGTTGCCGCCGGCTATGTGCGCAGTGAATTAGTCGAGGGCAAGGGGCAATTTTCCGTTCGAGGCGGTTTGATCGATGTTTTTCCGCCGTCCTCCCCCTACCCTGTGCGCATGGAACTGTGGGGCGATGAAATCGACAACATTGCCTACTTTGACCCCGATACCCAGCGCAGAACCGAACAGATCGGCGAAATTTGTATTACGCCCGCAACAAGTGTTCTGTTTGAAAGTGCCGAAGCTCTCATTGATTTAATTGAACGGCAGATCACTTCCATCAAAGGCAAAAACACCGCCAAGGTCAAAGCGCAGTTAGAGGATGACATTGAAAAGCTGAAAAACGGCATACGAATCGAATCGCTTGACCGCTACATTCCCCTGCTGTACGGCACGGAATCCACTATTTTTGATTATGCGCAGGATCATCTGCTCATCGTCTGTGAAACCTCTGCCGTAAAAAGCCATGCGCAGGCAGCGGAAAAGCTGATGAACGAAGACATTAAAGCCATGTTTGCCGAGGGCGTTTTGTCCAAAGGGATGGATACCTTCTCTATCTCCTTCGACCGCCTTGTGAGCCTTTACGAAAAGAAGAAAGCACTCTATTTTGATAATTTGGCAAGAGGCAGCTTTGATACCCCGGTTAAAAACCTCGTCACCGTATCGGCACGGCAGCTGCCGCCGTGGACCGGGCGGCTGGACGATTTGCTGGATGATATCCGTCCTGCTTTATCACGCAAAAACCGGGTGGCGGTTTTTGCCGGAACCGAAAAAGCGGCAAAAGCCCTGCGGGAAGAATTAGCATCAGAGGATATCAACTGCCTCTATATGCCGGTTTTGCCGGCGGAATTCCCGCCGAATTGCGTGTGCGTGCTGCCGGGCAGCTTTTCCTTCGGGTTTGAATATCCCTCCGAAAAAGCACTGGTGATCACCTACGGCTCCCGTCAGGCGAACCTATCCCAACACACACGCAAGCCGAAAAAGAACAAAGCCCACGCCTTCAACAGCCTAGATGAGCTGCACCGGGGCGACTACATTGTCCACACCATTCACGGCATCGGTATCTTTGACGGCATTGTGAGCATGGATGTTTCCGGCACAACGAAGGACTATATCAAAATCCGCTACGCCAAGGACGGAACCCTTTATGTGCCCGTAACGCAGCTGGATTTAGTGAGCAAATACATCGGCCCCGGCAGCGAAACCAAAAGTGTTACGCTCAACCGCTTAGGCAGTGCCGACTGGCAGAAAACACGCTCCCGTGTCAGGGCTGCCGTAAAAGATATGGCGGCGGAGCTGATCGCACTTTACAAAAAAAGAATGGAAATTACAGGCTTTGCTTTTTCGCCCGATATTGATATGCAAAGCGATTTTGAAAGACGGTTTGAATTTGATGAAACCGAGGATCAGCTTCGCTGCATCTGTGAAATCAAACACGATATGGAGCAGCCGCATCCGATGGATCGTCTGCTGTGCGGTGATGTCGGCTTCGGCAAAACAGAGGTCGCTCTGCGTGCCGCATTCAAATGCGTGGCAGACGGAAAGCAATGCGCTTTCCTTGTGCCGACGACTCTGCTTGCCATGCAGCACTACCAAACCATTAAAAAGCGGTTTGACACCTTCCCCATCACCTGTGATATGATTTCCCGTTTCCGCACCCCGAAAGAGCAGGAAATGATCCTCAAGGGTCTGAAACGGGGCTCGATCGATATTATCGTCGGTACGCACCGCCTGATTTCCGACGATATCAAATTCAAAGACCTCGGTCTTGTTATCGTTGACGAAGAACAGCGGTTCGGCGTGGCACAAAAAGAAAAACTGAAAGAGCTGTATCCGAATGTGGATGTGCTCACGCTTTCCGCAACGCCGATCCCGAGAACACTGAACATGGCGATGACCGGCATACGGGATATGTCCACGCTGGAGGAAGCACCGATCGACCGGCACCCGGTTCAAACCTATGTCATTGAATACGACATGGAAATTATCACGCAGGCGATCGAACGGGAGATCCGCCGCGGCGGTCAGGTCTACTTTTTGCACAACCGGGTCGAAGATATTGAGCGTGTTGCCGGCAAACTTCACACCGCCATGCCCGATGTCCGCTTTGCCGTTGCACACGGAAAGATGACTGAGGACGAGCTCAGCTCCGTCTGGCAGGCTCTGCTGGAAGGCGAAATTGATGTGCTGGTCTGTACCACCATCATTGAAACGGGTGTAGATGTGCCGAATGTCAACACGCTGATCATCGACAACGCCGACCACATGGGTCTGGCACAGCTTCACCAGATCCGTGGGCGTGTCGGGCGAAGTGCACGCCGTGCAAGTGCGTACTTCACCTTCACCCGGGGCAAGGAGCTGTCCGAGATCGCGACACACCGCTTAGAGGCGATTCGGGAATTTACCGAGTTCGGCTCCGGGTTCCGCATTGCCATGCGTGATTTGGAGCTGCGCGGTGCCGGTAATGTGCTGGGCGCAGAACAGCACGGTCATATGGAAGCGGTCGGCTACGAAATGTATGTTGAAATGCTCAGTGAAGCCGTGAGCGAGGAAAAAGGCGAAGAACCACCGAAAAACGAGAAAAAATGCCTGATCGACCTGCGAATCGATGCACATATTCCGGAAAGCTATATCTCCAATGTTCCGCAAAAGCTTGCGATGTACCGCCGGATCGCCGACATTCGCAACGAGGAGGATGCGCAGGATGTTACGGATGAGCTGATCGACCGTTTCGGCGAACCGCCTTCCTGCGTGCAGGGGCTTATCAGCATATCGCTTTTGCGCAATTCCGCTGCCGATTTGGGCATTTACGAAATCGGGCAGAAGGGCAGCAGCATAATTTTGTATTTTGAAAAGATCGACATGAACCGGGTCGCCGCTCTCGCCGGTACCATGGGCAGCCGTATGACCATCAATGCCGCCGCTCAACCGTATATTGCAATCAAAACCTCTGTCACCGATTCGCCCATCTCCCTTTTGCGCCGTGCGATCGATGTGATGATAAAAGCCTGAGGAGACTCGCTTATGAAAAAACGAAACATTCAGATGCTTGTGTTCGGCGGTTTGTTTTCTGCCGTGGCTTTTGTGCTGTACCTGTTTGAAATTCCGTTTTTTGCTCATCTGAAGCTGGATATCAGCGACATTCCCGCCTTGCTGGGCAGTATCGTATTTACTCCGGTATTCGGCGTTGTCGTGGAATTGGTCAAAAATCTTCTGGAGCTGACGGTACGGGGGCTCGGTGCTCAAATGGGCTTCGGCAATATCATGAATTTTCTGGTCGGCTGCGCCTATGTCATTCCGTTTGCGCTGATCTGGCGAAAAAAGTCAAACGCAAAGGGCTTTGCGCTTGCGGCGATTTGCGGTCTTGCTTCCATTATCGTCATCGGTTTGGCAGGCAATGCCTTGATCGTTCCGCCGTATTTCCGCTTCTTCCTGCACACAGAAGTGGATGCCGCCATGCTCAAAACAGCCATTATCGGCGCAACAACACTCAATGCGCTGAAAGGTGCCATTCTCACCGTGGTCGCTTATCCGCTGATTCGACTCAGCCATGTATTCAAAAAAATCTTGAAAAACAACTGACCGTAAAAAGTATAATCTCACTTTCTTCGGTTATGCTATAACCGACCGATTTTCGGTTAAAGGAGTGAGAAAGATGTTAGACAAAACTTCCCTTATCCTTGTGATTATCGGTGCAATCAACTGGGGCAGCATCGGCTTGTTCAAATTTGACCTTGTGGCTTGGATTTTCGGCGGCCAGACCGCCGTACTCAGCCGTATCGTCTACACGCTGGTCGCTCTGGCAGGTATCTGGTGCATCTCCCTGCTTTTCCGTACGCAGTCAGACGGCGCCGTGATTGCACAACCCGATAACACAAACGACTGACCCAAGCATCATCCCGGGGGCAGTGCCCCCTACATATCCGGAGGAACTATGAAACGATTAAATCTGATTCCCTGCCCCGAAAAAATTGAATATTTCGGTTCAACGGTAAACTCAGCCGTGCTGGAGCATTGCACCCGGCAAAAAACAGAACACACCGAATACGGGGAGGAAGGCTACTCCATTCGCATAGACGAAAACGGAGTTGACATCTGCGCCGACACCGACTGCGGCTTTTTCCGTGCCGAACAGACCTTAAAACAGCTTCGCAGCCATGCGGAGCTGCCCTGTATGTGCATTACGGATTCACCGGCGTTCCCCTACCGGGGCTTTCTGATCGACAGTGCACGCCATATGCAGAGCGT
>JAZUJI010000103.1:0-5615 GCA_045642685.1 Acutalibacteraceae bacterium | reverse complement strand
CACGGTCACGGTGTTCAATGCTTTCATAAAAGTTTTGAAATCGTCATCTTCTTCGTCAATAACAGGGTTTTCCGCCATGCCGTTGGCAAGCACACAAACCATGTCGTTGGTGGAAGTGTCACCGTCAATGGAAACCATGTTAAAGGTATCGGCGATATCACCGCTGAGCGCTTTCTGAAGCAGAGCAGGGGAAATGGCGCAGTCCGTGGTGATAAACACCAGCATGGTTGCCATATTGGGGTGGATCATGCCGGAGCCTTTGGCAATGCCGCCGATTTTGCAGGTTTTTCCGCCGATTTCAAACTCGACCGCAACCTCTTTGAGTCTGGTGTCGGTGGTCATAATGCCCTCTGCCGCTTCATCGGAATGATTGCCCAGCGCACGGTGAAGCATCGGGATCCCGACCTTAAACGGTTCAATGCTCATCGGCAGACCGATAACGCCGGTTGAGGCAACGATCACATCATCGGCATTTAATCCCATTTCTTTTGCCAGCAGTTCACAGGTTTCTTCTGCCAGCTCTTCGCCGCCCGTGTTGCAGGTGTTGGCGTTTCCGCTGTTGCAGATGATAGCCTGAGCGTATCCGTCCGCAATGTGTTTTTTGGTTACGGTCAGCGGGGCACCCTTGACCAGGTTGGTGGTGTATACGGCGGCAGCCGCCGCTTTTGTTTCGCTGTAAATCAACGCAATATCACGCTTTGTTTTGTTTTTGCGGATGCCGCAATGTACACCGGCGGCAGTAAACCCTTTTGCGGCACAAACACCGTTTGCTGTTAATTTCATTTTTTCCCTCCGAAAGATAAGTCGAGCCCGTATGACGGGTCAAGACCGAGTTTGATATTCATACATTCAATGGCAGTGCCCGAGGCTCCCTTGCCGAGGTTGTCATATACGGCGCACAGAAGGATGCGCTCATCGTTTCCGTAAGCTGTTACCGCCATCGTATCTTTGCCCGAAAGAGCACAGGCATTAAGAAAACCGTTGTCGGAATAATCTTCATAATAGACCATTTTTCCGTTATAGGCGTTTTTCAGTGCTTCCTGAATCTGCACAAGCCCTGCGTTGTTGAGCTGGCTGCGGTGAAGCGGAACGGTGACCTGCATTCCACTGTAGAAATCGCCGACTACGGGGCAAAACGCCGGCGGAGCTTTTATGCCTGTTTGAGCGGTCATTTCTTTGAGGTGCTTGTGTGTTTGCGTCAGACCGTATTGCCTCGGCGCATGAAGCAAAGCATCACGCCCGGGTGCCTCATACTGTTCGATCATCTTTTTTCCGCCGCCGCTGTAGCCGGTGAGTGAAAAACAGGAAAGCAGAGCGTCGTTTTTGAGCAGATTTGCCTGTATGAGCGGATGAACTAATGCAATGAATCCGCTTGCATGGCAGCCGGGGGAAGCAATGCGTGATGAATTTTGAATGGCGGCTAAGTGTTGTTCGGAAAGCTCCGGGAACCCGTAAGCCCAATCGGGGTCGGTGCGGTGAGCGGTAGAGGTGTCGATCAGCACGGTGTCACATCCCTTTGCCAACTGAGCGGATTCTTTTGCCGCTTCATCCGGCAAGCAAAGGAAGGCAAGGTCGGCAGATGCGATCGCTTCTTTTCGGGCGGCAGGATCCTTTCGGGCATTGTCCGGCAGAACGATGAGCTCCAGATCCTTTCGCTGTTCCAGCCGCTGCCGGATCCTTAAACCGGTCGTTCCCGCACTTCCGTCAATAAATATTTTTTTCATTTGATTCACCTGTCAATATACGATTATAGGTAAGCATTGTCATTATATCACGATGTGTTAAAATATGCAAGATAATTGAATAAATAGTAACAACTTTCGGATAATTGATGAAAAATGTCCTTGTATTTCCTGCGAATTTGTGCAATTTTTGTTGAATCGCATAAAAAAGACCGCACACGCAGCTTATGTGACCGTGTGCGGCGAAAAAATAATCATTTTATTTTGCGTTTTCTGTGCTTTCCGGCGGCATCGGTTTCGTCCGATTGATAGCATTTTTTCGCTTTTCAAGCATCGGAAGTATCGTTTCACGGTATAAAATGGTGAAGATGGCACCAAACGGAATGGAAAGCAGGATGCCGAGAATACCTGCTAACTTTCCGCCGACAATGATGAGCACCAGAGTCCATGCCGCCGGGATGCCGAGCGAATCCTTGAACAGAATCGGCTTGAGAAGCATTCCGTCAAGACCTTGCAGTATGCACATGAAAATGAAAAAAATCAAAGCATTGATCGGTTTGTCCAAAACCAGGAAGAACATACCGATGGCTGTACCGATCATGGGTCCGAATGTCGGCAGAATGTTGGTGACGGCAACCACGGCTGCCAGCAGCGGAGCGTATGGAATACGCATGATCAGCATGAAAATCAGCACACAGATGCCGATGATCAGTGCATCGAGCAGGGTGCAGCTGACATAGCGAAGAAAAATGTGATTGCAGCGGGAGAGCAGCTTGTTGTGCTGTTCCAGTGTTTCTTTCTTCCAAATGGCGCAGCGCACTTTTTCAAGCAACTTGACAAGACTGTTTTCCGAGAACAGAAAACAAAAACCGAACAGGATCCCGATGAACCAGTTGGATACGCTTGTGCCGATGCTGCTGAGGGTGTTCAAAATGGCGGTTGAATTGTTTTTCAGTGAATTGAGCAGAGAATCAAGGAATTGCTCCAGCAGTTTTTCCTGATTTTTTGCGTGAAACCGGATGTTGCGGGAAGCGGCGAAGCCGGATACCTTTTTAAGCAGCGAAGCTGCCATGGCGGTGTAATCATCCCATTTTGCAATCAGATTCGACACACTTCTTATAAGGGACGGAATCAAGGCAACCAGCAGCAATGTCAGAAACAGCACAAAGCAGATGATGGCACCGATAATGCCGGCGGAGTGACGGGCATTGTCGGATTTTATTTTTCGGAATACCTTTTTTTCAAAGAAATCGGCAAGCGGATTGACCAGATAAGCAACCGCAACGCCGATCAGAACCGGTGAAAACAGTCGCAGGACCGAACCGATTCCTTTCCATACAATGCCGAAATGGCTCAAGAGCAGATAAAGCACAACTGCACTGCAGGCGGCGATGGTATACGCCGCCCACGGACGGGAAAGAATTTTTTCAAATCTTTTCATCGAATACTCCTAATTAAGGCTTGGATTGAAAAAAGCGGTGTTTCCGCCGGGGGAACACCGCTGTAAATCAGGCACGGGCAAAAGCGAGGCTCATGAAGCTTCGGAAGATACGGTAAAACAGTGACAGAATGGCACCGAGGTTGGTTTTGGCAAGCAAGCGGCCAAGGAGCGTGCCGGAAAACGGGTTGTCGTTGTGCCGGACTGTTAAGCCTGAATCCGTGTACGGTTTTGCCGGGTCGTAGCGATCGGCTTCGCCGTTTGCCAATGTATAGGTGAAGGTCTTTTCGTTGATCGGGGTTATCGAGCCGATGAGCATATAGGAAACAGTGATGTGCATGGTTTCCAGGCTCTTTTCCTGAACGGTTCCGTCAAAAGGAATCTGAATACTGTCCTGTGCGGAAATGATTTTACCGATGCACTGTTTGGCAGAAAACTGCAGGTTCGGGTTATCTGTCGTAACGGAAAGAATGACCATTTTGCTGTTTTTGGAAAGGTTCTTCACCTTCAGAGCCGTATCCTGCTTGCTGACAAAGCCGGTCGGTGAGGCTGTAAATTCCGCATAAACCGATTCACAGGTGTTGGTGGAATCGTGGAACTGCGGATACTCTTTTTTGTCATGAACCGTAATGCGCTCATCGCTTTCAATGAGCATTTTCATCAGAGTTGCCGTGTAATCGTCCTTGAGTGTCATGCCGTGGAACAGGCGGTTGACGACCCAGGTGGTTTCCGGCAGATAGCCGGTGGACAGGTCAATATCCATGGCAGGGGAAAGGTGATTGTGTGTCGGGTCAGCGCATTGCGTGTTCTTTGTTTGGTACCCGTTGGAAAAACGCTGACCGAGCGGTGCAACGCAAGCACCGGTTGAAGCATGGGTGGCAATAATCGCATCCGAGGTTTCCTGCGAACCGACAACACTCGGTGAACCCGAACCGGCAATGATATACACATTCACGCCGAGCTTTTCGGCGGTTTGCAGATTCTGAGCCATGTTGTTCATGATTTTGCTGTGGAAATAATCGCTTTGTTTGATAACATCGGAACGCAGGAACTGCTCACTTGCAATCTGCTTTTTCACAGCTTCGTAGGTATCCAGCGGAACAAAGTCCCAAATGCTGCCCCAGCAGCCGAGGATCTGCATGATATACGGCTGGAAATAACCGAGCAATTCATCCAGAAAGCCGAGCTGCTGCGCTTTGAACAGCCAGTTGAAGTCGGTTTCAAACATCATGCCGTTTTCAACAAAATAAAGCAGGGTTTCTTCGTCAAAAACGATTTGGTTGGTCATAATGTCGTAAGCGAGCAGCGCACCGCCGATAGCGGGAACGGTAAGAACGGAATTGTGAATATCCCGTGCGTCAAACAATTCGATCAACGACTCATATGTGATACCGAGGTGTTCGGCAAGCTCCTGCGCCTGCTTTCCGCCTTTGGAAGCGATGGCACAAAGGGAAAGGTAGGTTGCTGCGATCTGACCGCCGTGGCTGACGGAAATCAGGTTGACCTGTTCCTGCCCGGTGTATTGCTTGACATCCTTGACCAGCACAGCCAGATCCATGGCGCAGAAAATGATATTCTGACGGAAATCGGTGTTGAAATTAAAAGTCCATTCTTCCGCTTTATCGCCCAGATCCTGCGTAACATAGGGCATTATTTCCCATTCGTGAATGTATTCGCCGTTTTCATACTCATTCAGATATGCTGTGTTGACTTCAGCAGCAGAGGAATGGTACACATGCAGCTCGGCAACCGGCTTTCCGTCCTGGTCATACGCCATGTCACCGCACATATCCAAAAATTCACGCCCGACAATGTCGGCAACCGCTTTCGGGTTTCCTGCCGCCCAACGCAGCAAATCAACGCTCAAATCAAAGGCGTTGTTGAAAATGCGGGGCAGAACATCGTTGATGCCGATGCGCCAGATGTGCTGCTTCGGGTTTTCGGGGGTGACTTCGTACATGGAGGCGGAGGAATAACCCGGCACAATGATAATCGGATATTTTTTGTCAACAGCTCCGTTTACGGCATCATCCGCATTGGAAACAACAACAAGAGAAGTTGCACCGATGACAATGCACAGGAGCATGGCAAGAATTCTGCGAAGATTCTTCATATTCTCACGCTCTCTTTTCAGTGAAATTACCACATATTGTCGGACTGCTCAAGGAACGACCACATATCCTTGATTTCAAGCTTTGTGCCGTCATCGAGCTTGACCCAGCCGTTCCATTTGCCGAACACCTGATGGCAGATGTTGCCGACAAACAGGAAACGCAAACGGGTAATATGGTCGAAGGTCGGGGTCATTTCCATGTAGAAGCGTCCTTCTTCGCCATCTGTGATGATCCATTTACAGCCGTCCCAGTTCTTTACGACTTCGCTTTCGTTTTCGAGCTTCAGCGTGCCGATTTTATGGGCTTTGCCATCGTAGAACAGGGTGTTTTCCGTTGCGGCACTCATATCACCGAAGCCCCAGCCGATCTCCCAGCCGAATG
>JAZUJI010000102.1:0-14935 GCA_045642685.1 Acutalibacteraceae bacterium | reverse complement strand
CGACTGCGGCTTTTTCCGTGCCGAACAGACCTTAAAACAGCTTCGCAGCCATGCGGAGCTGCCCTGTATGTGCATTACGGATTCACCGGCGTTCCCCTACCGGGGCTTTCTGATCGACAGTGCACGCCATATGCAGAGCGTAGACGAATTAAAAAAGCTGATTGATGCCGCCGCTTTGTTCAAATTCAACAAAATGCACTGGCATCTGAGCGATGACCAGGGCTTTCGCATAGAGAGTGAGCGTTACCCGAAGCTCAATGAAACCGGCTCTTACCGGGATTCGTCCGATTTCGGCGGTGAGCATATTCCGGCACGCTACGGCGGTTATTATACCAAGGCACAGATCCGTGAAGTGGTCGCCTACTGCGCCGAGCGGTATATTGAGGTCATTCCCGAATTGGATATGCCGGGGCACACAACGGCGATCATCGCCTCTTATCCGTCTGTTTCCTGCCGCCGTCTTGCAATTCCGCCGAAAACAAAGCAGGGCATTTTTGACGATTTGCTCTGTGCCGGCAACGAAATAACCTTTTCGTTTCTGTTCGATTTGCTCGATGAGATCTGCGAGCTTTTCCCATCCGAGTTTTTCCACATCGGCGGTGACGAAGCCCCGAAAAAGCGTTGGGCGGAATGTCCGAAATGCCGTGCCAAAAAGGCGGAGCTTGGGCTGCAAAGCTTTGACGAGCTGCAGGGCTGGTTTGTCAACCGCATCATCGGTTTTCTGGCAACCAAGGGCAAAAAAGCGATTGTCTGGAACGAAAGCCTGAACGGAAACAATCTGGATCCCTCCGCCACGGTTCAGATGTGGATGGATCGCCACGGAAAAAGTGCCGTGTGGGCCAACCGGGGCAGCAAAGTGATCGTCAGCCACTATTCCGCTTATTACTGCGACTATCCGTACTGCCTGACGCCGGTAAAAAAGACATATGAATACGATCCGTATTTCAAGGGGATCGCCCCGATCATGAAAAAATTCGTTTTTGGGGTCGAAGCGCCGCTGTGGACGGAATATATCAGCGATTTTGACCGTGCGTGCTATCTGGCATTCCCCCGTTTTGCCGCTGTGGCGGAGCGTGGCTGGAGCCGAACAGAGCAGTTGGATTATGCTTCGTTTAAGCTTCGTTTTGCTTCGATCGCCCTGATCCTGAACAAAATGGGCATCAAGCCTGCGCCGCCGACCGATTGGGATCCGGACACAATGCAGCGCATCACTGAAACGGTTAAGTTTTACAAGGATAAAATCGACTTTGAAACCATCAAAAACTCGTTAAGCTCCACCAATCAGTAAGAATAATTGCGCACCTCCGGCAAACAATATAAGCGGAGGTGATAAAAATGGATTGTTCCTGCAACAAGAACGAAAGCATTCACTGCAGTGTTACCAACTGCCGCTATCATTGCGGCAAGGCGAATTACTGCTCGCTCAACACCGTTTCCATCGGTTCACACGAAGCGAACCCGACGCAGCCGGAATGTGTTGACTGCAACTCTTTTGAACAGAAATAACCTTTTTCCAGAACGGCAGACTGTTTCGGCAGTCTGCCTTTTTTCTTTCTGCACACATCAATTGTAAGCCTACACAGGCATCGGACAAAATCCGATACCGCTGCATTGATTTTTTCAGAAAATTCTTCTATAATCAGTAAAAACAGGGAAATTGAACCCTGAAACGAATGAGGTGCGCCTATGTTGAAAAAGATGATTGCGGTTTTCCTCTGCATAACGCTTTGTTTAGGAAGCGTTTCCGTTTGCGCAAGCGCATTCGGACCGGATATGGACGATCCGTTCGAGGATGCTTTGTTTGATGCCGATGCAGGGCTTGATATTGCCGACAGCGGCGGAGCGATGACGACCGATCGGATGATCGAGCAAATATTCAGTATGACGAACAATATGGCATTCCGGCAGGAGATGGCAGACCATACGGCTGCTCTGTCTGCGGCGAACAGCTGGATGTCTACCGCTTCCGCCGTTTTCGGCGTAGTCAAAAACATTTCCTCCATTATCGGTCTGGTCAACGGCGTTATCAATCTGCTCAAATTCTTCGGGGTCATTAAGGATCATTCCATGGATGTGCAGGCCAGTATTCTGGACGGTGTTTATGCGCTGCAGGATACCGTAGAGTCAATCGACAAAAAAGTTGACCGGATCCAGGAAACGCTGATTGATGAATTCAGCTCCGTGAATATGAAATTTGCCGAACAGGAATACAACCATTACAAGGATGAGGTCTGGACCAATTTCTACACCAATGCGGCCTCTCCGCTCATTGCTCTCCAAAACGAGTACATGGATGAGGTCAACTGGCTCATCATCAGCCGTGCCGAAGAATGGTTTGATTATGAAGGTTCGGATGTGCGTGTCCTTTACGGTGAAGATGCCGAAGGGAAAAAGATGCAGGTTTATTCCGGCACAAATCTCGGTGACCTCGGCAAAGCGCTGCCCCGAGAACCGGGCACCTCGATCGAGGGTATCGCAGTTACCGACCGCATCGTTCTTCCGGCGGAGTATGTGTCGGTCAATATGAACCCGTCGGTCAATCTTTCCGTTGACAACTGTATAGAAGTGCTGCACGATGCTTTTGAGGGCGGTGTTTATGAGGCGGCGGAAAACCACACCCTTGTTGCGAGTGATGCTTTTTACGCCAACTGGGAAACGCTTTCGGCAAAGGATAAGAACACGCTTTCATCTCAGCTTGCCGATGAGCTTATCAACGCCGTCACTTTTGCCGCAAGCTACGCAGCCGCCAACGAGAGAAAATTTGCTTCATCGGTTCGCAGTGCTTACGACTATTTCTGCAAGTGGCTCAACAGCTCCGACAGTCTTACCTCTCCCATGTATGCTCAGCTCAAGATGCTTTCACTTACGCACGGCTTTGAGGGTGAGATCGCCGACGAGGCAGAAACCATTTATCTCTATCTTGACCTTATGAACATCAATTTCGGTTCGTTTGCCGAAACGATTCTTTCACTTTCCAAGGCACACACATTGGAAAACTGCGAAGCCGTTAAGAGAAGTCTTGCCGTTTCTTCCTACAATCTTTACAAAACCTGCACGAATTTCCTGACGGACAATCCCAATTACTGCTATATGGTGAATAAGCCGCTGCAGTACAGAAGCGTTTCGCTCGAATCGGTCACAAACATCAATTTGAATACCTCGAAAATTTCATCGGTTCAAAGCTGGACTCTGCGTGACAATTCAGCTGCATACAGCGAAAACGGGGAAGAACGAGCCAGGCAGACGGAAGAAAGAACCAAGGTACTCAATTCCAATCTGGTTTCCTCTGAGAACATGAAGCTTTTGTACCTCATGTACATTTCTCAGGTAAAGCGCGGCCTAACGGATTGCGGTTCTTTTTTGGATTACCTCATTGAAAACCGGGTCATTGCTTCTTGTCCGGCTGAAAAGTATCCCTACGGTCTGAGTACGCAGCTCGTGACCTCTTATGAAACCGAAACACTTAATATGACCAACGGCGGACTGATGAATTTCTGCGGTGCGCCGACAACGCTGACACCGGAGGACGGGGAACCGTATAATTCGGTCGTTGCATATTTTGTAAAGGACGAAGCCTTCGTCAGAAAAGGCTCCGTTCCGCGCGGCTGGTTGGGTGAGCTTGACGATGTGAAGTTTGCTGATAAGGCGGTGGGAAGCACCGTCAATCTTCTGAACGGAGAAGTGGACGAAAACACCTATCTTGCCGCCCGTGCCGTGAATTTACCGAACGATGACCCGGAGGGACTGAATTTTCCGAGCATTTTCGCTTATTGTGATAAGTTTAGTTTTGATGTGAAGCACACGGTTGACAACCGGGTTGTCATCAACTCCGATACGACCCTCGAAAAGCATTTCGGTGCCATTGTTACGACCGATTTGTCCGTTTATGAGTTTCCGGTCGATACCAAAGAGATCGAAAGCAATTTCTTTGGCGATTCTCACGGCTTCAATAAAATTGTGCTGTACTCGATGCCCGAAGTCATAGCCGAGGATGCCTTTGCCGGTGTCGGGCGTGAGAACAAACGCTGTTACCTTGAGCTTCCGGCTGATGCGGATGTCGGTGACCTTACCGAAAAATGGCACGGCGGCTGGTTCGGCGATGAGCAGATCACACTGTACAAAAACGACGGAAGCGGAGAAAGCATTGTTTCCGCACAGCCGAGCGATATGCTTTGCAGCGATATCGAATGTCCTTTCACTGCCCCGGCAGGAATGGAATTTGCCGGTTGGGGAGTTACCGCAAACTCACCAAAATCAGACTGCGGTACATTCAAGGTGTCTGAGCGTGCGGGAGTGTTTGCCATGTGGCACGCAAACCATGAACATAAATTCGTAACATCGGATCTTGCACCGACCTGTACGGAAAACGGAACACGAGGACGAAGAGTATGTTCCATCTGCGGCTATGTCGGTTCAAGCGGCGATGTTGTGCCCGCACTCGGTCACAACATTCAAAATGAAATCGGTGAAAATGTCTGCTCCCGCTGCGGCAAAACAGTACGAATTGTTACATACGGACCGTTTCTGGTCACGGGCAGCAGCATGGATGGCGTTGACGCACAGGCGGATTCCTCCGGAAACTATACGCTCACCCTTGGAAAGAGCGGCAGCTTTACCGTCAAAAATACAAATCCGTCCGCAGAAGCCAACGCAAGCATCGTTCTTGCGGAAAATACAAATATCGACCTGATTCTTGCCGGTGTAAAAATCAACAGCACCGGCCGTAATTGCGCCGCTCTTGAGGTTTGCGGCGGCAGTGATACGAATGTGGTTCTGACTCTTGCGGCAGGAACCGAAAACAGCCTGAAAAGTGCGGACGGCTTTGCCGGACTTCAGAAAGACAGTACCGCAGGTACACTTACCATTGAGGGCAGCGGTACGCTCCGTGCCACAGGCGGAGCCAATGCCGCCGGTATCGGCGGTGCGGCGGGAGCTGTTACCGGGCGCATAACCGTCAATTCCGGCAGTATTTACGCTTACGGCGGTGCAAACGGAGCCGGTATCGGCGGAGGAAAAGACGGCACCATGCACGGCTTCACCGTGAACGGCGGTTTTATCACGGCGCAGGGCGGCGAGAATTATCCCGCCATCGGCTCAAACAGTCCCATCATGAGCGGTGTCGGCTTTGATGACTCTTACAGAATCAATGCGGGTGTCATTACCGCTCTTGCCGGCAAAAACTGTCCGGAGGGCATCGGTGCATATTATGAGCTTTCAAAAGAAATGTTCTTTGATCATTCAAGGGTTTATGTTTCTCCGGAAGCATCCGTTTATGTGTCCCATACCGGTAATTCGCCATCGTTCCGCTATGACGGCAAAATGGTTGTTCCCCAAACGATCAGCAATCCAAACGGCAAAACGATTGTGATCGACGGCAATGTTTTTCCCTATAAAACGCATTTTGATGAAAAATGCGTGTATCCCTATCTTACGGATACAGACCATGATATTAAATTTGCCAATCGTATTGATATAGACAAAGCTGTTGAAAACGGTACGATTTCCGTTCCCGGCGGCTATGCCGAAAGCGGCGAGATCGTCACACTTACCGCTCAGCCCGATGCCGGGTATCATCTTGCCGAGTGGAAGGTTTCTCCGTCTGTGACCGTTGACGGAAACACATTCCGGATGCCGGATTCTGATGTGACGGTGTCTGCCGTGTTTGAAAAGAACAGTCATACCGTTCGCTGGATAGCGGAAGGTATGACAGCCGTAGCGAAATACCTGTGCGGCGATGCGATTCAGGTGATGAATGCCCCGGAAAAAGAGGGCTTCCGTTTCACAAGCTGGGCACCTGCCGTTCCCGCTGTCATGCCGGATGAGGATATAGAGTTCTTCGCTGTTTATGCACCGATCAACTATATTGCAAAATTTGTCGTGGACGGTAAGGTGATCGGAACAAGGAGCTACACGGTCGAAAACGATTCGATCACATCGCCCGAAATTCCGGCAAAGCCCGGTTATGTTGCCTCGTGGGAGGATTACACGATTCGTGCAGGCGGTATAACAATTAACGCCGAATATGTGCCTGAAATATATCTGGCAAAGTTTGTCGCCGACGGAAAAGTGATTGATGAAATTCCCTATACGGTGGAAACCGAATCCATTATACCACCTGTGATTCCGAATAAAGACGGTTATACGGCGCAATGGAGCGATTATACACTTTCTCCCGGAGGGATCACCGTAAAAGCGGTTTACACCGCCTGTGTCCATGAGCATACATTCGCTGCCAAGTACAGTTATAACGAGTATATGCACTGGTATCCCTCAACCTGCGGACATGAGGATGTGGCAAAAGGGCTCGGGGAGCATACATTCGGTGAGGGAATCAAAGCCGGCAATGCGACCGTTTATGTCTGCGAAGAATGTTCTTATGTAAAAATTGTGAGGGATGAGCTTGCCGAAATGAGAACACAGGCGATTGCACAGCTTGAATCGGCGGCAGGCACCGGGCGTTCGGCGGCGATGCAGTCTGCTGTAGACCTTGCCGAAACGGCGATTGAACGAGCCTGCAATGCGCAGGAAATCGAAGACGCCAAAAAGAGCGGACTGGCGGTCATACACGCCTGTGAGTTTGCCATCGGAAACTGCACGGTCAACGGCGGCTTTATTTATGGGGTCGGACCGCTGCTTACCGAGTCGGTGTTCAGCGAAAAATTCATCGTCAACGACACGGTTTCGGTTCAGTATTCTCCTGCATCCGAAGGTATACTCGGAACCGGTTCCACGGTTCAGGTAACTTATTACAACGGAAGCACGGATAAATACGCTCTGGTGATTTTCGGTGATGTGAACGGCGACGGCGTGTATGACGGAACAGATGCGTTCACCGTGAGCTTCCTTGCCAACGGTATGCTGACGAAAGAACAGGTCGGTGAAGCGGTGTATATGGCGGCAGACTGCAATCATGACGGCGTGATCGACCGGCAGGATGTGAAGCTTCTCGAACAGGCAGGTCTGCTGCTGGCGCAGGTTGACCAGAGCAAGAGCGAAAAAGAGCTTCTCGAAACCTCATCGGCTTATATGGAATATATTGAGCTGATCAACCAGAACGTTGAACCCGATCCGACCGAACCGGCAGAAGATGAACCCGTTGATCCGTTTTTTGCCGTCAGCTTCCTCGATATGCTGTTCCGGATCATCATGAAAATCATTGCGCTCCTGAAATCCGCTTTTGCAGTTTTCTGATCGCTCATCCATGCCCTCCGGCTTTGCCCGGAGGGCATAATTGTTCGTATTGATCATAATAGTGTTTATATATGTTCCGTTTCTTACTATATAATAAATTTTATAAATATATCTTGCAAGACAAAGAAAAAGGTGATAAAATACTTTTGTATAAATTTTTGAAGATAGAGCTGCCCGAAAGCCGTTTTTTCGCAGTTTTATCCTCTTCCGAATCATTCACAGAAAGGAACACAGCCTTATGAAAAAAGCATTATCTGTTCTCCTGTGCCTTGCCATGGTGCTTTCCTGCTGCTCCATGCTGACAAGTGCCTATGTCAAGCACTCCCTGTCATTTGACGAAAACGGCGAATTCAAGATCCTTCATTTATGCGACATTCAGGATGATTACCCGATTCAGGGTGAAACCCTTCAGTTCATTCGTGAAACTCTTCGCACCTATCATCCCGACCTTGTCGTGCTCGGCGGCGACAACACCGTGGGCGACTCCAGCGGAGAAGACCCCGAAGGCACGGCAGCCAAGTGCATTGAGCAGCTTACCAAGGTGTTTGTGGAAGAACAGACCTATTTCACCCTTGTTTTCGGCAACCACGACCACCAGCAGATCGCCAAGAGCAATTCCGAAGCGGATCACGACCGTGTAAACGCTTACCTGCTCAGCCAGTATCAGAAGTTCGGCGGCAAATACTGCCTGGCAGAGGATGCGGATGAATCCCTGTTCGGTGTCGGCACACACAACCTGCCGGTCTATTCCTCAAAAGATCCCGCAAAGGTCGGCTACAACCTTTGGATGCTGGATTCCGGTGCATACGAAATGGGCGCAGACGGTGAAGAGGGCTATGCAGCCGTTCACCCCGATCAGCTCGTCTACATGAAATCCGTAACCTCACGCCTTGCCGCTGAAAACAGTGCCAACATCCGCTCCATGGCTTTCCAGCACATCATCGTCGGCGAAATCATGGATGAGCTTTACATCACCGTACCCACCAAGCTCGGCTTTTTGAGCAAATTCTGCAACGACAAAGAGTATTTGCTCATTCCGAATCTTTTCAAGATCTCCGGCTTCCTCGGCGAAGCTCCCTGCCCCGGCGCCACCAACTACGGTGAGCTTGACACCCTTTCCCAAATCGGCACGGTTGCTGTTTTCTCCGGTCACGACCACACCAACGCCTACAACACGACCATTAAAAATGTTGATGTTGTCAACACACCCGGCTGCACCTTCCACTCCTACGGGCAGATCCACAGCCGCGGCGGCCGCCTGATCACGCTGCACGAAAACAGTGATAAATACGAATCCGAAGTGATCACGCTTTCCGAAGCAGCTCTCAAAAAGGATTCAGCTATTTTGAATGGTGCGACCGAAACCAACCTGGCGGCCTGCATCTTCGGCGTGATTCTCAACCGGTTCCTCAATTTCTTCTGCGGCAAATATTGATTTGAACCGATTCAGTAAATTTTCAAACGGAGGTATATCTGTTATGAGCCTTACAGCAAAAAAAATCTATTCCGTTATTCTTCTGGTCGTTATGCTCAGCGGTATTTTTTCAACCGTTCTGATGGCGCAGGCAGCTCAGGCACCGACCTTCACCCTGAGCAACACGGCCGCCGCAAGGCCGGGCAAGACCTTTGATGTCACAGTCAGCCTCAACGCCAATGCCGGTTTCTGTGCCGGTGAATTCACCGTTTCCTATGATAGCGATGTTCTGGAGCCTGTCAGCATCACTCAGGGGAACGCCGCCGGTACATACTTCGTTTCCAATACCGAATATGCCGCCGGTCAGGTATTTTTCGCCATGATCGACACCGAGCTGCTCACCGATGCCGGCACGGTCGCAACCATTCGCTTCCGTGTCAAGGACTATGTGATGCTTTACAACGGCAAGGTCGATTTGGAGGTCGGCACACTCGTCGGCAACACGGCAGAAGGGTACGGCTACAAAACCGTTTCCTCCACCGCCAACGATGGGAATGTCAGCGCCGCACAGAGCATTTCCGTAGCCCAGATCGATAATCCGGAGCAGACGGATGTTCTCTCGGTTTCTCAAAAAGGAACCGAACTTCTTCTTTCCGGTAAGCGCAGCAGCGACCTTACCGCCACACAGATCGCCAAAAACTTTGCTTCTTCTCTTACAGCAAAATTCTTTGACAGCGCATCCAACGAGCTTGCCGAAACCAAAAAGCTCACTACCGGCTGCGTTATCAAGCTTTACAGCAATAATGCCCTCATGAACACCGTTACCGTCAGCGTAAAGGGCGATGTCAACGGTGACGACCGCTATGACGGTTACGATGCTTACCTCGCCGGTCTGCTCAACAGCGGCGTCCTCACCGCCGACCAAATCGGTGCCGCAGCCGACAATGCCGCCGACATCAACAATGACGGTGTTGTGGATGAAAATGACTTCGAGGCTTTGGAAAGCAACGGTCTGAACTGATTCCTCGCTTAAATGCAGAAAGGTTCCTGTAACGCATGAGAGATGTACCCGAAATATTCGGCAGCCTTGTATTTAACGACAGCGTTATGAGTCAACGCCTGCCGGCTGACACCTATGTGTCACTTCACAAAACCATTGAGGAAGGAAAAGCCCTTGACCTTACGGTAGCCAATGCGGTTGCCGCCGCCATGAAGGATTGGGCGATCGAAAAGGGTGCGACCCACTATACCCACTGGTTTCAGCCGCTCACCGGCATTACGGCAGAAAAGCACGACAGCTTTTTATCCCCTCAGCCGGACGGTCGTGTCATCATGGAATTTTCCGGTAAGGAGCTGATCAAAGGGGAACCGGATGCCTCTTCCTTCCCCTCCGGCGGCCTTCGTGCCACCTTTGAAGCAAGGGGCTACACCGCATGGGATCCTACCTCCTATGCTTTCATCAAGGATGATTCTCTCTGTATTCCGACCGTGTTCTGCTCGTATTCCGGCGAAGTGCTTGACACCAAAACGCCGCTTCTGCGTTCGATGGAGGTCATCAGCGCAAAGGCCGTCCGCCTGCTTCGCCTGTTAGGCGATGACAAGGTTCAGCGTGTCAATTCCACGGTCGGTGCCGAACAGGAATATTTTCTGATCGATCAGGATTTATACAATCAGCGTAAAGACATCGTCATTACCGGGCGCAGTCTGTTCGGTGCAAAGCCGCCGAAAGGGCAGGAATTGGATGACCACTATTTCGGTGCCATCAAGCCCACGGTCATGGCGTATATGCAGGATTTGAACGAGGAGCTGTGGAAGCTCGGCGTTTACGCAAAAACCGAACACAACGAAGCAGCTCCCGCTCAGCATGAGCTTGCGCCCGTTTACGCAAGCACCAACATGGCGGTTGACCACAATCAGCTCACCATGGAAATTATGAAAAAAGTGGCGGAACGGCACGGACTTGCCTGCCTGCTGCACGAAAAGCCGTTCGCCGGTGTCAACGGAAGCGGCAAGCACAACAACTGGTCCCTTTCCACGGGCTACGGAAAAAACCTGTTCAGCCCCGGCAAAAAGCCGCAGGATAATCTGACCTTTCTTGTGTTCCTGTGCGCCGTAATTGCGGCGGTTGACCGCAACCAGGATCTGCTCCGCATCAGCGCCGCAAGCGCCGGCAACGATCATCGCTTAGGCGCAAGCGAAGCACCGCCTGCGATCCTTTCGATTTTTCTCGGCGATGAGCTGAGCGGTATTTTAGAAGCGATCGAAAAAGGCGAACACGGCGACAATAAAAAGACGGAGCATGTGCAGATCGGTGTTGATGTTTTGCCTGATTTCAAAAAGGACACCGCCGACCGCAACCGCACTTCTCCTTTTGCCTTCACCGGCAACAAGTTTGAGTTCCGCATGATCGGCTCCTCTTTTTCGGTGGCCGATGCAAACATCGTGCTGAACACGGCAGTTGCCGATGTGCTCGATGAGCTGTCCGACCGTTTGGACGGTCAGCCGACTGACCAAATCGAAAGCATTGCTTATGACTGGATGGCGCAGACCATCAAAGAGCATAAGCGAATTATCTACAACGGCAACAACTATTCCGACGAATGGGTCGCGGAAGCCGAGCGCAGAGGGCTTTATAACCTTCGCACAACAGCGGATGCGGTTCCGCTGTTCGTGAGCGAAAAAAATGTGGCATTATTCACCAAGCATCACATTTTCACCGAAAACGAAATCGCTTCCCGCTGTGAGATCATGCTTGACAATTACTGCAAGATCACCAATATCGAAGCACTGACCATGCTGGATATGGCGAAGAAGGAAATTCTTCCGGCGGTATTAGCTTATGCAAACCTTGTAATGAACAACCTCAAGCTGAAAAAAGAGATCGGCTTGCCGGTTGAAAACAGTGAGGTTTACAAGCTCAGCCGGAACTTAAGCGAGCTGACGGACAAGCTCAGCCGTGATACGGACGCTTTGGAAGCGGCAGTCCATTCGCTTGACCGCAATTCGGACAGTCTTGTTCGCTCCGCTTACTACCGTGACCGCATTGTTCCCGCCATGGAGCAGTTAAGAACTACGGCGGACAAGCTTGAAGAAATCGTTTCGGAAGAATATTGGCCGTATCCGACCTACAACGAACTGCTGTTCCGTATAAAATAAACTTAAGCTGTTGATTTTCAAACAAAATCAACAGCTTTTTCTATCTGTCCGTTGCGAACAGCTCTTATTCAAATGTTTTTATCGCACGCAGCAGCTCCTGAGGTGATTGGATCATCACCGTTACGCCGGCTTTTTCGAGCGTTTCCCGGTCACGAAAGCCCCACAGGCAGCCGATGCACGGCAAGCCGGAATTTTTCGCCGTCAAGGCATCCACCTCGCTGTCACCGACATAGACGGCGTTCGCCCGGTCGGATCGAAGCAGATCCAGCGCATAAAACACACCGTCCGGTGCAGGCTTGCGGGCACGCTCACCGGATTGACCGACTGCGGTTTGAATATAAGCACCGAACAACTGCTTCACAAGCTCCCTCGTAAAAGCATCGTTCTTGTTGGAAACGACCGCCGTCTTATACCCGGCTTCCTTTACCGCTTCGAGCATGGCATATATGCCGTCATACGGAGCGGTTTTGTTTTGCATATTGCTGCGGTAATGCTTTTCGTAGATTGCCTTGCATTGTGCGTGCTCCTGTTGGGTATGCGCCGCAGGCAGTACCTTTTCGATCAGGTAATCAACGCTGTTGCCGACGGCGCACCGAACTTCTTCCAAACTGCGCCCGGGGAGATTCATCTCATGCAGCGCAAAGTTCACACTGTCCGTCAAATCCTCCAGCGTGTTGAGAAGCGTACCGTCCAAATCAAAAACGATGGTATCAATCATTTTTTCTTCTTCCCGAAAAAGCCTTTTTTGTCTTCATCAACCGAACCGTTGGCTCCTTTTCCGCCAAATTCGGCATCAA
The DNA here is from genome assembly GCA_045642685.1 of Acutalibacteraceae bacterium. Taxonomy (GTDB): domain Bacteria; phylum Bacillota; class Clostridia; order Oscillospirales; family Acutalibacteraceae; genus UBA8612. Next base: position 2,377 of record JAZUJI010000102.1, on the reverse strand, counting down.
ATTCACGCAGCAGCTCTTTCTGACGGGCGTTGACATTTTTCGGCACATTGACAAGGATCCTCAAAAGCTGATCACCTCTGCCGCGGCCGTTGAGGCTTTGGATGCCCTTGCCCTTGAGCTTCATCACCGTGCCGGGCTGTGTGCCCGCCGGCAATTCGTAACGCACCTTTCCGTCCAGCGTCGGTACCTCCAGCGTTGCGCCGAGCACCGCCTGAGCGAAGCTGACATTGACATCGCACCACACATCATAGCCGTCACGCTCAAAGAACGGGTGCGGACGCACCAGCACTGTCACATGAAGGTCGCCGTTCGGGCCGCCGTTCAAGCCGCTGTTGCCCTCATTGCGGACATTGAGCACCTGACGGTCGTCAATACCCGCCGGGATCGTAACCTCCACGCTCACCTTTTTGCTGACAGCACCCTTGCCGTTACACTTGCGGCACGGTGTTTTGACAATTTTGCCCTTGCCGCCGCACTTGGAGCAGGCACGGGAAGTCTGAACCACACCGAACGGTGTGCGCTGCTGCACATTGACCTGACCTCTGCCGTGACAGTCCGGGCAGGTTTCGGGGGATGTGCCTGACGCCGCACCGCTTCCGTGACAATCCGGGCACAGTTCAACACGGTTAAATTCCACCGTGCGCTTACAGCCCTTTGCCGCTTCTTCAAAGCTGAGCGTGACCCTCGTCTGTGCGTCGCTGCCCCGTCTGGGTGCGTTGGGGTTCGCCTGCCTGCCGCCGAAGCCGCCGCCGAAAAAGCTGCCGAACAAATCGCCCAAATCAAAATCCATTCCGCCGAAGCCGCCGCCGAAACCGCCGCCTGCACCGAAATTCGGGTCAACACCGGCGTGACCGTATTGGTCATAGCGTGCTTTTTTGTCAGCATCGGAAAGCACTTCATAGGCTTCGTTTGCTTCTTTGAACTTTTCTTCTGCGACCTTATCGCCGGGGTTCAAATCGGGGTGGTACTGCTTGGCTTTTTGGCGGTAGGCTTTTTTAATTTCATCATCGCTCGCCGTTTTGCTCACGCCGAGCACTTCGTAATAATCTCGTTTGTTTTCTGCCACGGTCGTTCCTCTTCTTCCGAATCCTCAAACAGGGCAGGCGCAAAGCCTGCCCCGAAAAAGGTTTTCAATCAGTTGTTGTCGTTGGGAATATCCTCATAGGGTGCTTCATAGTAGCCGTTGTTGTCTGCGCCGTCGGGTGCTGCGCCCTGCGCACCGTCCTGTGCCTGCTGTGCGGCAGCTGCCTGCTGATAGAGCTTGACGGAAATATCGTTGAAGGTCTTGGTCAGCTCTTCCTGACGGGACTTGATGAGGTTAATATCCTCGCCCTTGAGTGCCTCCTCGAGAGCTTCGACCTTATCGGTGAGGTCTTTTTTCTCTTCTTCCGAGAACTTGTCGCCGTTGTCTTCGATCAGCTTTTTGCTGGAATAGACCATCTGATCGGCATTGTTGCGGGTATCAATATCCTCACGGCGCTTCTTGTCCTCCTCAGCAAAACGGCTTGCTTCCTGAACAGCCTTTTCGATGTCCTCTTTGGACATATTGGAGGAGGAAGTAATGGAAATGGACTGCTCTTTGTTTGTACCGAGATCCTTAGCCGAAACATGAACGATACCGTTGGCATCAATATCAAAGGTGACTTCGATCTGCGGGATCCCTCTGGGAGCCGGCATAATGCCGTCAAGGTGGAACACACCCAGAGTCTTGTTATCCTTGGCAAATTCTCTTTCGCCCTGCAAAACATGAACCTCAACGCTCGGCTGATTGTCTGCGGCGGTGGAGAAAATCTGGCTCTTTTTGGTGGGAATGGTGGTGTTGCGGTCAATGATCTTGGTGCTGACGCCGCCCATGGTTTCAATGCCGAGGGACAGCGGAATAACATCCAGCAGCAGCATACCCTTTACTTCGCCGCCGAGAACACCTGCCTGAAGAGCAGCACCGACAGCAACACATTCATCGGGGTTGATGCCCTTGAACGGCTCTGCGCCGAGGAACTTTTTGACTGCTTCCTGAACCGCAGGAATACGGGAGGAACCGCCGACCATGAGAACCTTGCTGATCTGAGAGGTCTGCAGCCCGGAATCGGACATAGCCTGGCGAACCGGACCCATGGTCGCTTCCACAAGGTCTGCGGTCAATTCATTGAACTTCGCACGGGAGAGCGTTGCCTCCAGGTGCTTCGGGCCGGTTGCATCTGCGGTGATGAAGGGCTGACTGATGGTGGTAGTGGTGACGCTGGAAAGCTCGATTTTGGCTTTTTCGGCAGCCTCTTTCACACGCTGCATCGCCATCTTGTCGCCGCGCAGGTCAATGCCCTGCTCCGCTTTGAAGGTGTCGGCAAGCCAGTCGATCACTCTCTGGTCAAAGTCATCG
>JAZUJI010000101.1:0-10324 GCA_045642685.1 Acutalibacteraceae bacterium | reverse complement strand
GATCTCACTGTCAAGCTCATATTCGGGCATCCTGCCGACATTGTGAACCGGTCTGATTTCATCAATGACATTATCAAAATTGATTCTGATGACATTCGGAGTGAAAATCATCTGCGACAAAGAAATGACAAATGCAAGAACGGATGCGAAAAAACTTTTCAACATATAATTGCCTCCTTTTTTGAAATGAAACAAATGCAGCTTTATTTCCGCAGCGGCTTGGATCGGCTCATCACCATATCTAATATACTGCTTTTGTTTGCTATTTTCAAGTTTCATTCGCGATCCTTATTATTAAGCGATATTACCTGATATTCTGCTTGTCAACGCTTTCACATATATGGTATAATACATACTGTTGATTTAATCTGTATTTTAAGGAGATCCCATGACTGCAACGCTTACTCAATTTCTCATCGTTTGCCCCCTGCTTTTTCTTGCCGGCTTTATCGATGCCGTGGCAGGAGGCGGCGGCTTGATCTCATTACCTGCCTGCTTAATTGCCGGTCTGCCCACACACCGTGCGCTGGGCACAAACAAGCTCAGCTCCTTCATGGGCACGACCCTTGCCACTGTCCGCTACGCCAAACAGGGCTTTATTCCGTGGAAACAGGCTGCCTTTTGCGCCGTATGTGCCATTCTCGGTGCGTTCGGCGGTGCCCAGCTTGCCATGCTGCTCAGTGACGGAGTCTTCCGCATCATCATGCTGGTCGTGCTGCCGCTCACAGGGGCTTATGTCCTGCGTTCCCGTGCATTTAAGGATGGTACGGAGCCTTATTCCGAAACGAAAACAACGCTCCTTGCCATGGTTATTTCACTCGGTATCGGCGTTTATGACGGCTTTTACGGCCCCGGGTCCGGCACCTTTTTGCTGCTGTTGCTTACCGGAGCGGCACACATGGAGTTATCCCGTGCCAACGGCATTGCCAAAGCAGTCGGTCTTTTCAGTGATTTGACCACCGTGAGCGTCTATCTGTTTAACGGCAAGGTGGACTGGTTGCTTGGTCTTGTTGCAGGCGTGTTCAGCATCGGCGGCAGTTATCTCGGCACCCTGTGGTTCACAAAGGGCGAAGCAAAAAAGGTGAAACCGGTCATCATCCTGGTTTTGGCGGTGTTTTTTGTCAAAACCGTTTGGGAGCTTTTGAGCAAGTAAATTTTCGTCCTGCGGTTTCCGCACGCCGTGTACAATATAAAAGCAAGCAAAAAAAGAAACCCGATTATGGTAGACCGGAGATGCTCCGAAGGCAAAATTTTCGGGTGGACATAAACGGAAACCGGCAGAATGCCGTTCCTTCCGTTTGCAAAAAGGGCAATTCAAAAGCAGGCAGCCAAACAAATGGCTGCCTGCTTTTTGCTATGCTTACCTATTTACTTTGCGTAATCAACGGTGCGGTTTTCACGAATGATGTTGACCTTGATCTGACCCGGATATTCCATTTCTTCCTCGATCTTCTTAACAATATCACGGGCAAGCAAGGGCATCTTTTCGTCGGTGATGATCTCCGGTTTCACCATGATGCGAACCTCACGGCCGGCCTGGATGGCAAAGGAACGCTCAACACCGTCAAAGGAGTTGGAAAGCTCTTCCAGCTTTTCGAGCCGCTTGATGTAGTTCTGAACATTTTCACGGCGTGAACCCGGACGAGCTGCCGAGATAGCATCCGCTGCCTGAACCAGGCAGGCAACCACGGTTTTCGCTTCAATATCGCCGTGATGCGCCTGAATGGCATGGATGACCTTTTCGTTTTCTTTATACTTACGGGCATACTCAACGCCGAGATCAATGTGGGAACCTTCAAGCTCGTGGTCAAGTGCCTTGCCGATATCGTGGAGCAAGCCTGCACGCTTTGCCTGCTTGACATCGGCACCGATTTCCGCCGCCATCAAGCCGGCGAGATATGAAACCTCAAGAGAATGATTGAGCACATTCTGACCGTAGCTGGTGCGGTATTTCAAGCGGCCGAGAATTTTGACCAACTCGGGATGTATCCCGTTCACACCGGCATCCAGCACCGCACGCTCACCCGCCTGTTTAATGGCGTGTTCCACTTCTTTCGTGGCTTTTTCGTGCATTTCTTCGATGCGAGCCGGATGAATACGGCCGTCGGAGATCAGCTTTTCGAGGGTCACTCTTGCGATTTCACGGCGAACCGGTTCAAAGCAGGAGAGTGTGATCGCTTCGGGTGTATCATCAATGATCAAGTCGACACCGGTAATGGTTTCAAGGGTGCGGATGTTGCGGCCTTCACGGCCGATGATGCGACCCTTCATTTCATCGTTGGGCAGAGCCACAACGGAAACCGTGGCTTCGGCTACCTGGTCAGCTGCACAACGCTGAATAGCGGTGGAAACGACCTCCCGTGCCATGTTTTCGCTTTCCTCATGAAGCTTCTGCTCATATTCGAGGATCTTATGCGCCTTTTCTGTGGCGAGCTCGTCTTCCAGCGATTTGAGCAGGTATTCCCTTGCCTGCTCCTTGGTGAAATTTGAAACCTTTTCGAGCATTTCAAACTGGCTGCGCTTGAGTGCCTCCACTTCATCCAGCTTTTCGTCAGCCGCTTTGATTTTGCCGTTGAGGACTTCCTCTTTCTTTTCGAGGTTGTCACTCTTTTTATCCAGAGATTCTTCACGCTGCATAATGCGGCGTTCCTGCTTCTGGACCTCGGTACGCCTTTCACGCAGCTCGGCTTCGACCGCCGTCCGCTCCTTGTGAATGGCATCCTTTGCTTCAAGAATCGCTTCTTTCTTTTTGGACTCAGCCTGTGCCAGCGCATCGCTGACGATACGGGCTGCTTCCTGGTCTGCCGAGCCGATTTTGGCCTCGGCAACTTTGCGTCTATGTAAACCGCCGATGATGAACCCGATTACGCCGAATATCACAGCTGCGGCAACAATAAGAGCGATTGCCAATCCTGTATTCAAATTTTTCTGCACCTCCCTGTAAAATTTTGAGAATCAATTTGAGATAAGGAATCTGTTCCGTCTACGCCGAAAAAGCAGTTCAGAAGATTTCGGCATAGGTTATATATGGTGAATGATGAAGCGAACACCCAATATATATAACATTCATATATTAACCCCTATTCCGCTCCGTGTCAAGTGATTCCATTAAGAAAAAACAACACATTTTAATTGTTTACAAATTGTTCGCATCCTTTGCCCAGTATTTGCAAAGAATTACAAATGTTCAATTTTTTTACTATTCGCTTGACGAAACGAAAAATCGTAGTATAATCAAAAATGACTGACGGTCATTTTAGGAGGATGGATCGTATGGCATCCGTATCGCAAAAGAAAATCGACAAAAAGCTTCGCTTGCTGAAAAGTGCCCACGCCTTGTTTGAAAGCAAAGGCGTAAACCTGACCGCCGTTGATGATGTGGTAAAGGCCGCTGGTGTTGCCAAGGGCACATTTTACCTGTATTTCAAAGACAAACACGATTTGATCGACCAGATGATGATTGCAGAAAGCCGAACCGTGCTGCACGGAATTCTCGGCGAATTACGGGTAAACTGTGAACAGGAAAACCTTTCCCCTGCCGACCGCCTTATCTTTGTGTTCAACCGTCTGCTGGATTACCTCGTCCGGCATCAGAAGCTGATCCCGCTGCTTTGCAAAAATTTCTCCGCCTGCTACCGTGCCAACTGCGAAAGTGAAGACGAAGAAACCAGAGAAGACATGAAACAGCTTCTTGCCCCGTTTCTGGAGGCAGGCATGAACGAAGCCGAAGCACATATTCACCTGTTTTTGCTCAGTGATATGCTCGGCGGTGTTTGCTGCAACGCCATTTCGGGCGACTTCCCCTATGACCTGAACACTATACGCCCGTGCCTTGACGCAATTATCCGAAAAAGCGTAACCGCTTGACCCGTACCCTTTAGGAAGGAAGGAAACAAAATGATAAAACGAATGGCCGATTTTATTGCCGGGCATCCAAAGCTGATCGTCATTATTTCCGTGGTGCTGCTCGTGCCCTCGCTGTTCGGCTACTTAGCCACCTTTATCAATTACGACATTCTGTCCTATCTGCCGGAGGATCTGAACTCCGTTCAGGGAGAACAGATCCTGGATGAAACCTTTCACAATGCGGCAAGCTCCTTCATCGTGATCGAAAACACAGAGCAAAAGGAATGTGCCGAGCTAAAAAAGAAGATCGAACAGGTAGAAGGTGTCAACGCCGTGCTTTGGGTGGACAGTCTGGCGGATATCTCCATCCCGCAGGAGATCCTGCCCGAAGCTCTGACGGAGGTTTTTTATTCGCAGGATGGCTCGGCAACCATGATGATGGTGCAATACAAACAATCCGGCGCATCGGACGAAACCATGAAAGCCATCAGCACCATTAAACAGCTGCTCAACAAAAACTGCTTTGTCAGCGGGCTTTCCGCCATTTGCCTGGAAACCAAAGAGCTTGCCGACCGGGAAGCTCCGGTTTACATCGGTGTTGCCATCGGCGTTGCCCTGCTGATCATGATGTTCACCATGCAGTCTTATCTGCAGCCGTTCCTGCTGCTTACGGCTCTGCTGTTCGCCGTAGCTTACAATATGGGCAGCAACATTCTGTTCGGCAGCATTTCCTACATCACGCAATGCATCGGTGCCATTTTGCAGCTCGGCGTCACCATGGACTATTCCGTTTTCTTAATGGATCGCTATGAGGAAGAGCTTCGCTCCTGCCCCGGTGACCGAAAAGAAGCCATGTCCCGTGCCATTGTCGGCACCTTCACTTCTTTGGCAGGCAGCTCACTGACCACCGTGTTCGGTTTTCTCGCCCTGTGCTTCATGAGCTTTACGCTCGGCGCCGACATAGGGCTGGTCATGGTCAAGGGTGTTTTATTCGGTGTATTGACCGTCGTTACCGTGCTGCCGGCTCTGGTGCTTCTTTGCGACAAAGCCATTCGCCGTTTTTCGCACAAGAGCCTCATCCCGAATTTTTCCGGCATCAACGCTTTTCTCATTAAACACAGCAAGACTTTCACCGCCGGTTTTGCTATTCTGATGATTCCGGCTGTCATCTGCAGCCAGAAAGCAGAAGTCTATTATGATATGAGCAAGGCCATGCCGGAGGATATGCCGAGCATTGTGGCATTGAAAAAGCTCAAAAGTGAATTCAATATGTCCTCCACCCACTTCATTCTGACAGACGCCTCCCTGCCTGCGGAAACGCTCACGGCAATGAGCCATGAGCTCAGCCGGGTTGACGGTATCAGCCAGTGCCTGTCTCTCAACAGCTTTGTCGGTGCCTCGATTCCCTCCTCTATGATCCCCGATGAAATTAAACAGATCTGCGAAGCAGACGGAAAGCAATTGATAATGCTCAACTCCGTCTGCGCCGTATCAAGTGATGAAGCCACGGAGCAAATTGAAGCTGTCCGCTCCATTGTCAATCACTACGACTCCTCCGCCTACATTACGGGCGAAGGCGTGCTGACGGACGATTTGATTGATGTAACTGCCCGTGATTTCCGGGTGACGAGCATCATCTCCATTGCTGCTGTCGGTATTCTGATCGCCATTTTCCTCAAATCCGCTTCCCTGCCGTTTCTGCTCGTTGCTTCCATTGAGCTTGCCATCATGCTCAACAAGGGTTGTGCTTTCCTGCTGGGCACGGAAATGGCGTTTATTTCGCCGACCATTATCGGCTGTGTTCAGCTCGGTGCGACCGTGGACTATGCCATTCTTCTTTCCACCCGGTTCCGGGAAGAGCTGCACAGAGGGCTTGACCGAAAGGCAGCCATTAAGAAAGCCGCCGATGAATCCGACCGCTCGATTTTTCAAAGTGCGCTGGTCTTTTTCGGTGCGACCTTTGCCGTATATCTGACCTGCGACATTGAGATAATAAAAGGGATTTGCGCCCTGCTGGCACGGGGTGCCGTCATCAGCGCATTGATCATCATCTTCTTCCTGTCCCCCGTTCTGCTGTGCTGTGAAAGCTTCATCAACAAAACATCCTACCGCTGGCGCAAAGGAGAGAAACAAAATGAAAAAGTATCGTAAACTCACCGGTGTCCTCGCCGTTCTGCTGTGCTTCACCATTCTGACACTGTCGCTCACAGCGTGCAAAACCAAAACAGATTCTGCCGGCCCCGAACCGACCGAGCCGTCCGTCACCGAAGAAGCGACCATGACCTATTACACCGCCGCACCCGGCCGTGTCAAAAAGAGTGAAACGGTCTATGTCAACCTCGACGAAAGCGGAAGCATCAGAAGCACGATCGTATCCGACTGGCTGCACACCGACAAGGCGTGCGTAAAAGTGACCGACAAAAGTGACCTGCAAAACATCGTAAACATCAAAAGCGCCGTCCGTCCCCTTGCCGAAAACGGCTCGCTGATCTGGCACATGGATTCCACCGACCTGTATTACCGGGGCACAAGCACAAAAAAGCTGCCCGTTGATATTGCGGTAAAATATTACCTTGACGGAAAAGAAGTCGCCGCCGATGCCATCGCAGGCAAAAGCGGAAAGGTCGAGATCCGGATCGAGACCAAAAACAACATCAGCCGAAAAGTGAAAATCGACGGCAAAGAGCAGGATATTTACAGCCCGTTTTTGCTGGTCGGCGGCATGATCCTGCCGGAGGATAAGTATTCCGCCGTCACGGTCGAAAACGGAAAATCCATCGGCGACGGAAGCAAGGAAATCGTCGTGTTCCTCGGTGCCCCCGGCATGAATAAGACTCTTCGGCTGGATTCCCTTGACCTGGGGTCATTGAAGCTGAACCTGGCAGAACAGTTTTCCGTAAAAGCGGATGTAAAAGACTTTGAACTGGGAAATCTGTATTTTGCCGTGCTGCCTCTTTCCACGCTCATCACCGATATGAAAATCCCCGAAACCGCCGATGACATCCGGGATATACTCGAATCCCTCGGCGGCCTGCAGGAGGCTCTTTCCGTCATTGATCCTACCGAATTGATGGATATACTGGTCGGCAGCGGTGACAAGATCAAGGAATTTACCGGCATGATCTCCGATGCCGTAAAGCTGTATCAAAACAACAAGGCTCTGCTTGCCGTTCTGCCGAAATATCTGACCGAGGAAAACATCACAGCCCTGACCAAGCTGATGAATGACCTGGACAACACCGACCTGAATCAAGTGAAAACGCTGCTTTCCAATCCTGTTCTTCTCAGTTTCATCAAAGGTCTGCCCGAGCTTGCCGAGGATTTGAACGCCGTTATGCCGATCGCAGAGCAGTTCCGCACCGATATGCAAAAGCCCGAGATCAAGGCAGCTCTGGAGCTTCTGCCCGAAACGCTCTCCCAGCTTTCCGCTCTGCAAACCCAGATCAACGAAAACCGGGAAATGATCGACAAACTCACCGGTCTGCTCAGCGAAGAAAATCTGAACAAGATCGACCGCCTGCTCAGCACGGCAGACAGCAGCCGCCTCGCCGACACGCTGAGTGACTACGGCGTTCTTGCAGAACAGTCCGATACGCTCATCGCCGCCCTGTCCGCTATGCTGGAACCCGAAAGTTCTTACAGCATCTATTCTCAATCGGCCACCGGCACCGAAACCTCGGTGATGTTTATTTATCAGACGCCGAGCATAGCGAATATGCCTAAATAATAATGTTTATCATTGTGCAATATGTACAATGATTTTTTAGCAAAGCTATGATATAATTTTTGAGAATAGATATACGGAGGCGTGTGCCATGAAAAAAATCAATAAAATTATCGCTGCTGTCCTGTCCCTTGCAGTTGTGATCGGTCTTTTTGTCACCAATGCGTTTGCTGCGGGCGTCCGTATGGGTGATGTCGATTTCAGCGGCAAGGTCGATGTTGAAGATGCGCTCGTCATTCTTCGTTCTGTTTCCGGCGAAAGCACTTTATCCGCCGAGCAGCGTATTGCCGCCGATGTCACTTACGACGGCACGGTCAACTCCGTTGATGCGCTTCGTGTTCTGCTTTTCGTTTCCAACCAGATCTCCACGCTCGATCAGATCGGCAGTGAAGAGGGCGACGACATCATCCTTTGATCTACTGCTCCGTTTGTGAGCCGCAGCAGGCACAAGATATAGTGAATACAAAAAAATTCTGACAGATTAGCAAAAAATGCTTGACCTGACCCTTTTACTGTGGTATACTTGCTGTACCTCTGTAAGAGGGTTATTTTTTTGTACCCTTTTTTGAGGGAGGCAATTTGAATTGGAGGTGCCGAATTATGGCCGGAGACGCAAGAGTCAAAGTCACTCTCTCCTGCACTGAGTGCAAACAGCGCAACTACAACACCATGAAAAACAAAAAGAACACACCCGACAAATTGGAGATGAACAAGTATTGCAGATTCTGCAAGAAGCACACGCTCCACAAAGAAACAAAGTAAGCGGGAGGTAACAACATGGCAAAGGATCAAAACTCCGAGGCAGCAAAAAAGGTTGCCGACGCCGAAAAGTCCTCAAAGAAAAAGACCTCCGGCAAGGAAGGTCAGCCGAATGTTTTCGCTCGCTTAATCAAAAAGATCAAACAGTTCTTCAAAGATCTTAAGGGTGAAAACAAAAAAATCATTTGGCCCAATGCCAAAACCGTATGGAAGAGCACCGGCGTTGTTATCGCCTGTGTCCTCGTTGTCGGCATCGGCATCTGGCTTGTTGATTTCGGCCTTTCCAAGGGCATTGATGTCGTCCTCGGCATCAACACCAAGGAAACCACAACAGTTGCTGCCGAAGCACCGGCAGAGGACAGCGGCGTTGTCGTAACAGAAGCGGCAGAAGAAGCGGCGAAATAATTTTTCGCACAAACGCTCTTTAATAACTTCACGGAGGACAACGCAATGGCTGACGATGCAAGATGGTATGTGATCCATACCTATTCGGGCTACGAAAACAAGGTAGCAGACAGTATCATGAAAATCGTCGATAACCGCAGTATGCAGGACTTGATTCTGGATGTTAAGATCCCAACGGAGATCGTTACCGAGATCCGTGAGGACAAAAGCACGCACGAGGTGGAGCGCAAGATTTTCCCCGGCTATGTGCTTGTCAAGCTTGCAGTAGATTACGACGATGAAGGTCAGGCGAAAATGACAGACGAAACCTGGTATGTCATCCGCAACACCCGCGGTGTTACCAGCTTTGTCGGTCCCGAGAGCAAGCCTGTTCCTCTCACAGAGGAAGAAGTTCTCAAGCTCGGCGTTGAAAAGCGTACCATTGAGGTCAGTTATGAGGTAGGCGACACCGTCAACATCATGGACGGCATCATGGATGGCTTTACAGGCGTCGTTCAGGAAATCGACCTTGAAAACAATATGGTTAAGGTTACGGTTTCCGCTTTCTTCGGCAGAGAAACACTGGTTGAGCTGGAGCTTGACCATGTTGAACCTGTCACAGACTAAGGTAACAAGGGGTATTTACCCGTGTTATGGGGCTGTCACAGTCCCGTGGGAGAAGCAAAAATTTTTTCATTGCTTCGCTCAACCACAATTTTGGAGGTGCAAATCAAATGGCTCAAAAGGTAGTCGGCTTTGTAAAGCTGCAAATCCCTGCCGGCAAAGCAACACCGGCGCCCCCCGTCGGACCCGCACTTGGTCAGCACGGCCTTAACATTATGGCGTTCACCAAGGAGTTCAACGAGAGAACAAAGAACGACATCGGGCTTATCATCCCTGTCGTCATCACCGTTTATGCTGATCACACATTCAGCTTCGTAACCAAGACTCCCCCTGCTGCCGTTCTTATCAAGAAGGCTTGCGGCATCGAGAGCGGTTCGGGCGTACCGAACAAGACCAAGGTTGCAAACATAACCGGTGAGCAAATCAGAAAGATCGCAGAACAGAAAATGCCCGATTTGAATGCGGCAAGTATCGAATCAGCCATGAGCATGATCGCCGGTACGGCACGCAGCATGGGTATTACTGTTTCCGACTAATGCTCCCGGGTGGGAGGAAAATCCGATTTAACCACTCTATAGGGAGGTAAACTATGAAACACGGAAAAAAATATGTCGAGAGTGCAAAGCTCATCGACAGAGCAAATCTCTATGAGCCGGCAGAGGCTCTTGATATTGCCGTAAAAGGCGCAAAAGCAAAATTCGACGAAACAGTTGAGGTTCACATTCGTCTGGGCGTTGACTCCCGTCACGCAGACCAGCAGGTCAGAGGCGCAGTGGTTCTGCCCAACGGCACCGGCAAAAAGGTTCGCGTAGCCGTATTCGCAAAGGGCGATGAAGCAAAGGCAGCTGAGGCAGCCGGTGCGGAAATCGTCGGTGCAGAAGATCTTGTTGCTAAAATCCAGGGCGAAGGCTTCATGGATTTCGATGTCGCCATCGCAGCACCCAATATGATGGGTCTTGTGGGTCGTCTCGGTAAGGTTCTCGGTCC
>JAZUJI010000100.1:0-3602 GCA_045642685.1 Acutalibacteraceae bacterium | reverse complement strand
CTGTGCTATAAAACAATGGGCGGAAGATAAATATTTTGCGCTGTAAACAGGCGCAACAAACAAGTTTCATTATTGAAAAAGCTTTATTATTTCTCAGGTGATGAAATGGAACTGCCAAACCGAAAGCCGAACCGATTAAGCGGATTTGATTATTCCGGTGACGGGTATTATTTTATAACGATATGCACGGCGAACAAGCAGAAAATTTTATGCCGTCCCCTACGTTACGCTCACACCACTCTCGAAATGCCCGTACATCACGGATATATTTTTCTACGGTGTTATCGCTCTTTTCATCCGATATTAAATACTGCCTGAATGTTTCAATCTTTTTATTGATATTTTCCATTTTCCCAACCTCCGAATACATTTTTATTAGTGTATCCGAAAAGTTCGGTTTCAACATTTGCGGAAAAAGAAAACGGACGGGAACGAAATTCCCATCCGTGTAAATTAAATATTTTATTAATCTGTTCTCAGCCCTTCAGACCTTTTTCGTCAAAGTCAAAAACGGTCTGCAAAGCAATTTCAATGCCCTTTTCAATGGTTTCGGGGCAAAGATTATCTGCTGTATCCAGACGGGTGTGATAATAGCGAGCCGGAGCCGGATCCATAGCGACAAAGCTTGCGGCAGGAACTCCCGCCTGCGCAGCGGCGGCAGCATCACAGGAGCCGAGCGGAATGGAGCCGAACGGCACATCCTTACCGCACTTGGCAGCTGCCTTTTGCATGAGCGTGCAGGCATTTATATCCGTCTTGACAAGGCCGTTCATATCCTTGGTGTAAATTTCCATAAAGTCACCGTCACGCACGGTGTCAAAACCGGCAAACATGGTTTCAATGCCGTCGTTTGCATATTCGGGGTGAGCGGCAAAGAAAGCCTTGGTGCCCCGCAATCCACATTCCTCGCCGCCGGCAAGAAGCGCAATAACCTCGGTGTTTTCAAAGCGAATATCGTTATCGGAAAGGTATTTCATCACGGAATTTGCCACATAGCAGCCGGATAAATCATCACTCGCACCGTCCACATAGCGTTTGCTGTTGGTGAACGCAAACAAAGAGGCAAAGCCGGGCACGAACGCAAGCTGACCCAAAGCCAGTTTCTTTTTGAGCTTATCGTTTTTGGAGGTAAGGGAAACAGCGGTAGAAGCCAAATCATAAACCAGACCGGCAACGGCATAGCCCGCAACCGTTACCACACCTTTTGAGCCTAAACGGTAAGTGTAGGTCCACTCAGGGGCAGAATCGGTGTGACCCGAAAGAATGATGCGGCGTTTGGTTTCGCCCTTTGCCTTGCGCACGGCGATCACATTGCCGGAGGTCTGCTTTTTGAAAAGCGGATCAAGCGGCTGCTTATAAAGCGCAAACTCACCGATCAAAGCACCCAACGCCGTGCCGACCAGACCGAGCGAAGCAAGCGAAAGCTTGTTCTTTTTGAAAGCGGCGGTGAGATTGGCGGCGGTCGAGGTCAGCAATAAGCCGCCTGCAATCGGCACAAAGGACATAAACGCATCACGGTGAACATCAAAGTTTTCACGCTCAACGGTATCGGCATAGTTTTTGAGCATTTCACCCATGTACTCCTGCGCCTGCCGTTCGTTTTCGCTGCCGCAGGCACGGGGACCGAATTCCGAACAGATATGTGTGATGCCGTCCACGGCGAATTTTGCGTATGAATCCAGCTTTTCTGCTGAGTTATCCAATATTTTTCTGAAATCCATAATGATTCTCCTATTCAAATTTTACCAGATTATACCACAGAAAGCCAAAGAATGGAATAGGGATTGTATTAAAATGTTGGGAAAAGATCATTTCGCTTTCTTTAATCATCTGAATCACTCATGCATCCATTCGGTAAGCTTATTCTTCGACTTCCTCTTCTTCATCCGTTTCTTCCGATTCATCCGGTTCAAGCACCAGCTGTCTGATGTAGTAAAGTATTTTCCCGGAGCTAAACACCTGAATCAGACCGTCTTCTCTTTTTTCAAGGCTGTTGCGGAGCAATATCGTCATTCCGATCCCTGCGGTCAACAGACTGTTTGACACATATGTCAGAATCTGTTCGACCATTGTAAGGTCACGCTTTAACACGATAACGCAGAAAATTGCGAATACGATGTTTGCAGCGGATGCCAAAAAAAGCAGAAATACAGCCGGGTAATCGATGATTCGCCATATGGGATCGTTTTTCAGCAGCTTAACACCCAGAATATTTCTTACCAGCGACAGACAAGCCAGAGCCATAAGCAGCATCAATACCACAAGCACATCCATACGGTCGTAATCTATCGGTATTTCATGATACTCAATTCCGAGCGATTCCTGCGAAAACGCAACTCCAACGATTGCAATTCCATGGCAAAAAGCACTACACATACTGTACAAAGCCGGAAAAGAAATCAGCCCCTGTAAAAGCTGAAGCGGAATGCTTTCCTTTTGGTTTTTGCACATATACCTGACTGCTAAAATCGAAAAAACAGACATTGCTGCCAGCACAAGCTCCCACACAAAGTTGCGTTCCAGTGCCATTCGGTATATGCCGAGCGAAGAATAGTGAACCTCAATGTTGTAAGTGAAAAAGAAATGCCGTGCGACGGCAAAAGGAATCAGCAGTAAAAAAAATAAAATTGCAAATACGGCTGTTTTTTTACATTTCATGACTTTTCCTCCCTGTTTTTTCCAATATTATACCGCAAAGCAAAAAATAAAGAATGGAATTTTTGTAAAAAACTTGTGTACAATTCTGAAAAAAGTTGCTATTTCGGAATATTTGTGCTATTCTTTTGTACAGATTGAACAAAATACCGTATGGAGGAAACTATGGCTGAAATATACACATCTGCCGAGCAGCTCATCGGAAAAACGCCGCTCGTTGAAGTAAAAAACATCGAAAAAGAACACGGCTTAAAGGCTCGTCTGCTCGTTAAAGCGGAATATCTGAATCCGGCGGGTTCAACCAAAGACCGTGCCGCAAAAAAAATGGTGGATGATGCCGAAGAAAAAGGTCTGCTGAAAAAGGGAAGCGTCATCATTGAGCCGACCTCCGGCAACACCGGCATCGGTCTGGCTCTGGTCGCTGCCATTCGGGGGTATCGCCTGATCATCGTCATGCCCGACAATATGTCCGCCGAGCGGCAGCTCACCATGAAAGCCTACGGTGCCGAGCTGGTGCTGACACCCGGTGCAGAAGGCATGACGGGAGCCATCAAAAAAGCCGAAGAGCTTGCTGCGCAGATTCCTGACAGCTTTATTCCCGGACAGTTTGTCAACCCTGCCAATGCACAGGCGCACTACGAAACGACAGGCCCCGAAATCTGGGCGGATACGGACGGTGCCGTGGACTTTTTTGTGGCGGGAGTCGGCACCGGCGGAACGCTCACGGGAACGGGTCACTATCTGAAAGAAAAAAATCCGAAAATCGGAATTGTCGCAGTTGAGCCGGACGGCTCCCCTGTTCTTTCGGGCGGAAAGCCCGGAGCGCACGGCTTACAGGGCATCGGCGCAGGCTTCGTACCCGAGGTGCTGGACACCGAGGTCTACGATGAGGTCATTCGTGTGACGGATGAAGTCGGATCGTAGCCATGTCGTTCTGTGAGCCAAGG
>JAZUJI010000099.1:0-9406 GCA_045642685.1 Acutalibacteraceae bacterium | reverse complement strand
ATCATCTGCAACACGGCCGGTGCGGTTCTGACCATTATCATTCTCAAAATTTTCCCCTACAACCATAAGGGCAAGCGCAATGTGAACGACCGCATTGATGCCATGCTTGCCGAAAATGCGAAGGAAAGCGTGAAAGTCGGATGACAGATATTCCTTTTGTCAGCTATGAATACCTCCTCGGTGCCGTTGCCATCAAGGGCAAACCGAATAACTATTTCGGTTCAGTGTCCCTGCGTGAAGCGCCCGGTTTGTTTGACGATGCGTTTCGTTACCGCCTGACGGTGGCTGTGCCGCAAAGCGATGAGGAAGAATTGAAAATCACCGCAGAGTGGTATGTCGGCTGGCAGGCATATGATATTGTTGACAAAGAAAGAATTACGAAGGAGTGCTTCCCGGCAGATGAAGACGGGGCTGCTGCCGCTAACCAATGGCTTAAAACCGCACTTGCTTCCCTGAAATAACTTTCAATAAAAAATGCAAAAAACGCTTGCATTTCTTCACAATATCTGCTAAAATAACTTGTGTTCGTTTAGCAGATACAAATATTAAAGGAGGTGCCGCAAATGGCAAAATGTGAATTCTGCGGTAAAGATGTTGCTTTCGGTATCAAAGTTTCGCATTCACACAGACGCTCAAACAGAACCTGGAAGCCCAACATCAAGCGTGTTAAGGCTGTTGTAAACGGCTCGCCCAAAAGGGTTTACGCTTGCACTCGCTGCCTTCGTTCAGGTAAGGTCACTCGTGCAGTCTGATTGTAACGTGTTGATTTAGAGGTCGTCTTTGGCGGCCTCTTTTTCAATGTCAGGATATATTTTCGATATTGGAGGCGGCATACATGAAAGCCGGAATAAAAAAACAATTAAGTCTGATTCGCCGCTATATCCTCTATTATGTGATATGGCCGCATTATTTCAGGAAATATTCCAAAAAACCGATCGATGAAAAAAAAGTCGTGTTCGCCTATGCGGATACCTTCAAAAAAATTCCGGATAATCTTTCCTGCATGAAAAAGTATCTGGAATCGAAGGGCTACACCTGTGTGGTGATCGAACACGCCGAGAATGACCCGATGGCACGCAGCAGCTTCCTCGGAAAAAGGCTCGGTTTGAAAGTCTGTGAGGATTTCTTCCGTGAGTTCTGTACGGCAAAGGCTTTGTTTCTGAATGAATACTATTTTCCCGCTTACGCCTGCAAGCCGAGAGAAGGTCAGCGGGTCGTTCAGCTCTGGCACGCTTGCGGCGCATTCAAAAAATGGGGTTATTCCACAGCGGAAAAGAGCTGGGGCGCATCCAAAAAAGATTTGCAGCGTTTCCCGATCCATAACACCTATACCGATGTTTGTGTATCGGCACCGAAGGTCGGTTTTGCTTACGCAGAGGCATTTCAGTGTGCGGATGCGGTTGTTAAACCGTTCGGTGTGCCGAGGACCGATGTTTATTTTGATTCTGATTTTGTTGCGTCTTCCCGTGACATTCTGCTCAAACGCTTCCCGAGAATCGGCGAGCGCAAGATCATCCTTTATGCGCCGACCTTCCGCGGCGACAGCATCCTTTCGTCCTATTCCGAAAACAAGCTTGATTTTATCAAGCTGAAGGAAGCTCTCGGGGATGAATATGCACTTGTGCTCAAGCTGCATCCACGCACCGCCAAAATGTTTCAGATCCCTTCTCCGGTCAAAGAAATCGTCGGCGATTTTGTGTTCAATGCAACCAAATGCGTTGAAATTGACCGGGCACTCTGCGCCGCAGACCTCGTCATTTCCGATTATTCATCCCTTGTTTTTGAATATTCCCTGCTGGAGCGTCCCATGCTCTTTTTCGCCTATGACCTGAAAGAGTATGATGCAGCAAGAAGCTTTTATTTTAAGTATGAGGATTTCGTTCCCGGTCCGATCGTGACCGATACCTGCCAGATCATCGACACCATTCGCAATCTTGAAACAGCTTGTGATTTGGACAAAGTCCGCCGGTTTAAGGCAGATTATATGTCTGCGTGTGACGGCCATTCTTTGGAGCGCATTGCATACGAGGTGCTTGGTGTCGAGCCGGAAGCAGCCTCGTTGACCTGAACGGAGCGGAAATATGATGAAATTTTTAGCTGTCAGTGATCTGCATTATTCCGACCGTCCCGTGTCGCACGAAACCCGTCGGCACGCTCTTTCACTGGAAAAGCTGAAGCAATGTGTTGCCGAACACGCTTCAGACTGTGATTTTATCATCTGTATGGGCGATGTTGCGGATTCGTTTGACGGGTGGTTGGATCAAAAAGAAGGTTTTTCGCAGGTGAATACGGTCTTGCGTCAAACCGGTAAACCGGTGTATACGCTCATCGGTAACCACGACACGGCGACCGATAAGCGGGAATTTTGCCGTTTGATGGGCATCCCGAACCGTTATTATTCATTTGACTGTGAGTCGTACCGCTGTGTGGTGCTGGACACAAACTGCAACGATGTCGGTGTGCCGTATCCGAACGGTGAAATCGAGTGGATCCAGTGTTTTCTGGATGAGGAGCAGCTTGCATGGCTGAAAAAGACCGTGGCAGAATCGGAAAAGCCGGTTTTGTTGTTTTCGCACGCTCTTTTGCAGTCGGAGGATGCGAACCAGCGCAGGCATGAGGTGAAAAATTCCGAGCTTGTCCGGGAGTTGATTGCGCAGTCCGACCAAATCAGAGCTGTTTTTTCCGCTCACTATCATCCGGGCTGGTTCACCCGAATGGAGCAGCGTCCCTATGTTGTCTTTTCGGCATTATGTGAGGGCGAGGATTGCACCTGCGCCGTAGTGGAAGTGACGCAGACACATCTTTCGGTGAGCGGTCACGGAGCACAAAAATCCATCCGATATTAAGGAGTTGAAAAAGTATGTTTCAAGCGTATCATAAAGATTTAACAACGCTTCATGTCGGCTGTGAGGAGCCGAGAAGCTATTTTATTCCGTTCCTCAGGGAAACCAATGCCATGCAGGGGAACCGTGCCAATTCTGCCCGTTTCCTCAGCCTTTGCGGTGAATGGGATTTTCGCTTTTACAGCAGCTTTGAGGATGTGGAGGAAGATTTTCTGAATCGTCCTTTTGAAGAAAAGATTCCCGTTCCGCTGTGCTGGCAGGTGCTGACTGAGCGTGGCTACGATGCGCCGCTTTACAGCAATTTGTGGTATCCGTTCATGCTTGATCCGCCTCATGTGCCCGATGAGAACCCCTGCGGGCATTATCACCGTGAATTTGTCATTCCGGAGGATTTTGCGCAGCGTGTAACGGTCAATTTTGAAGGTGTTTCTTCCTGCTTTTATCTGTTTGTCAACAAACAGTTTGTCGGTTACAGTCAGGTCAGCCATTGCACCTCGGAATTTGATTTGACGCCGTTTCTCAACGAAGCCGGTCAGCCGAACCGCATAGATGTGCTTGTGGTGAAATGGTGTGACGGATCCTATCTGGAGGATCAGGACTGCTTCCGTCTGTCGGGCATTTTCCGTGAGGTTTATCTGCTCGGCCGTGATGCGAACGGCTTAAAGGACTTTTTTGTGCGTTCGTTTATCACGGAGGATTTGTCCCGTGCGGATATTACCGTGGAAACCGTCGGTGCACAGGCGTGCAGCTTCACGCTGTATGACCCGAACGGCAAAAAAATCCTTGTCACGCAAGAGAATAACTTTTCCGTTGAAAACCCGATTTTGTGGAATGCCGAACAGCCGATGCTTTACACGCTGATGATTTCCTGTGGGCAGGAATACATTGCGCAGAAAATCGGTTTGAAGCGGCTTGAAATCATCGGGGATAAAGTCTATCTGAACAACAAAACCGTCAAGCTTTGGGGCATTAACCGCCACGATTCCGACCCGAACGGCGGCTTTACCGCAACGGTTGATGCCATGCTGGAGGATCTGTATCTGCTCAAACGGGCAAACTGCAACTGTATTCGCACCAGCCATTATCCGAACGATCCCCGCTTTCTGGAGCTGTGCGATGAGCTTGGCTTCATGGTGGTGGACGAAGCGGATATCGAAACGCACGGCATGGGCTTTGAATATGGCGATACCTGGGATTGGATGCGCTGGTCGCTGCTCTCCACAGCGGATGAATGGGAGGCAGCCTATGTTGACCGTGCGAAGCGGCTGTTTGAGCGGGATAAAAACCACGCCTGCGTTGTGATGTGGTCCCTCGGCAATGAATCCGGCTGCGGCAAGAATCACCGTGCCATGAATCACTATATCAAGTCCCGTGATGCCAAGGCGATCGTCCATTACGAAAATGCGCATTTGGAGTTCAAGGCGGTTCCCGAGGGCGAAAATTTTGCGGATATTTCCGATGTGGAAAGCCGTATGTATTCTTCTTTGGAATATACGGAAGATTACCTGAAAAACAACCACGCCAAGCCGTTTTATTTTTGTGAGTATGTCTGTGACAATTCGACCGGCAACATTTTTGCTCATTGCCGTTTGGCAGACCGGTACGACAATCTGTTCGGCTTGTGCATCTGGGAAATGAACGACCACGCCCTCAACATCGGAAAAGAGGGCAAGCCGAAATACCGTTACGGCGGTGACTTCGGTGATTGGCCGAATAACAGGGACTGCTGTGTGGACGGTCTTGTTTTCGCCGACCGTACACCGAAGCCCGGCTATTACGATATGAAGCGTGCCTATCAGCCGTTTACGGCAACCTGGAGCGACGGAGTGCTGACCGTGTTCAACAAGCGCTATTTCACCACGCTTTCCGACATGAAAATGGTGTGGAGTGTAACGCAAAACGGCAAAGAGATCATCGGCGGCGAAACAGCTCCGCTGGCGGTTGAGCCGAGAGAAAGCACCGAGTATGACCTGAAGCTTGATCTGCCGACGCTGTACGGGGAATGTTATCTGACGGTTCGCATGGTGCAGGTCGTTTCCGCACCGTGGGCGCAGCCCGGCTACGAAATCGGCTTTGAACAGTTTAAGCTCGAATCGCTGCCAATGGAGAAAAAGCCGAAATCGTTCGATGCAGTCGGTGTCCGGGATTCTCGCCGTGAGCTTGCCGTTGAGGCAAACGGTAAGGTTTACATTTTTGATAAAGCTTACGGGAAGCTGACCGGTATGCGGATAAACGGCAGAAATTTATTGGCTGCGCCGATGGAGATCCAACTTTGGATGGCGCATCCCCGCAATCTGATCGAGTCCGCTGCCGAACAGCGAAAAATCGGTTCCATGCACAAAATTCAGCAAAAGACCTATTCGTTTGCCTTTGAGCGCATCGGAAATGATGTGAAAGTCACGGCGCAGGTCGCTTTGGGCGGTGCCCGTGTGGTACCGGTTATTAAGGGTGAAATCACATGGCTTGTTTGTTCGGACGGTTCGGTTCAGGTTTCCTTCACCGGCGAAAAGAACAAGCTGGCACCGTCTTTGCCCCGGTTCGGCTTTACCGTTCCGCTTGTGGCAGGGTTTGAAAACATGGAATACTTCGGCTTGGGTCCGAATGAATCATATCTTGATCGCCGGGAGGCTTCCCGGATGGATCATTTTGAAACCAAGGTGAAGGATAACTTTGTTCACTATGTTAATCCCCGTGAAAATTCGGCGCACGCCTCTACACTGTTCGGTGCAGTGAAAGACCGCAACGGCGGCGGCTTGATGGTGAGTGCCTGTGAGGAACGAGGTTTTCTGTTCAACGCTTCGCATTTTTCGACGGAAATGCTGGAAAACACGATGCACGATGATGAGCTTGTGCCGAGTGAAAACACCTTTGTGTCGGTGGATGCTTATATCGAACCGTTCGGCGGCCACGGCATTTATGACGAACTGGAGCCTGCCCGTGTGTGGAACGAAAATGAAATTTCCTTCTCGTTCCGTATGCAGACGGTGTGCGATGACGACGATTTATTTGAATTGGTATAAAACAAAAAGCGGAGAGTACCGGTATTCGGTATTCTCCGCTTTTTTCGTGTCGGGTTTACGGATTGATGATATGTACATCCATCTGATTGAACGGAATATGAAGCCCTTCTTTGTCAAAGGCAAGCTTGACACGCTCCTGCATATCATAGAAGGCAGGCCAGTATTCTTCGCTTTTGCACCAGACGAAGGTGTCGATGATAATGGCGCTGTCCGAATGGTCGCTCACGGCGATGAGCGGCTTGGGGTCGGCAAGTGTATAGGGGCAGGCTTCGACCTGCTCGCTGAGCACTTTTTTGGCAAGTGCAATGTCATCTTCGTAGGCAATGCTGAATTTTAAGTCAACACGGCGTTTGTTCTGAGCCGTGTAGTTGATGATGCTCTTGGTGGTTACATGGGAGTTGGGGAGAATGACCCTCTTGTTGTCGAGCGTGAGCAGGGTGGTGTTCATAAAATGAATTTCTTCCACTTTTCCCGCCGTGCCGTCGATTTCAATAAAGTCACCCTTGCGAAACGGCTTATTGAATAAAATCTCGACACCGCTTGCAAACTGCGAAATGCTGCTCTGCAAGCCGAGGCCTGCCGTGATGCCGGCAGCACCCAATGCGGCGATGAACGAGTTGATGTTGACGCCGACGGCGGAGAGAGCAAACAGCACAAAGACGATGCGAAACGAAATAACCAGCATACGGCACAGGAAGTAATGCACGGTTTCATCCACATGGCGGCCGACCATGATTTTCTTTAATATGTTGCCTGCAAATTTGCTGACAAAAAAGCCGATGACCAGAATAATGACCGCAATCACGATTTTCGGCAAAAGGTTGAAAAGCTGTTCGGGCAATGTTTGCGTCAGCCACTTGGTGAAGGCAGAAACATCTTCGACCGTTTCCTGTGGCGGCAGTAATTCGCTGTTGATTTCAAGAATGTGATTCATCATAGTGTTCTTCCTCCTGAAAAAACGGGCTGCACAGCCGGCAAAAACTGTGCAGCCGAAAAATAAGCTTATTTCAATTTGAATGAGGTAACGGGGATGATTTTACTGTCCGCTTCGACAAACGCAAGCTCAACCCGGCTGCCGACTCCGGCAATGACAACATCCTCAAATTTTGCGGCACTTACCGCATAGTAAGTGTCTGTATCCAGCTTGAGGTAGTACATACTGTTGCCGCCGATGACCGCTGTTTTGACCGCCGTAACCGTGCCGCTGACGGTTTGGGTCTGAGAAGGAGCGGCAGGCGTATCGGGGGTCGGTGTTACAACCGCATTGGGGTCAATGTTGGTGTTGATGCCTGCGGATTTGAGCAGTGCGGTGTAGTTTTCCAGACAGGAGTCAATCGTAAGACCCGTGGTGAGCAGGGTCGTGAACTGCTTGACATTGACCATGGCATACTGCTGAACGATCTGTGTGTCATCCTTCAATGCCATGAAATAGGTCGGCTCATCGCCGATGTTCAGAAGCAGCGGGAAGGTCGCCGTATACTTATATTGCTGAACCTTACCCTCGGCAGCGTTCTGTGCGGCGTTTTCGGTCGCACCGCTGACACGGTAGTATTTTGCTTCCTTCGTGCGCTGGTTGATCAGCGTAAAGCCGGTGATGGAGTTATCGCTTGCGTTGACGGAGGTGATGCCGGTGTACATATAAACATCATCGTTCAAAGCAAGGTAGTTATAACCGGAGGTGGTGACCATAACATTCTTCTGCCCCAGAACAGAGTTCCAGAAGCCGCCGGCATATCTGCCGTGGTAGTTATACTGCTCGACCAACAGGTCAGAGTCGTAAACACGGTCGATCCACTGAAGAGAAGTATCCTCACGAAGCTGCTTAATGGAGTAATCCTCACACTTGCCGGTGGTCGGGTCAACCAGAATGGCACCCTTAACATCCGTGCCGCCGAACATACCGATGGTTTTGTCAAGGATCGGGCAGATCCAGTAGGCTTTTCCGGTTTCATCGACTTCAAAAACAGCTTCACCGAGCAGAGCAGTGGGATATTGGAAGCGAAGCTGACGCTTGAGCAGGTGGTTAAAGTGGTCTGCGTTGGAGTAAAGGATGCCGCCTTCCACTTTGTTCAGTTCGACCTTTTGGGTGGTCATGTCGATGACCAGGTAGCCGGGCAGACCGGTCTTGCGGTTGGTGAACCATTTGATGATGTTGGAATATTTGAGTGTTGCGATACGAACCGGCTTTTTCTGCAGGTTGATTTGGGTGTATGAGGGATAAACCGTGAACTGAGAAACAAGGTTTTCATCCACCAGGTCACTCAGTGCCTTATCTGCCAGGGTCGCAGCGGAATCCTGGTCAAGCAGGGGAACGCTTTTGAAATCCGCTTCGGAAATATCCTCACTGAAAGTGGCATCCTCCACCTGAATAATGTTGCTGTAGGTTTTTGCACGGAAAAACACGCTCGAAACGATAAATCCGACTAACACGACCACAATGAGAACACCGCCGACGATGAGCGGTATTTTGGCTCGTTTGCGGGCATAGGGGGAATATTCCGGGGCGGCAACGGCACCCGAGGTGATGAACACCATGACACAGTAGGCGGCAATCACCATGCCGAAGAAGATATACATTTCAATGGCTTTGAAATTGAATGCCGGCAGATAGAAATAATAGGCGATGGCAGAAATAAGAAGGGTGCCTACTATGTTGATGACGGTTTTCAGCCCTGATTTGTTTGGTGGGATGATCACGGAATTGCTCTTTGCACCGTTTCCGGTGAAGTCAACCTTAATGGGATCCATTTTTTTACTCTCCTTTACCGTTGATTCGTACATTATACACGAAAGCGTCGCATATTACAAGTATTCTGCACACAGAAAGTTGTTATACTTTCGACAATGCTGTTTGTTTTTTTGCGCATTGTTCGAATACTGAATTGTTCTCACCCCATAGTCATTTGCTTCCGTTGCTTTTCGGCTTGAGTATACACCGATTCGACAGACTTTTTCTGAAATGAAAGATGCCGTTCGGGGAATGGATCGGAAAACGAAGAAAGTTTTTTGTATGGGGATGGTTACAAAATGCGAATAAAGTTTACAATATTGTTATTTGTGTTGATTTTTATTATATGAGGTATTATTATAATATATGATTAAATTTTCTGGAATACGGAGCAACTATGGTCTTTTCAAGCTTGTTTTTCATCTTCTTTTTTCTGCCTTTGAATCTGATCATTTATTACCGATGCGAAAGCACACCGACACGAAATACGGTGATGCTTGTTTTTTCGCTTATTTTTTACGCCTGGGGCGAACCGAAATATGTGTTGCTGCTTGTTGCCATGGCGTTTTGCGACTGGTACTTTGCGCTGCAGATCGAACACAATCGCCGCCGCCCGTGGGCGAAGCGGCTGGTGCTGTTCGCTGCCTGTGCGGTCAGCCTCGGGTTGCTCGGCATTTTCAAGTACGGTACCTTTGTGCAGGAAAATTTTCAGCACCTGTTCGGCGGCTCAGGTGCAGTCAAGTCCATTGATTTGCCTATCGGTATTTCCTTTTATACTTTCCAGCTTCTGACCTATGTAGTGGATGTGTACCGGG
>JAZUJI010000098.1:0-24978 GCA_045642685.1 Acutalibacteraceae bacterium | reverse complement strand
TCCGTTCGGGATGCTCGTCTTTTTTTATCTGCTTTTTGTTGCAATCCTGTGCAATATGTAATATAGTTAGAGAAAAGTTTCACCGATTTACCTAAACAAACGGAGAAAAACCCATGATGAATTATGAGCAGACATTTTTGTCCCTTTACGGAACAGACCCGAGCGGTGAAGTCTTTGCGCCGTACCGCCTTTGTCCTCTGGGGGCGCACACCGACCATAACCTCGGTCTGATCACGGGGTTTGCGATCAACAAGGGGATCCGCTTTGCTTTCCGCCCGGATGAAAGCGGAAAAATCGAAGCCGTAAGCCTTCATTTTCCCACGGCAGCCAGGTGGTCGATTCACAGCGTCCCCGAAACAAAGTGCGGTGACTGGGCAGACTATCTGCGCGGCGTGACCCTTGCCCTGAGCAAACGGTACCCGCTGTCTGTCGGGCTGAAAACGGTCATGCAGGGTGAGTTACCCATCGGCGGGCTGTCTTCCTCAGCGGCGGTCACGCTCGGCTTTTTGACCTGCCTTTGCCGGGTGAACGGCATTACGCTGCGTGATGAAGAAAAAATCGAGCTTGCACATGAGGCGGAAAGCCGCTATGTCGGCGTATCCTGCGGAAAGCTCGATCAATCCTGTGAGGTGTACGGCAAAGCCGATCACCTGCTGTTTATAGATATGAAAGACGGCAGCCGGGAAGTGATCGCACAGCCGGACACCATGAAGCCTTACAAAATAGCCGTGCTTTTCAGCGGCGTGGAGCGGAATCTGGTCGGCAGCCGGTACAATATGCGTGTGGATGAAGCCAAAAGCGCAGCCTATGCGCTGAAAGCTTTTGCTTCCCTCCCCTACGGCAAATTTGACGAAACCGTTTTACGGGATGTTCCGGCAGAAGTTTTTGAGGCTTATAAAGCCCGTTTACCCGAACCGTGGCGCAGGCGTGCCGAGCACTGGTACGGTGAATGTGCCCGTGTGACACAGGGCGTGGAAGCGTGGCGCAGGGGCGACCTGGAGCAGTTCGGTGCGCTCTGCTTTGAAAGCGGACGCAGCAGCATCGAATTGTGGCAAACCGGCTCGCCCGAGCTGATCCGTCTGTATGAGCTGATGCGGGAAACCGACGGCGTTTACGGCGGCCGTTTCTCGGGTGCCGGATTCAAGGGCTGCTGTATGGCGTTTCTCGACCCTGAAAAAGCCGATGATGCGCTGAAAAAAATCAAAACAAACTATCTCCGGTCGTTCCCCGGTTTAACCAAATCCTATACCGCCTGCCTGTGTCGAACCGCTGACGGTATTTCAACATAAAAAAACGGATCGTGCCTTTGTTCCCCTGCTGACGGCTTGTGTGTCTCACATAATGATGTAAAATTTTTATTCGATAATAAATCCATTGGAATTGCGGTGAACCAAATGAAAGAAAAAATGATCAAAGTGCTTTCCCTGCTGTTGTGCCTCTCTGTTCTGTTTTCCGCTGCCGCCCCGGTGTTCACGGTGGAGGCTTCGGCAAACTCGACCCTTGAACTGCCCGAAACCATCAAATCCGCCGTTGAAAAGGTCGGCAATGTTCTGATTGATGTGATCCACCGGTGCCTGACGATTCTGCGATACCCATGGGAGCCGAAAACCAACCGCACCGTTGACCTGTCAAAATTCACCCTTGTTTTTGAGGATGAATTTGACGGCAAAAAGCTGAATACAAATGTCTGGACCCACTACCGGCAGGGGCAGCGAAAGGGCGGTTACTGGGACAGCGGTCAGGCTTTTCTGCGTGACGGCAATCTGGTGATCCAAACAACCTACAAAGAAAACGGGAAATACGGTGCCGGCTACTACTGTGACCGCATTGACACCCGAAAAAAATACGAGCAGACCTACGGCTATTTTGAGTGCCGCTGTATTCTGCCTGCCGCACAAGGGCTGTGGTCGGCCTTCTGGCTCTCCTGCGAAAGCGTGAGTGATGACGGAAACCCCGGAAAAAACGGCACGGAAATCGATGTGTTTGAGTCACCGCTGTGGTATCGGGGCGAAAAAGGGCTGAACAACAATCTGGTCACCTCCAACCTGCATTGCGGCGGCTACGGGCTGCAAACCAAATACAAAAATGTGACCGTTTCCAAAGCGATCGATCCCTACACGCAGTATAATACATACGGCATGGAGTGGAACAAGGACGGCTATATTTTCTATATCAACGGCGTTGAAACGGGTCGCAGCAAATTTGGCGGCGTTTCCGAGGTTCCCGAATACCTGCTTCTTTCCACCGAGATCGACGGCGTGGACGGCGTACCGTTCTACGGCTGGTCCGGTCTCATCACCAAAAACAAAAGCGATGCGCTTCCCGCCGAATTCATCATCGACTATGTCCGTGCTTATCAGTACACAGACCTGCTGAATCCGGGAAAATAAGTATAAAAGACGAAATCCGAGCCTCCACGGTGCGGTCTTGAAACTTTGCATGATTTCAAGCATCTGCATCATGGGGGCTTGTCAGCAGTCCGGAACCGTTCCGATCGGATCAGCCGAAGGATTTATCGGAATATTTTTTCACTCCGCATATACTTCATGTTCATAACCGAAAGAACGAATACAAACAGAAGATTTACCGGCAAGTCGCACAAAAAAACAGACGGGTTGAAATCCCCCATAAGTATATCCGATAAAGTACACTCAAGGTTTATCAGCGGGAAAAAATGTATGATACTGCTTTTGCGGATGAAACCGAGCGATAACATAGCGGTGGAAACCATGGGAATTGCCAGCAGAAATTCATTTACGGTTTGTGATGACTTTATGCTTTTTGCTCTCAAAGATACCGTTGATGAAACGGTTACTGAAATAACGGACAGAGCAAGCAGAATGATTATCAGACAGACGATGTTATATCCGCTCAATCGAGTAGCTTTATTTGAAAAGATGTATGCGATAACAGAAATCAACACATTTATTGTTGAGAAAAAGATTAAAGCGAATAGTTTGCCGAGATATATTTCGGCTTTTGAACTGCTTGACAGATACAACATTTCTAAGGTGTTACGCTCTTTTTCGCCGGAAAAAATATCATTTACGAACCCTAAAATGTTTTGAAAGCACAGTATTACAAGCACAATAGGAACCGTAGCGTTTGTTATACTGTCGGATGGATTCAGCTCTTGATCTTGCTCATTTTTCAGATTGAAACGATACGACATATGGCTGCCGCTGATGCGTGCATAGAAAAAAGATTGGAATTTTTCACCGATTTTCGATGCTTTTGACATGGAGTTGTATGATTTTGAATTGCAAATAAAATCAATGTCCGTGTTCCTGATTGCAAGGATACAGTCAACTTTGTTTTCCTCCAATAATTCGGTTTCTTTGTCGGAAGCAACGGTTTCAACCTTGAAGCCAATATCCGATTGTACAAAATCCCTGAATATTGTGTCGGCGATTTCCGAATCGGAAGAATAGCAAATTTTGATCACATCGGTATCATTCTCGCACAGGCAGTTTATTCCTGCGCTGTAAATCGGAAAAATGAGAATCGGAATAATCAAGAGAAAAATTGTTGATTTATCTCGAAAAAAAGATACAATTTCTTTTTTTGCTATGGACAAAACTTTCATTTCGGTTCACCATCTCTCAGAAGCCTTACAATCAGATTGCTTTTTTCTTCATCGCTGCGGTTTTGAGACAACTCGGTTACCGGCACTTTACTTGTAATTTTTCCGTCACGCAGAAAAGCAATGCTGTCGCTGAGTTCAAATATCTCAAACAGATTATGTGTTGCGATCAGAATGGTCTTTTTATCGCTTTTGAGACATTTAATAAAGTTCAAAACATCGTTTGCCGCTTCAACATCCAAGCCCGTTGACGGCTCATCTAAAAGCATTACATCGGGCTTGTGTATAATTGAAACAGCCAGACCAACCTTTTGTTTCATTCCCCTTGACAGCTTGTGGGAATAGGTATTAAGAAAACTTTTAATATTCAAAATACGGTCAAGTTCATCAATCCGGCTGTGGATTTCATCCGGCTTCATATCGTGTAATTTCCCGAAATATCGGATTATCTCATAGGGAGTCAGATTTTTATAAAGGTTTACATCGCCGCCCATAAGTATCCCGATTTTTGATTCCGGCTCAATTTGTACTGTTCCGCTGTCGGGCGAAAGAATGCCTGAGACCGTTCGGATCAATGTGCTTTTTCCGGCACCGTTTTTTCCGACCAAGGCTACGATTTCGCCGTCGTTTACCTCAAGAGAAAGATTTTTCAAAACGCATTTTTTGTCAAATGACTTTGTCAGATTATTGACCTTGATTATTTTAATCACCTCTTAAAAAACACATTATGGGTGCGGCTTTGCCGCACCCATAATGCTTTTCAGCTTACTTTCTCGCTGACTTGCCCAATTTGTAGGCAGAAGCGACTACGATAGCCGAGTAAGCGATAGACCATGCCAAGAATGCCATAATGCAACCTCCTTTCTTTTGATTTGACCTGATTTTATCACAATAAATATAAACTGTCAACTCTTTAGATGTAATTTTTTTAAGAAATTTCGTTACTATTATATCTATAGAGCTAATGAAAGGCGGCATGACTCGTGGATGTGGGGAACAGAATTAAATACTTCAGAGAAAAAAGAGGGATTACGGTAAACAAGCTTGCAAATCTGAGCGGTGTTTCGCAAAGCTATTTAAGAGATGTTGAGCTTGGCAACAAACAACCGACCGTTGAATACCTTGAGTTCATCTGCTACGGTCTCGGAATCAGCTTAAAAGACTTTTTTGATGTGGACGATATGCAGTCCGAGTATCAATATTTGACCGAACGATTAAACCCGGAGCAAAGGAAACGATTGATCGAATTTCTCAAATCTTTATAATCAGAGCTTTTGCTTCTTTTGTGTGTCCGTTCAGGGTAAAAAAAGCTGTAATCGCACCATTCGGTTTGATTACAGCTTGTTTTTTTATCTTGCGTGAAAGATCACGCTGTTTGTTCAGACAGTCTTATTTTTTCTTGAAAACTTCCATGAATCCGCCGGTACCGAAAATTTCATAAATCTTGTGGTTGATGTCCTGGATCACCGGTGTTACCTTATCCTCTTTGGGGGCAGGCTTTTCGCCGTTGATCAGCACATCCAGTTCTTCGCAGAAAGCGGCGATCTCATCGATCAGCGCATTATCCTTTGCCATGTTGTTGATGGTGCAGTCCATCATCTCGTTCGCCTTGCGGATGTATTCGTTTGCACGGCTCACATAGGCCGCATAATCACCGTTTGATTCATAATCCTTAACAAATTTCTCCAGCTTCGGCAAATAGTCACGGGTCAGATCCTTGAGGTTTCTGCCCTCGTTGAACTGCGGGTAAACATCGGGGCAATCCGTAACATCCGTCACATCACCCTTGGCAAGTGCAAAAGCAAGCTTCAGAGCCGTGTTGTCGTACTCCAGCTCATGCTTCTGCTTGTTGAACAGCCAGCAATGGCTCGGGAACACCGCCGTGGAAAGGTCAACCGACTTGGTGGGATCAATATACTGCGGTGTTGCGCAGGCATCAATATAGCTCTGCGGGAAAGTCTGGCCGACGGGAAGACCGTAGCCGCCGACGGTGGTGGACTCGATCTGAATAATTTCATCGGAGTTGACACGGGCTGCCGAATAGAGGAACTTGAAGATGTTGTAGTCGGAAGTGATCTCACCGAAATTGAGGTTGTAGCCGCTGATGAAGTAGAACTCGATGCCCTGCTCCTCATTCAGCTTCTTCAGATTATCCTTCAGACCGATCTGGGAACGATAATTCTTTTCTGCTTCTTCGAGCACATTTTCGTAACCCTTTTGCTTCAGATAACGATCCCGGATACGGGGATAGTCGGCACTCGGGATCATCGTCATCATAGTCGGCGTTTTCATAACGAACTCGTCGCAAACAGCGATCAAAAGCTCATCAACAAGCTTGCGGAGGAATTCCTTTTTGTAGCAATGAATAAAGATCTCAATGATGTCACCGGCAGGAGCACCGATCAGATCACTGAACAGACCGGTGTAGAAAAGTTCTGCGGAATTGTCGGCATAGTGCTGTTCGACCAGGTCGGTGAAGATCTTGCTGCCGTCCCAGCAGCCGACGATGCTGACGACCTTTTTAACATCCTGCTGATCCGCATAGGTGGAAAGATAGTTCCGGACAATGGAAGCACCCATGCTCATGGGCATCAGGATCACTTTCTGACCCGGGAAATACTTCTGAACGGTGTTATTGATAAAGTCGTTCAAACCGGAAACCGTATCCGTCATGCTGCCGAACGGAGCAAAGTTATAGCAGAAGACCTTGTTCGTGCCGTATTCTTCGAGGGTCGCCTGAGCGGGAACGGTGCCGTAAAAACGGTCTGCCTCATACTTGCTGTATTCGGAAACGGGGTAGTTATAGATCGGTGTCAGAACGTTGCTCGGAAGCTTGTTGTTTTTGTCAACAATGTTCAGATACAGCAAGTCCTTTGCAAGCTGATGCAGATTAGAGGACTTGAGCAAATACTGACCCGTAACAAGAGAAGCAATCAACTGCGTTGCGGTGGCAAGCGTGTTGAACAAAGAGGTCGGATTGGTGAAAACATGGGTCAAAACCGCTTTGGTATCCCAGATAAACAGATTCTTGCGGGTGTTATAGCGGTAGTCTTTGCCGTTGTAGGTAAGTACCTCTTCGCCCTTATCATCCAGAACATAGGAATGGGTCTGACCGATACCGGTGACAAAAACGATAGGGGCATCTTCGCCGACGATCTGACCTTGAATACCAAGGTTGTCCTGTACTTCTTCGACCGGCTGAGCAAAAGCCGCCGGAACAAAGGCAGCCACCATGGCAAGGCAAAGCAACAGCGCAATAATTCTTTTCTTCATTGGGTTTGCACTCCTTATCAATAATATTGGTGTGTATGGTATTGTAACAAAGATATCAAAAAAAATCAACCGTACAAGGCAAGATAACGGGCAATTTGCATAAAAATTTTTATGGTTTTGACATATTTTTCAAAAGTGTGCAGCAAACCGAAAGAGCTTCCGTTTTTCCTGCCTGTCATCCGGTGCTTCGGCAGGACTAAAATAACCGATAAAAAAACAGGGTCTGCGCCGAAACGGTCATGTTTCGCAGCAAGCCCTGCTCTTTTATTTGGTCATTCGTCCGTCAGGCTGCACATGAATTTCCACGATTCCTCACACGCCTTAAACGGGTCATCATCCGGCCAGTCACTGTCATGCTCATACATGATGTAGGGAATTTCCAGCTCACAGGCAACCTTGTAGCACTCTTTCAGATCAACAACACCCTGCCCGAGCGGAACAAAATGGCGGACACCCTCATCATCAAAAATGTAATCCTTAAAGTGAATGACCTTAACACGCCCTGCCATTTTGCGGAGCAGCTCGGCCGGGTCGGCACCGCCGTAATGGATCCACGCCACATCGGGGATAAAATAGAATACTTCGGGGTCGGTTTCGGCAAGAAGCAGATCCATCATACAGCGGTTCATATCACCCAGACGGTGAAATTCAAACGCATGGTTGTGATAATGGAACGAGCAGCCCTGCTCTTTCATTTTTTTGCCGATCTCATCGGCTTCCCGAATAAAGCTGCGCACATTGCCCCGGCTGCCCCTGTAGTCTTCGCCTGCGCTGCCCAGACCGATGGAATCACAATCAATTACTTTATGCTCGGCAATCAGATTATCCAAATCATCCTTCATGCGGTCATAGGGCTTGTGGGTAATGCAGACCTTCATGCCGTATTTGTCGAGAATTTCTTTCTGGGTCTGTGCGGGAATGTCGCCGATGCCGGAAATCTGGACATCCTTAACACCCATTGCCTTCAGTCGTGCCAGAGTGCTGTCAAAATCCTCTGCCGTCTTGATGTGGTCACGCAGTGTATAAAGCTGTATGCCCATAATTGGTTTTTTCATGTTCGTTCATCCTTTCAAGGTTATATCTTTTGTAAAGAGGCGATCGCCCCGTGGAAGCAGGTGCTTTTTGCCGCCACAGCCGTTGCCGTTTTTGCAAACTCGAAA
Source organism: Acutalibacteraceae bacterium (assembly GCA_045642685.1). Lineage (GTDB taxonomy): Bacteria > Bacillota > Clostridia > Oscillospirales > Acutalibacteraceae > UBA8612. The sequence continues at coordinate 16,962 of JAZUJI010000098.1, read as the reverse complement.
ATATCGGAAACGGTCAGCTCCTGCAGGGATCGTCCGCTCCTGAGCCACTCGCTCAGGAATGTGCCGAAATAAATATCCCCTGCGCCGGTGGTATCAACGGTATTCGCCTGCTCCGGCGGAACAAACCGCTTTTCGCCGCCGAAATACACGATCGAACCGTCTGCACCGAGCGTGACGAGCACGAGCGATACACCCTTTTTCATCACGGCAGACACCGCTTCGTCCGTATCGGCTTTTCCGGCAATCATCTGCACCTCTTCCTCCGAGGCTTTCAGAATATCGACACAGCCGATGAACTGCCCCATGCGCTGCGCCGCCTGAGCGGCACTCTGCCACAGCAAAGGGCGGTAATTCGGGTCATAGGTCACGGTGCAGCCTGCCTCACGGGCGACCCGGATGGCATATTCCGTTGCGGAAAGCGACGGCTCATCCGTCAGCGAAAGCGAACCGAAATGGAACACCCTTGATCGACGGATCCGATCGGCATCCACACGGCTTTTGTCAAGAAAGCGATCTGCACCGAAGGTACGGTAGAAGCTGAAGCGGCGGTCACCGTCCGCATCCAATTCCACAAAAGCAAGCGTGGTGTTGTGCTGCGGGTCAACAAAAAGCGCACCGTCATCCACACCGACCCGGCGAACGGTTTCCGTGAGAAAAGAGCCGTTGATGTCATCCCCGACACAGCCGATAAAGGAGGTTTTCATGCCTGCCTTAGCGGCTGCCGCCAGCAGGTTCAGCGGTGCTCCCCCTGCCTTGCGCACAAAGCGTGCGTCCCCGTCCTCATCCGTGCCGTCCGGCACAAAATCGATCAAAATTTCACCCAATGCCGTAATATCGTATACCATAACCGGATCCCTTCTTTCCACACGATTCATCGTACCACAGGAACGGAACAGAATCAAGAGGAAGCCGAAGATTCCGTCTGCCCGGTCAAAAATTTATGCCTGCTGCCGAACGGCCCGAAAACTTCCGCTTTTCAGTTCACGGCTTGTTCCGGCGGTATCCTCAAACACCCAGCCGCCCGGCAGACGGATTTCACCCGTGTTTTTCTCATTTGCCGCAACCGTCAAAAAGATCCGGTCTTCCTGCCGCTCCCATTTCACGGCAACACGGCCGACCACCGTATCGTAATGCGCCTGCGCAAATTGAAGCGGCTCAACAAAATTCGGTCTGACGGCGACCTCACGGCAATCCTTCCCGTGCGGATTGATTTGAATACCGGCAATATGGCGGAAAAAGAAAGCGGAAATATCGCCCATGAAATGATGATTGAGCGAATGGACTTCCGAGCCGCAGGTCAAAAAGTTTTCCGGCAGTGCAGTCAGACCCAGTTCCACCAAATGCCCGTATGACGGATAATCCCGGCGAACGATCATGCGGAATGCCGTTTGTGCATAACCGAACTGAGCCAGAACACGGAACAGCACCCGTTGGCCGAGCAGGCCGAAATCAATATGCTCCTGCGTTTCCCGCACAAAGTCGAGCAGGCGTTCAAAAGCTTTCGGCTTTTCCTCTTCCTCAAACGCACCGTAATAAAGAGCCGCCGCCTGTGAGGTCTGGCAGGCGCCGACCGCCGTCAGCGTTGAAAAATCAATCAGATGCTTCCGTGCGGCGGCACGCAGCTCGTCATAAAGGCTCCGGGCAAAATTCTGCTGCAGCGGTCTTTGGATTTCGCCGAACAGGAAAGCCGCCTTTCGGCAGATATCCATTGAAATAAGGGTGTCGGTCAGCTCGACCGGTGCTTTCACCGTTGTTACCGGGCACCAATCCCCCAATCCGAAGGAAACCGTACCCTTTTGCGTGCGAATGGAGGACAGAAAGTTGAGGTAATGAAAAATCGCATCCGCATTTTCTTCAACGATTGCCTTTTCTCCCCGGTAACGGTAGATCCGATACGGCAGCTCGACCAGCGCCGCATCCCACGCAGGGCCGTTGCAGCCTTTGTAACCCCATTTGTCCGTCGGAACTATGGCAGGGATTCTTCCGTCGGTCAACTGTGCGGCACGGATGTTGTTCAACCACTCCCGGCAGCTGTCCTCCACCGCAAAATTCAGCAGCATCTGCTCACACGAAGCGTTGGCATCACCGGTCCAGCCGTTCTTTTCCCGGTGCGGACAGTCCGTCGGAAAATAATAGAAATTTGCCAAGTCGGAATTGCGTGTCATATGCTGCAGCGTGTTTGCCGTTTCATCCGAGCACGAAAAGCCGCCGCGGCTCACGCAAGCCGAGGTGCACACCTCAAAGGTGAGCATATCCGGCTTTACCTGTTCCTCTTTCAGACCCAGCACACAGCAATACCTTGCCCCGTGATAGGTGAAAAGCGGAGAAAAGGTTTCTTCCCCTTTCCCGTTGAGAATATAAATATCCCTTTGTGCGTAGCCGTCGGGGTAAAATTCCATATTTGAATAATCTAATTCGCCCTTTTCGTTGATTCGTTCGGCAAACTGCAAATCAAGCTGCTGCCCTGCCTCACCGCTCACTTTCAAAACCGGAACACCGGCAACATTTTCGCCGAAATCAAACACCCAGCCTTCCCGCTGCGGGAGCATGAACGGGTTCGGGGTCGGCGGCACATCGCACCGGGGCTGATACGGTGCAAGCCTGCGTTTTGTTACCGAGATCGCCTGTTTCGTTTGGATATGCACGATCGCATCTGCCTGACAAAGCTTTTTTTCGCCTCTCGGGCGTTCGGCCATTTTAGCCGTCTGCCACGCCGCATCATCAAAGTCGGGCAGATTCCAGTCGCTTTGCTCCAGCCGTGCGTCATAAACGCAGCCGCACCGCAAATCATCAAACAAATACGGGGAGGAAGCGGTTTTGACCGTTTCATCTGCCTGCAAAAGGTGCTGTGTTCCGTCGCTGTCTTCCCACTCAATTGCAAACGCAACACGGGGTGAGCCACGAAACGGCGCATCATCAAAATCCCAAATCTGTCCGCCCGGTGCGTTTTGCATTCCGTTGCCGAGCAGGATGCCGACTGTGTTTTTACCGGCCGATAAATACGGCAGCAGGTCGTATGAATCGTAGTAGACCAGATGGTCCGGGTTGGAAATGTAGGGTGCGCAAAGCCCTTTGGTAATATCCCTGCCGTTGATGAACAGCTCATAAAAGCCAAGCCCGCAAACGGTGATCCGGCAGGTTCCCGGCAGAGAATCCAGCCGGAAGCTTTTTCGGAAATACGGGGCGGGAACCGCCCGGGTGTAGGTGCTGTATTCCTGCGTGGCACAAATAAAAGAATCCGATAACATTTTTCTCTCTCCTTTTTCGGTTTGCATCGAAAGCAAATACTGTTTTGACTGCGGTCGGCTCAATCAGGCGTTTACATTTTGCCTGCGTTGTGCTACACTTTTTTCATCCTGTCTGAAAGGAAAAAAATCATGTGTTATCAGCCGAAATACGCCGAACACTTTTCATGCCTTGCCTCCGGCTGCCCGGACACCTGCTGTGCCGGGTGGGAAATCGTCATTGACGAAGCAACGGAACGCTGCTACCGGACACTTGACGGAGCCATCGGAAAAGAGGTGCGCCGGGTCATGACCGCCGATGAAGACGGTGACACCGTGTTCACCCAATGCGGCAAACGCTGCCCGTTTCTGAACGAACAGAATCTCTGTCGGCTTCGCATGGCTCTCGGTTGGGAATACACAAGCGAAATCTGTCGGGAGCATCCCCGTTTCACGGAGGAATATGACGGCTTCACCGAATACAGTCTTTCCCTGTCCTGCCCGGCGGTCTGCCGGCTGGTTTTTTCTTCACCGATCGCCGGTACCTATCCGCCGATTCAAGCACAGAGCCCGGATGAGGTTTTGAACCTTCTCACGCAAAGCCGCAATGCGCTTTTCCGCCGGTTGGACGAAACAGAGGATATTTTTCAAAACATCCGTTCGCTTTTCGAGGCTTCCGCAGCCGTACAGAACCGCATCGCCGAGCTTGAAGCGGATGCGCCGTTTGCGGAAGAAATCCGTGAACCGGACGAAGCCGACACGGAACGGTTTTGCCGGATGCTGCTGGAAGCGTGCGAAATCCTGACCGACCAATGGAGAGAACTGCTGACGAACAGCCGACAAAAGCAGTCTTTTGCCGATATGGCTTTATTCGCTGCCGGACACAATGTCTGCATCAATCGGGCTTTCGCTTATTTTGTTTACCGGTATTTTCTCAAATCCGTCAATCACCTTGACTGCCTTGCCACAGCCCGCTTCATTGCGCTGAGCACACTTGCCCCGGTTCGCATCGCCTGTTTAACAAACACGCCGCTTGAGGAAGTCTATCGGCTCTATTCCAAGGAAATTGAGCACGATACCGTCAACCTTGACCTGCTGTTTTCTGCATTATAACAAACCGCGCGGCACATTTCAAATTCCGGCTGCACCGTTCCTGAAATTTCCATAAAAAAATCCGTCTTTTTTTCACTGAACCGCTTGATTTTTTCCGTTTCACACGGTATACTAAAGAAAAATCGAAAGAGAGTCTTTGAAATGTTGAATTGTTCCGGCAAAACCACATATTTCTACTTTTACTTTTATCCTTGCAAAAGATAATAGTAAAAGTGATTTTTGCTGCGCTGTGAACAACAACGAATGATTGACTGAACCGAAGTCTTGCAGTAATTTCACTGCAAGGCTTCTTATTTTTTCAGGAAGGATGTTTGCATTATGGTCATCGTATTAAAACACGGAGTAAGAGAAGAACAGCGAAATCAACTGGTGCGCTGGTTTGAGGAGCAAAATCTCAGAGTTCACCTTTCACAGGGTGAGTATCAGACCGTACTCGGTCTGATCGGCGACACGGCGAACCTCGACACGGATCTGATCGAAGGGCTTGACATGGTCGAAGCCGTCAAGCGCATCAGCGACCCGTTCAAAAAAGCCAATCTGCGCTTTCACCCCGAATACACCACGGTGGATTGCGCCGGTGTTCCCATCGGCGGCGGTCATTTTGCCGTGATCGCCGGTCCCTGCTCGGTCGAAAGCCGGGAGCAGGTCTGCCGGATTGCCGAACAGGTTCAAGCCTCGGGCGCATCGCTGCTGCGCGGCGGCGCCTTCAAGCCCCGTACCTCACCCTATGATTTTCAGGGCTTAAAGGCAGAGGGTATCGAGCTTTTGCTGGAAGCGAAAAAGCAGACCGGTATGCCCATTGTCACCGAAATCATGAACGCCAATCACCTGCCGCTGTTTGAACAGGTCGATGTGATCCAGGTCGGCGCACGCAATATGCAGAACTTCGAGCTGCTTAAAGAACTCGGACGCACCAAAAAGCCGATTCTGCTCAAAAGAGGACTTGCCAGCACGCTCAAGGAGCTGCTGATGAGTGCCGAATACATCATGGCAGGCGGCAACGAAAACATTATTCTGTGCGAACGGGGCATCCGCACCTTTGAAACCTACACCCGGAACACGCTGGATCTGTCCGCTGTTCCGATGCTGCGGGAGCTGACCCACTTGCCGATCGTCATTGACCCGAGCCACGCCTGCGGAATCGCCAAGCTCGTCAAGCCCATGGCGATCGCCGCCGCAGCCGCCGGTGCGGACGGGCTGATGATCGAAGTGCATAACGACCCGCCGCACGCCCTTTGCGACGGGGCGCAGTCGCTGCCCCCCGAGCAGTTTGACGCAACGATGAAAAAGGTATTCGCCGTTCGTCAGGCCATACAGGACTGAGCGTGGAGGTATGCACCATGAAAATCGGTATTTGCGGCTTAGGTCTTATCGGCGGTTCGCTCGCTTTGGCGTTCAAACGGCAAAACGAAACCGTTTACGGGTATGATATTGTAAAAAGCGTGACGGATTACGCCGTGCTGTCCGGCACGACCGACGGCGTGCTGGAGGACGGCACGATCGGCGAATGTGACTATATCTTCGTGGCACTCTACCCGGAAGGTGTGACGGATTATGTCGCCCGAATCGCCGACAAAGTCAAAAAGGATGCGGTCGTCATTGACCTGTGCGGAACCAAAGCGACCGTTTGTCCGCCGTGCTTCGCCATTGCCGAACAACACGGGTTCCACTTTATCGGCGGACACCCGATGGCAGGCACACAGTTTTCGGGGCTGAAATATGCCCGTGCGGATTTATTCGACCGGGCAACCATGATCCTTGTGCCGAAGCCGGATGAGGATCTGCATTTACTTGCACAGGCAAGCACCCTTTTGAAAAAAGCCGGGTTCGGTTCCGTCACCGTTGCGACGGCACAGGTGCATGACCGAACCATTGCTTTTACCTCTCAGCTTGCCCATGTGGTATCCAACGCCTATGTAAAAAGTCCGCAGGCGGTCATTCACAAGGGCTTTTCGGCAGGCAGCTACCGGGATCTGACCCGTGTGGCGTGGCTGAACGAAAAAATGTGGACAGAGCTTTTCCTCGCAAACCGTGACAATCTGATCAATGAAATCGACATTTTGATCGAGCATCTTCAGCAGTACCGCAGCGCCGTTTATGAAAAGGATGCCGAAGCTCTGGAGGCGCTTTTGCGGGAAGGAAGGCAGAAAAAGGAGGAAATCGACAGCGATGACCCAACTTGAAGTCAAAGCAGGCAAACCCTATCCGGTGAAAATCGGGCATGATTTGCTGAAGACCTGCGGTGAAGTCATGAAAGGGAAAGGCCTTTACGGAAAAGCGTTGATCGTGACCGATGACCATGTGGCAGGGCTGTATCTGGAAAATGTTTCAAAATCGTTGATACAAAGCGGCTTTGAGGTATATTCTTACATCCTGCCGCACGGGGAGAAATCAAAGACATTTGACGAGCTTGTAAAGCTGCTCAGCTTTACATTGAAATGCGGTCTTTCCCGTTCCGATACGCTGGTTGCCCTGGGCGGCGGCGTGGTCGGTGACCTGTGCGGCTTTGCTGCGGCGATCTATATGCGGGGCGTCCCTTATGTTCAGATTCCAACAACGCTTCTTGCTATGGTGGATTCCTCCGTGGGCGGAAAAACAGCGGTGGATCTGCCCGACGGCAAAAACACCGTCGGTGCTTTTTATCAGCCGAAGCTTGTGCTTTGCGATGTGGATACCCTGAAAACACTTCCGAAAGAGGAATACGCCAACGGCATGGCAGAGGTCATCAAATACGGATTCATTCAGGATAAAGAGCTGCTTGAACAACTGGAGCAGAACTTTGACGAAGAAAAAATCGTCGCACGGTGCGTGCAAGCCAAAGCCGACCTTGTTGCAAATGACGAATTTGACCGGAGCGAGCGGATGCTGCTCAATTTCGGTCACACCCTCGGTCATGCGATCGAAGCCAAAAGCGGCTACACCGTGCCGCACGGAAGCGCCGTTGCCGTGGGTATGGTTCGGATAACGGAAATCTGCACCGAAAAGGGGCTGTGTCCCCGGCAGACACTTGAACAAATGATAAACCTCCTGCGGCGGTACGACCTGCCGACCCAAAGCGAATACGCAAACCATACACTTTATCCGCTGACTCTGGCAGACAAGAAAACGGATGGAACCGGGATCACCGTTGTGCTGCCTGTTGAAACAGGGCGGTGCGAACGAAAAAAGATGCTGAATGAGGAATGGTACGAATTTCTGAAATAACGGGGGAAAAGAGATGAACCGAATCATTACGCCGAATACGCTGCACGGCCCGGTTGCTGTCCCGGCGTCAAAATCCATGGCGCACCGCAGCCTGATTTGTGCCGCTCTTGCCAACCGGCCGACCGGGCTTTTGTGCTCAACGGTTTCGCAGGATATAGATGCCACCGTCGGCGGCTTATGCGCCCTCGGCGCAGCGATTCAACGCACCGAAAACGGTTTTTCAGTCGAGCCGATAAAAGAACGCCGCACGCATGCCGCCGTCAACTGCATGGAAAGCGGTTCGACCCTGCGCTTTCTGCTGCCGGTTGCCGCTGCCCTCGGGCAGACCGCACATTTCACCGGCCATGGACGGCTGCCGCAGCGGCCTGTTCAGCCGCTGGTCGATAATCTTGCGGCGCACGGGATCCGCTTTTCCGGCAATCACCTGCCGCTCACGGTCAGCGGTCAGCTTCACAGTGGTGATTTCACCCTGAGCGGTGATGTATCCTCACAGTTTTTCAGCGGTTTGCTTTTTGCACTTCCGCTGCTTGAAGAAGCCTCCGCCGTTTCGTTTTGCACACCGGCGCAGTCACTCCCCTATATCCGGATGACCCTGCAGGTTCTCTCCGCTTTCGGAATTGACCTTTGCTTTGACAGCACAACGGCGGTGATTCCTCCCCGGTGCCGTTACCAAAGTCCCGGTTCATACACCGTTGAGGGTGACTGGTCAAATGCCGCCTTTTTCCTCTGCTCCGCCGCCGTCAACGGCAAAATAACCGCCGTCGGGCTTTCCCCCGATTCGCCGCAGGGGGATCGCAGACTTTTGGAGATCCTGCGTGATTTCGGCGCAGAGGTCACGGTCGAAAACCGTTCGGTAACCGTTCAATCCGGGGAACACAAGCCGCTTGAGGTAAACGGTGCCGATATTCCCGACCTGATACCGGTTCTCGCCGTCATGAGCTGTTTTGCTTCGGGGGAAAGCCGGTTTTCTCATGTTGAACGCCTGCGCATAAAAGAAAGTGACCGCCTGCAGGCAACGATTGAGCTGATCCGCTCCCTTGGCGGACAGGCTGAAACAGACGGAAGCACGCTGACGGTTCACGGCAGCGGCACGCTCCCCGGCGGAACGGCAAACGGAAACAATGACCACCGCATCGTGATGAGTGCCGCCGTGGCGGCGTGCCACGCACAGGGGCAGACCGTTCTGCTCGGGTGCGAAGCGGTGAATAAATCTTACCCGCATTTTTTTGACGATTTTCATGCCCTCGGCGGCAAAAGTGAGGAGGCAGACGCATGATTTACTCCATTGGGGAACACATCCGCATCGGCATTTTCGGTGAAAGCCATGCCGAAGAAATCGGTGTGCATATCGACGGCTTCCCGAAAGATTTTCCGATTGATGAGACTGCCCTGCGTGCGTTTCTGCTCCGCCGTGCACCGTCCGGTGATATTTCCACACCACGCCGTGAGAAGGACGAGGTTCATTTTATCAGCGGCGTAAAAAACGGCGTAACGACCGGCGAAACCATCACCGCCGTTATCCGCAATGAAGACGCAAGGCCGCAGGCCTATTCCTCTCTTTCCGACCTTCCCCGACCCGGTCATGCGGACTACACCGCCTACTGCAAATACGGCGAAATCAAGTCGGGCGGCGGTGCTTTTTCGGGGCGCATGACGGCACCTCTCTGCATTGCCGGCGCACTATGTAAACAATGGCTGGAATCGTTCGGTGTCACGGTGGGTGCGCACATTCTGTCGGTTCACGGTGTTTCGGACATTGCTTTTGACCCGGTGGAGCTCCGTGCCGAGCAGCTCCGTGCCGTTCAGGCAGGCTCTTTCCCCGTCACAGACGAAGCCGCCGGTGAAAAAATGAAAGCGGAAATCCTGAACGCCAAAGCAAACGGTGACTCCGTTGGCGGTGTGATCGAATGTGCCGTTGTCGGGCTGCCGGTCGGCTTAGGCGGTCCGCTGTTTGACGGACTGGAGGGAAAAATTTCCGCATATGTATTCGGGATCCCCGCCGTTAAAGGCATTGAATTCGGCAATGGATTTGCCTGCGCCGCTTTGACGGGAAGCGAAAACAACGATCCCTTTTATTGCGACGGGAACATGGTCAAAACAAAAACCAATCACTGCGGCGGTATTCTGGGCGGTATCTCAAATGCAATGCCGCTGCTGTTCCGTGCCGCCGTCAAGCCGACACCGTCCATTGCAAAAAAACAGCACACCGTATCCCTCACCAACAAAAGGAATGAAACGATTCGTATCGGCGGCAGGCACGACCCGTGCATCGTGCACCGTGCCGTTCCCTGCGTGGAAGCTGCCGCCGCCGCTGCACTTGCCGATATTTTGAAAGGAAGTCGAGGAAATGAGTGAATCCATTCAGGACTTGAGAAAAGCGATTGACCAAACCGATGAACAACTCGTTGAATTGCTCAAACAACGCATGGGCATCAGTCAGAAAATCGCCGAATACAAAAAAGAAAACGGATTAAAGGTCTTTGATCCGCATCGGGAAAGAGAGCTGCTGCTGCGTGTGTCGGAGCTGGCGGGAGAAGAACACGAAAGTGAAGCCAGAGTGCTGTTTCCCCTGCTTATGGAGCTTTCCCGTTCCCGTCAGAACCGCATCATCCTGCCCAAATCCGACTGCGAAGCCGTGCTGGAAAACGCTGTTGCAGACACCTCGCCCCTGTTCCCCGAACGGGCTGTCGTGGCGTGTCAGGGCACCGAGGGAGCCTTTGCCCAGATAGCGTGTGAAAAGCTGTTTTCTCTGCCGGACATCATGTACTGCAACTCCTTTGAAGCGGTCTTTGCGGCGGTGGACAAGGGCTTGTGCCGCTACGGCGTGATCCCCGTGGAAAACAGCACGGCAGGCTCAGTCAACCATATTTACGATTTGATGATCCAACACAATTTTTATATCGTGCGCAGCACCCGGCTGCAGGTCAATCACAACCTGCTGATCAAGCCCGGCACCAAATTGCAGGACATTCGGGAAATCCTTTCCCACGAGCAGGCACTCAGCCAGTGCAGCGAATATCTTTCCAAACTGAAAAATGTTCGGGAGACCGCCTGCGCCAACACCGCCGTCGCCGCTCAAACGGTGGCAGAAAGCGAACGCACGGATCTTGCCGCCATCGCATCCGGCAGCTGTGCCGCCCTTTACGGGCTGGATACGCTTGCGCCGAACATTCAAAACAGCTTCGGCAATTATACCCGCTTCATCTGCATTTCCAAAAAGCCGGAAATTTACCCCGGTGCAGACCGTACAAGCCTGATGCTGGTCTTACCGCACCGCCCCGGCTCACTTTACCGGGTCATCGCCCGGTTCTTTGCCAACAACATTAACATTCTCAAGCTGGAAAGCCGTCCGATCCCGGGGCGTGATTTTGAGTTCATGTTCTATTTTGATATTAACGCCTCGGTCTATTCCCCGGCGCTTCGTCAACTCATCTGCGAATTGGAAAACGAGCTGGAAAGCTTCACCTATCTCGGCAGCTACTCTGAAATTGTTTGAACGGAAGTGAAAATATGTCCTTCGGTTTATTGGGCAAAAAGCTCGGTCACAGCTATTCGCCGTTTCTGCATCAATGCATCAGCGGCGGTGCTTATGAATATGAGCTGTTTGAAAAGGAAGAAAACGAAGTTGCCGCTTTTGTGCAAAGCAATGCGTATGACGGCATAAATGTGACCATTCCCTATAAAAAAACCGTCCTGCCCTATATGACGCAGCTCACCCCGGAAGCGGAGCGGATCGGTGCGGTGAACACCGTCACCCGGCTGCCCGGCGGCGGTCTGCTCGGCGACAACACCGATTATTTCGGCTTTTGCTATCTGCTCAGACGAGCCGGGATCGAAGTTACCGGTAAAAAAGTGCTGATCCTCGGACCCGGCGGCGCGGCGCAGACCGCCGTCACCGTGTGCCGTGACCAGCGGGCAAAAGAAGTCATCGTCATTTCCCGAACCGGAGAAAACAATTACGACAATTTATATCTGCACCGGGATGCCGATTTTATCATCAATGCGACCCCGGTCGGAATGTTTCCGAATAACGGCGCATCCCCTGTCACCGCTGCGGATTTTCCGCAATGTCAGGGGGTAGCAGACATGATCTACAACCCGTCTGTTACCGAGCTGCTGCGTCAGGCGCAGCAGCTCGGCTGCAAAACCGTGAACGGGCTGCCGATGCTCTGCGCACAGGCGTTCCGTTCGGCGGAACAGTTTCTGCACCGAAAGCTCGATGAAGCTTTGATCGAAAAAACGATCGCCGAAACCGAACGAAGCATGAAAAACCTCGTGCTCATCGGGATGCCGGGCTGCGGAAAAAGCACAGTTGCCGCTTTGCTCGCCGAACGGCTGCGCCGCCGTGTGATCGACACCGACACGGAAATCGAGCGAAAACTCGGCAAAAATATTCCCGAAATATTCGCCGAAAAGGGCGAAGCGTTCTTCCGCAAAACGGAAGCGGATGTCTGCCGGGAAGTCGGCAAGCTCAGCCAAACCGTGATCGCCACCGGCGGCGGTGCGATTCTGCGGGGAGAAAACATCCGTGCGCTCAAGCAAAATGCAGTCGTTCTTTTTTTAGACCGGCCGCTCGGATCGCTCGCCACACAAAACCGCCCGCTGAGCCAAAACGGGAATCTGGAAAAGCTTTATCAACAGCGGCTGCCGATTTATCAAAGTGTATGTGATTTTTCGGTGAAGGTCAGCGAAAACGCAGAAGAAACCGTTGAACGGATTTTGGAGGTATTGCCATGAAGCTGCTTGTCTTAAACGGTCCGAACATCAATTTTCTCGGGATACGGGAACCGAACATTTACGGCACGGAGAGCTACGCCGACTTGCTCAGACGGATTGAAGAATACGCCCAAACCAACGGTGTGGAAATCGAATGTTATCAATCCAACCACGAGGGCGACTTAGTGGATAAGATCCAGCAGGCCTACGGCAACACGCAAGGCATTGTATTCAACCCTGCCGCCTACACACACACGAGCATCGCCATTGCCGATGCGGTCAAGGCAGTCGGCATCCCGACCGTGGAGGTTCACCTGACCGACACGCAGACAAGGGAAGACTACCGCCGCATTTCCTACCTGCGCCCTGCGTGCGTGGCTACGGTACAGGGTCTTGGGATCGGCGGCTATCTGAAAGCTCTTGATATTTTGAAAAGTATGTTGAAATAAGAAGATACTTATGATATGATAAAAAGGTAAATTCATACAAAATTTGTATGGTTTACCTTTCATTTTTTATGATATGGGGATAAATAAAATGAAAAAAGCAAGAATTATGGCATATGATATCGGTACGACCGGTGTCAAAACCTGTTTGTTTGAAATTGAAAAGGATGTTAAACTGATCGCCTCCGCTATGGAGGGCTACTCCCTCACCGTTTCGCCCGACGGTTCCGCCGAGCAGATCCCGGCGGAGTGGTGGGCTGCCATTTGTTCCACAACCAAAAAAGTGCTGGCGGAATCCGCAATTGCCCCCGAAACCGTTGACGGCATTTCGTTCTGCTCCCAGATGCAGGGGCTTGTGCTGGTGGACAAAAACGGGGAACCGGTTCGCAACGCCATGAGCTACATGGATCAGCGTGCCGGTGAAGAACTGAAAAAAGGCATAGCCAACGGGATCCAGATTGCCGGGGCAAACATCTTCAAGCTGCTCCCCTCTTTGCAAATCACCGGTGCGGTTGCCGCAAGTGTAAAGGATCCGGTCTGGAAATACAAATGGGTCGAAGCACACGAGCCCGAAAACTTCAAGCGTGTCTACAAGTGGCTGGATGTCAAGGAATACATCATCTGCAAAATGACCGGCGAATTTGTTATGACGCAGGATTCCGCTTTCGCCACGCTGCTTTACGATATTCGTGACGGCAGAAAATGCTGGAGTGAAAAAATCTGCAAGCTCCTCGGGGTCAACCCAAAACATCTCGCCGCCATTTGCAAATCCACCGATAAAGTCGGCGGGCTGACCGAAAAATCGGCGGCGGAGCTGGGGCTTTGCCCCGGCACGGCTGTCTTCGGCGGCGGCGGTGACGCTTCGCTCATCGGGGTCGGTGCCGGTGCGGTCGCCCTGGGCGATACCCACATTTATTCCGGCACCTCCGGTTGGGTCGGCACGGTGGTTGACCGCAGCATTGTTGATGCCTCCGCTATGATCGCCGCCATTGTCGGCGCACAGGACGGCTGCTATAACTACTTCGCCGAACTGGAAACCGCCGGCAAGTGTCTGGAATGGGTGAAAGACCACTTGGCGCTGGACGAAATCGGCATTTACTTAAAAAAAGAACACGTTGCCGAAAGCAAGGAGTCGGTTTTCACCAGTCTTTACGATTACATGACCGATGTTATCGAAAAAATACCGGCAGGCTGCGGCGGCGTGATTTTCACCCCGTGGCTGCACGGCAACCGCTGCCCGTTTGAGGGACCGAACGCAAGAGGTATGTTCTTCAATATCAGCCTGGAAACCGGCAAAACCGAGTTGATCCGTTCCGTGCTCGAGGGCGTCTGCCACCACCTGCACTGGTTCATTGAAACGCAGGAGAAAAAGATCAAGACCTCCGACACCGTCCGTTTTGTCGGCGGCGGTGCCCTTTCCCGTGTCACCTGCCAGATTTTAGCGGACTGCACCGGCAAAACCATTGAGGTCACCGCAAGCCCGCAGAATGTCGGCTCAGTCGGCGCCGCCATGACAGCGGCGGTCGGTCTGGGGCTGCTCAGGGATTTATCGCAGGCAAAGCAGCTGATCCCCGCCGAAAAGGTTTATAAGCCCAATCCGGCAAACCGTGCGGTGTACGACAAGAGTTACGCCGTATACAAACAGCTTTACAAATCCAACAAAGCCCATTTTGATGCCTTGAATCAATAAAAAACAAAAAATCCGCAGGCTGTTCTCCCCTTTCGGGGCTGGGAACGGCCTGCGGCTCTTTATGCCCGGGTACCTTGTTCGGCAAAAGCCGATATTAAGCTGTTTTATTGCCGTTTCATCTGTCGCAGGAACAGCAGCACCGCAATCAGTGTCACAACGGCGGCATAGCCGAGCACCCAGCACAAATGCGGCAAAACAGCCTCAAATCGCCCGGCAAGGACGGCTCGTTCCATTTCGACTGCGTGAACAAACGGCAGCGCATAGGCGACCCTTCGGAACGCACCGCCTGCCAGCTCAAGGTCAAACCATGCACCCGACAGCCAGGCAGAAAGGTTCGTCAGAAGTGCGCCGCAGATGCCGCCTGCCTGCTTGTCGGTCAACACGCTGCCGCAGAGCAGACCCAATGCAATATAAAGAAATGCCGTCGGCACCGTAAGCAGCACCGCATATAAAACATTCACACGCAAATCAAGGCCGAGAAAAAAGGCGACGATATAACAAATCACGCTCTGTGCCGCTGCAACGGGCAAAAGCGGAAGTGTATAGCCGATGATAAAATCCTTTGCCGTGAGCGGTGTTGCGTAAAGCCGCTGCAAAAAAGAGCTGCCCCTGTCCTTGGCAATAACAACGGCGGAAAACAGTGTCATAAAAGACAGCCCGAACACTGCTATACCGGGGGTAAGGTGTTCGATTTCAAAAATCGGAACCGGCACATTGGCCTGTATGGCGGTAAGAAGCAAAAGCAGCACAACGGGAAAGCCCAGACCAAACGCCGGGTTCAGCGGTTCCCGCAGGATCTCCTTTGCGTTCCGGCGGGCAAATGTCAGCATCCTCATTTCTTCTCCCCCTTTACAAGGCGCACAAAAGCCTCCTCAAAACGGTTGGTGCCTGCCTTTGCCATAATTTCACCGGCAGTTGCGCAGATAAGCAGCCTTCCGTCCTTCATGATCCCGATCCGGTCAGACAGAGCCTCGGCCTCCTCCATATAGTGTGTTGTCAGAATGATCGTGACCTTGCCCTTGAGGGAACGGATCATATCCCACAAATCACTGCGGGCAAGCACATCAAGCCCCAGCGTAGGCTCATCGAGGAACAGGATCTGCGGCTCACTGACCAGTGCCATGGCGATGCTTAACCGCCGCTGCCAGCCACCCGACAGCTTGCCTGCCCTCCGGTTCATAACGGAACCAAGCCCGAGAAGCCCCGAAAGCTCCGCAATTTTTGCAGAGCATCTGCTTTTATTGAAGCCGTGGATACCGCACATCAGCTCCAGATTTTCCCGAACGGAAAGTCCGGGAGCTACCGCCGTTTCCTGCGGCGATACGGCGATCACGGATCTCACAGCCGCAACATCACGGACAATGCTTTTGCCGTTCAAAAAGGCATCTCCGCTTGTCGGTGCAGTGAGGCAGGCGAGCATTTTGATCGTTGTCGTTTTACCGGCACCGTTCACGCCGAGCAGTGAAAACAGTTCACCCCGGTGCACGGTCAGGCTCAAATCGTCAACGGCGGTGATATCCTTATATTTTTTCGTCAATGAAATAATTTGAATGGCGTCCATAGTTACTCCTTTGCCTCATAGCGTTTTTTCATGCCCTGATAGGCATCGGTCACCATTTCGCTTATCAGCTCCGGCTCAAGCTTCAGGTAATCGGTTGCCGTCATGGCGGCGATCCCGTGAACATAGATCCACATTTCAAGGTGAAACAAAGCGGCCTTATCCCCGCTGAAGCCCGTGCTCGCCTGCACAAGCTCCATTATTTTTCGGGTGCCTTCGGTTTCCGGCTGCTTGCGCTCCGCTGAGCGATCCCGCATGAACAGCAGCTTGAACAGCTCTTTTTCTTCTGCGGCAAAGCGGATATATGCCATGCCGGCAGCTTTGTACGGCGGGTATTTTTCGGCTGCGATCTCACGGCTGATATACGCCTGATACAGCTCATCGGCAGCAGCCAGTACGGCGCAGCGCAAATCCTCCATGGTTGCAAAGTTGGAAAAAACCGGCTGTGTGGAACAGTTCAGCTCCCCGGCGATCGCCCTTGCCCGGATAACGTCCGCACCGTCACGCCTCACCATTTCAACAGCCGTGCAGATAATATCTTCTTTTGTGATTTTTACCTTCGGCGGCATTTTGTTCCTCCAATTTATATCAAATGATATATAACGCTTGTTATATTATACCGTCTTTTTCCTCCTTTGTCAAGCAGCAGACTCAAAAAGCTCTGCATTATCGGTGCTGTCTTTTTTCATCTGCTCGATCAGAGCGGTCGATTCACCGTGCTGCGACTTCAAGTTGTCGTAATCGGTTTTCAGCTTACTGTATCGGATGTCGAGATTTTCCTCACCGGAGGTGAAAATCTTGTTTTGCTTCATTTCGCCCACGATGGCTTTTACATCCTCATCCGACAAGCCTTTGGCTTTCAAGATTTCACTGAATGTCATTTGCTTCCTTCCTTTCTACGCTTTTGTACGGGGTCGCATCCCGTTCTCGGAACGCCGTTTTACACCCGGCGCAGGTGAATTTTGTATGAAAAAAGCACCCTGCATTTCTGCAAGGTGCTTGAATCATTGT
>JAZUJI010000097.1:0-4821 GCA_045642685.1 Acutalibacteraceae bacterium | reverse complement strand
ACCCCAGTGTGCCGATGTTTTCTTTTGAAAAGTCAATTTGCATCATTACTTCCCTCCAATACAGAGATCCTTTGTTGAAGTTCGTCTATCTGTGCCTGCTGCTCCTGAATCGCTGAAATTCACATGGATGCTGTTCATGCTTTCCTCCCAATTCCGTAGCAAACGGCATTTTCAACGATGCCTGTATTTATATAACCGTTTAAGCTTATCGAAAACACAGGAATTGTGCTAAATATCACTTTTGTGTTGCCGCTGCTTAACAGTGTATCTTTGTTAAGATAAGGAACAGAAACTTTATATGATGTGTTCGGAACGTTCGGATATACTGCGGAAAATTCCATACCTGATACGGTTCCTTTTATAAAAAAAGCCAAGAAATCGGATGCGGATTGCCCGGAAGACATTGGAACGATTCGCGCCTCTTTTGCAAGTGCGGCGGCGTTGGCAGAAATAAGCGATTCCAAAACCCCATCCGTGTTTGCTCTTGCTGCCGCCTCTGCAATATCTGCATTTGCTCTTGCTGATGCTTCCGCTGATATTGCAGCACGATTGCTTACGATTAACTCGTTCAGCTCTTCAAGGCTCATCGACACGGTAAAAAGCTGTGTTTCGTTGCTGTGATTGTCGGACGAAAGGATAAACTCCCAAAGCGGGAAATCAGCGGAAGAAGAGCCGGTGATGGAATCCGACGCATTGGCACCGTTTATGGATGCGGAGCTTAATGCGCCGGCGGACGACGCCTCATCCGAATACAAGGCAACAAGCGATACCGATTCGACATTGGTCGAATTGTTCACGCTGAACCGTGCCGAAATTCGGCATTTTTTGAATTTTCCGCTTTCGGGCAAGGAAAGATTTATCGTTTCAGCGGTAGGAATCCTCACGATTCTTCCGTTAAACGAAAAAGCACCTGTGCCGACGGAAGCCGCAGCGGCATCGCCGACATTCACGGTAAGTGCCAAATTATCGCCGACATTAAACACGACATTCGATTCGCCGATAATTCCCTTGTAAAGCTGTTGGTCATCGGAAGCCGTAATATCGGAATTTGTAAATCCCGTAATAAGTTTTGCCATGAAATCACCTCTGTGTTTTATACGAAATCGTTTTATCGTCGCCGTCGATTTGTAAAATAAGCGACGATATTTTTGCTTTGGCTTGAATTTTTGTCATCGGTTCATAGCCGCCGATGATGTCGCCGATTCGATAGTTAATACCTTTTGCTACGGAAATTTCAATGGAAGGTCTGATAAGCTCGTTAAATTTCTTTCTTCCGAGCCGTTCCAGATCCTGCGCAGAATCGGCCGAAGTGTTTTCGTAGATGCTCGCCACCTCATCCGTGCCGGTAAGGGTTTGCGTGCCGGACAGGTTCCCGGCTTCGTCTGCGTACAGGTCAATCACCGTGCGCTCCTGCAATTCACCTTTGCCAAGGCAAATAAGGTGGTTGACCGGTTTGAACGGCTTTTTGACCTTGTAATTAAAATCGGATTCGATAAGATTTTTCCGAACGGAATAATCTGTCGGCTCCCGGGCAGTGAGCGTTACCTTTTTGGCTTGCACATTGTATTTTGCCGACAAGACAAGGCTTCGGCTGTCGAGTAAATCGGTGATACCTTCCAGCAGTGTGATATACCGGTTAAAGGTGAAGCTGCCGCCCGTTCCGGGTGAATCGGCATCGTAGCCATCCACAAAAAACAAGCTTGACAATCCGAGTGAAGAAACAAGCGAGCCGATGATATAAGCCGTGGAACCGGTCACCGTGAGATAAGCCTGACCGTCAGGAGGACGAATGACCTTTTTATCGAGTATTCCAAGCCATGTTGCGCCCGAAAACACAACGGATGAGCTTGCCGTATCGGCTTCGATCGAATCAATGACACCGCCAAATTCGGTGTTCTCGGAATCGAACACGATGTATCCGTCTCCGAGAACTCCGAAATTATTTTTTGACATCATCAAAGCGAAATCGTTCCCGTCGCCGATGTCGGCGTCAAACGACGCACCGTTCAAAAGCCCAAGCAGATCTCCTTGCGCATTGGCATACATCAAAGCCATCTCGGTGCGCTCCTTTCCTCAATCGGAGTAAGATAAAACGAGAAGCCGCTCCACGATACGGTGTTTTCTCCGGCTTGAATCGGTGCAAACAAGTCTGAGTCCATATCTGCCCACGCAGAAAATGCGGATGATTTTGACCCGTCGCTTGCTATTTTTTCAATGGTCTTCTGCGTTTGGTCAAGCACCAGCCGTTCCCCGTTCAGCAGCCCGATTGAAAAGCGGTAAGTGGTTGAACCGACCGTTATTTCAGGGTTTACACACGGACCGTAGATAGAAAACCGAGCTTTGCAGACAGACGAAACAGTTATTCTTTTGCGTTCATTTCCGTCTGCGTACTGGATTGGATAGCGATAGCTGTACTTCTTGGTGTTGACATTCTGCTGCTCTCCCTCGCCATCCAGAATAACGGAAGAAGAGCCGTTGAATGGCTGCGTAAATAATTCTTTTGTCCACACACCGCCGTCCGGCTGAATCGTGAGGGATACTTCACAATATCCCTCGCCGGGGAGCCAGTCCCCGTGCTTAACGCCGGTGATGAAGCATTTCAGCGTATATCCATTGACGATAAGCTTACCGCTTTTCCCGGCGGAGGTGTCCGCCTCGGCAATATCGACCAAGTCGTCAATCGCTCTGTAAACCGTTTCGGAGGACGGTGAAACGAAGATGAGCGGCACGGCGTGTGTGCCCGTGCTGCGTTCAAGCTTGCCGACACGGCTGCCGGTCATGGTGCAGTTCCAGGAGTAATCAAAGAAATCATGCCGGTTTGCGAGCACACACCCGTCACCGAAGCGAAACTCCTGACCCTTGTGATTCCTGTATGTAAATTTAATCAGCATAAGTCCTCACGAGCCGTGCCAGCTCTCTCTCCTTCCATTGAATGTTTACGCCGTCCCGGAGTGCTTTGACGATGATCTCATACAGTTCAGGCATGAGCAGTTTGATAGCCTGAATCACGGCATTTTCGCTGTCGGATGATACCCGGCTGACCTTTGCGGCACTTGTGCTCACCTTCATGCGTGCGGCGACATCAAAATCCGTCGGAATCGCCTTCGTCATGCGGCTTTCAACATCGGTCATCTCGTCTTCAAAGCCTTTCCCCAAACCGAGAGCGAGGTTGACACCGACTTCGTCACGGAACACGGTTGACGGTGAGTGGATTCCCATAGCGTCTTTTATGCCATTTGTGATTCCTGTTGTAAATTCCTTTATTTTTTCCTTAATCCACTTAATTTTGTCGTTCAAGCCGTTCCAAAGCCCCTCAACAAGGTTACCTCCGATTTCTTTGAGCTTGTCCGGGAGTTCCTTAACGCCGTTTACGATGTTGTCAAGCAGATTCTTTGCGCCGTATTTTGCTTTTTCGCCAATGTTATTCGCAAATTCTTTCACCTTGTCATAAGCGTTCGAGAGCTTTTCGTGAAGTTTTGACGGCAATTCCGTGAAGAATGTCACAACCGCTTGCCATGCGTCTTTGAACCATTTAACCAGGTCGTGCCAAGCGTTCGGAATCGTTTCTGTGAAGAACTCTTTCAGCTTTCCGTAGATGAAGCCAATCGCATAGCCGATGTAATAGAACGGATCCTCAAAAAATTTCACAAGTGCATCGTAGATATTAGTGAAAAATGATGTGATGTTTTCCCAAATTTCTGAAATAAAGCCTACAATTTTTTCTATTACTGGATCAATCAAATATTCCTTTAGCTTTTCAACAATCGTGTCAAAAACCTTTTTGAATGCTTCGTTGAACGATTTAATAAACGGGGGAATCGCTTCGATAACTGCAATAACTATTTGAATAACCGCTTCGATGATAACGGGCAGCAGCTGCATGGTCACATCAATTACAGAATCAACAATATCGGGTATAATCGCAGCCAGCATATCCATGTATTGCGGAAGAGCATCCGCAATAGCTGTGACAAGCTGAACAATTCCGTCAATTATCGTAGGTGCCGCCTGAAGCAATCCGTAAACCAAGTCATTTATGATTTCCGGAAACCTGTCTTCGAGCAAAGAAAACAAGGTTGGAAGATAATCAACAAGCGATTGGAATATTTCTATTGCTGCATTGATTAAGTCCGGAGCGTATTGAAACAACGTGTCTACCAAATCAAGGATTCCGTGCACGATGGTATCGAGCAGTGACGGCATTGAATCGGACAAGCCTTTCGCCATAGACAAAACAAGCTCTATGACTGCATTTAGGAAGTCCGGTGCAAATCCAACCACTGCATCTGCAAGCCCCGGTATGATCGCCGCTATCTCTGCTAACAGTGTAGAAGCACCGTTCGTAAGCTCCGGAAGAATATCTTGCACGATGCCCGGGATAATTTTAACGATCTCGGGAGCAAGCTGTGTAATTGCCGTTGTAATGCCCAGCAACACATGGTTGATTCGAGGCGTTAAATTGGTTATGACAGCCTGCCCGGACGAAATCACATTACTGACAAGCTTATCAAAATCTGCGCTCGGGTCCGAAAGACCTGTTTTGAGGTTTTCCCAGGCACCTTTCAGCATCCCGAATGAGCCGGATATGGTGGAAGCCGCTTCATTTGCCGTTGTGCCGGTGATACCCATTTTATCCTGAACTACACCGATGGCTTCAATGATCTTGTCAAATGAAACACTATTGACAGTGTCGGCTGCGACCTTCATTGAATTGCCAAGAACGCCCGAATCATTGATCAATCTTGCCATTTCTAAAGCCGTGCCACCGTAGCCAAGCTTCAAATTATCAAGCATGGTGTAATTCTGTTTTGCAAAACCCTG
>JAZUJI010000096.1:0-11138 GCA_045642685.1 Acutalibacteraceae bacterium | reverse complement strand
CCCTTTCGATTCAGGGTCGCCTGGACACAACGACTGCACCGGAGCTGGAGCAGGTGCTTCAATCTGAACTGGACGGTGTGACCGCTCTTCGTTTGGATTTTACGGACTTGGAATATATTTCTTCCGCCGGTCTTCGTGTTCTGCTCAGCGCACAGAAGCGCATGAACAAGCAGGGCAGCATGGTTGTGTGCAATGTCAATGAAACGGTTACAGAAGTGTTTGAGATTACCGGTTTCAGTGATGTTTTGACCATAGAATAAGCTTTTTCTCTACATAAAAAGCGACAAGCGACATGGGTTCGGTTCTTCCCATGTCGCTTTTTTTATTTTTCATTGTCTGCTTTGCCGATTTCAAAATAGAAAGCAACGCCGTTTTCCCGGTTTTCGACACCGTAGCTTGCACGGTGCATATCCATAATAGCTTTGGAAATTGATAGACCGAGGCCGTACCGTCCCTGTGAACGGGAGTGCGATTTATCGGCACGGTAAAAACTTATCCACAGGTTCGGAAGGTCTTCCTCGGGAATCGGATCCCCTGTGTTAAACACCGTGATCCGGCAGCCGGTGGCGGTTTCTTCGCTTCGCACCTCGATTCGCCGTTCGCCATCGGCATGAGAAAGGGCATTGGAAACAAAGTTGTGCAGCACAACTTCCAACTGGGACGGGTCACCGTAACCGTATTGACCGGGCTGCGTGTGGATTTGAAGCTGAATATCTTTTTCACGGGCTAAAATGTCGTAGGAACCGATACTTTCTTCCAGAAATTCGGAAACGCTGAAAACCCGGCAATCGAGCTTATAGGCGCCGCCTTCATATTTGGAAAGCTCTAACAGCCCGCTGACAAGGCGATTCATTTTGTGTGTTTCTTCAATGATGATATCACAGTAATCGTCATTGACGGAAGCGTTTGTCTGGATCCCGAGCTTCAGACCCTCGGCATAGCCCTGTACAATGGCAATTGGTGTTTTCAGCTCATGCGAAGCACTTGAAATAAATTCTTTTCGCATGGTTTCCAACTGCCGCTCCCGCTCAATATCCGCTTCGAGCTGTTGATTTTTATTTTGCAGGTCGCAAAGCGTACGATCGAGAGATTCGGAAAGCGTGTTGATATTCTCAGCCAGTTCGCTGAGTTCGTTTTTTGTTTTTGCCGTGCATTTTTGCGAAAAATCCATGTTCGCCATGCTTCGGGTAATGCGGTTCATTTCGCGAATGGGGTTTGTAAAGCGCCGCACAAACAAATATAAGGTAATGATGATCAACAAAAAAGTCGTGCATGCGATCATGCTGACATGGCGGGTAGTGGTATTGGCGGTGTTGTTGACGAAATCTAAAAGGGAATTGATCGTAACAACAGTTCCGTTACTCAAAACGGTGGTATAGGTCAGGTACTGCTTGTTATGGGCTGCGTCCTGCCGGATCTCATAAACGCCGTGTGCATCTCTTTTTATTATTTTCAGAGGAACCTTACTGTCTTTTGTGAGCATGGTCTGAAACCAGTCGATGTTTGCTCCTTCGAGCCATTCTTCCGTAAAACGGTTCACATTGGTGTCATACAGCAAAGCACCGTCAGCGTTGAATATTTCGATTTCAAGATTGGAATCCGATTCGATTTTTGCGATTCTATCATAGAATTTTGCTTGATCGCCTTTTAATAAACCGGCAATTTCTTCACCCGAATCAGAGAGCAGGTGCATCTGCATATTTTGATAAAAGACGCTGGAAATCCGGGTGTTGAGCAAAATGATACTGAACATTCCGATGCAGACGGTAGCCGAGGTAATGATGATCAGCTGCTGTTGGATGGGGCGGGATTTGTTGAACCATTGTGAGGCTTTTTTATAGAAAGTCTTGATGTAACGCATGGATGATCTGTCCTTTATTCCGTTTCGATTTTGTAGCCGATGCCGTAAACGGTTTTCAAATGCTTTATGCCCCAGCTGCCGAGCTTGGTGCGCAGTCTTGCTACATGGGAATCCACCGTGCGGATATCGCCCGTAAAATCGAATCCCCAAATGTCATCCAAAAGTTGCTCTCTTGTGAAAACACGGTCAACGGAGGAGAGCAGCTTGAGCAGAATTTTGTATTCCTTCAGCGTCAGCTCAATGGGCATTCCGTCGAGTGTTACCTCGTGTGCATCTTCGTTTACTTTGAGTGTATCCACGCAGTCAGCGTTTCCTCTTGCAGCAGAGGTGCCTGCGGAATGTTTGAGCAAAACCGCAACCCGTTTCATCAGAACGCTCGGGCTGAACGGTTTAGTCACATAGTCATCTGCGCCGACCTCAAAACCCATAAGCTGGTCAAATTCTTCGCTTCTTGCCGTAAGCAAAAGGATGGGAACATTGCTTGTTTTGCGAATTTCACGGCATACCTCCCAGCCGTTCAAATTCGGCATCATCACATCCAGAATCAACGCCGAAACATCACCGGTCGAACGGAACAGCGACAGGGCGGCATCGCCGTCCGCTGCCTCCAATGCTTCGTAGCCCTCGTTTGCTAAAAAATCACACACCAAACGGCGTATGTGCATTTCATCGTCTGCAACAATTATTTTTTTCATGGCAACCGTCCTCTCTTTGAGTGAAATAGTAGCACAAACCCGGGCTTGCCGCAACCAATTTAACATTCTTTTTATAAAGATAACAAACATTTGTCGTATGTTTTGCGGATGTGTAACATATTCATTGTTTAAGAACAACTGTTTTGAGGAGCAGCGTAATGGAAGAATTTGATGAAACCTATGCAGGGACCCGTCTTGGTTCTGTGAGGAAAAAGAAAGAAAAGAAAACGGATTGGCTTGTGAGACTCTCGGTTGCACAGCTTGTGCTGGCACTACTCGGTGTTGCTTTGCTTTTTACGGTTTCAAAAGTTTCCCCTGCAACTTTTGAAAGCCTGAAAGTGAAATTTGAGCAGATCATGCAGGTGGATATGGATGCCGGTGAAGTCGTTGACACACTGAAAAAGAGCGTTGGTCAAATACAGTCCGTTGTGCCGAACACAGGCACAGTCAAGGAAAGCACCGTACCGGAAACAGAAAACCAAACCGAAGAACCTTCTGCTGAAGGCGGCGAAGAGGTCTCGGCGCAAAACGCCTGCTTTGCCCCCATTTGTTCCACGGTGACGATGGTCATGCCGGTGAATGGTGAAATTACCTCTCCTTTCGGTTACCGGGTTCATCCGATCACCAAAAAGTACGGAATCCATAACGGCACGGATCTTGCAGCAAAAGAAGGAACACCGATCGCTGCCGCCTTTAACGGAAAAGTGGAGGAGATCGGGAGCAACTCTGTTCGGGGCAATTATCTTGTGCTGAGCCACGGCGAAAACACAAAAACCTATTATCTGCATTGCTCTGAAATTCTGGCGGAAAAGGGTGCCGTGATTCGTGCCGGGGAAATTATCGCCAGAGTCGGTCAGACCGGCTGGGCAACCGGACCGCATTTGCATTTTTCAATTTCAATCGACGGTATTTATTACAATCCGGAATGGCTGATGCCATGAGAATACAAATCCGGGACTGCTGTGTGCAAATCAGCTTCTTTTTCTTTTTTACGGTCTGTTTGGCGTTGATTTTGGATAAAACAAATACGGCGGTGCTGGCTCTTTGCGCCGCCGGGGTGCACGAGTTGGGGCATCTGGTGTGTATGCTGGCGTTCGGTGAGCGTCCGTCCTGTGTGCGCTTTGCGCCGTTCGGTTTTTGCATTACCCGGGTGCCCTGCGGCGGTTATCGCCGGGAAATCGCGATTGCGCTGGCAGGTCCGGCAGCCAATCTGCTGGTGGCATTTGTTTTGTGGATAACCGCAAAAGCGGGAAAAATCACCGGGCTGAATCAGGCAATTTTCGTCAATCTTGCCCTTGCGGTATTCAACCTGATCCCCATTGAACCGCTCGACTGCGGTCGGGCTGTGTTTTTTCGGATTTGCTGCCGAACCGATTCCGTCCGTGCGCAGCGGATCGCATTCGGTATCGGGCTTTTCTTTTTGGTGCCGCTGACTGTATGCGGCTTTTTGGTGCTTATCAAGAGCCGGTACAATATTACATTGCTGATCGCCAGCGCATATTTGTCCTATATGCTCTTGAAAAGAAAGTAGAAATCATGTAAAATATCCCTATTGCAATGTTTGCGGAGGGTATTATGCTTTCAAAAAAAGTGGAAGACATTCTGCTGTCGGTTCAAAAGCCCGGCCGGTATACAGGCGGCGAGCTGAACAGTGTGATGAAAGACAAAGAAAAAGTTGATATTCGCTATGCGTTTTGTTTCCCGGATACCTACGAGGTCGGAATGTCGCACCTCGGCATTAAAATCCTGTATTCGCTGGTGAACGCCCGTGAGGATGCTTGGTGCGAGCGTGTGTTTGCACCGTGGGCGGATATGGAAGAAAAAATGCGTGAAAACGATATTCGGCTTTATGCGCTGGAAAGCGGCGATGAAATTCGGAATTTTGACCTGATCGGGTTTACGCTTCAGTATGAAATGTGTTATACGACCGTGCTCAATATGCTTGACTTGGCAGGTGTACCGCTGCGCAGCAGCGACCGCACAGAACTGACTCCGTTGGTGATTGCAGGCGGTCCTTGTGTGTGCAATGCCGAGCCGATGGCGGATTTTTTCGACATCATGCTGCCCGGTGAAGGCGAAGAGGTGACCAATGACCTGATCGACCTGCTCAAAGAGTATAAGAAAAAAGGCTCGACCAAGCAGGAGTTTTTGCGTGCCGCCGCTCAGATTCCGGGCGTGTATGTGCCGTCTTTGTATGATGTGGCTTACAATCAGGATGGTACGGTGCAGAGCATCACGGCTAAAGACGGTGCACCGGCGCAGGTTCAAAAACGCATTGTGTCGGATCTGGATTCGGTGTTCTTTCCGTCGGATTTCATTGTTCCGTCCATTGAAATTATCCACGACCGTGCAGTGGCAGAGGTGTTTCGGGGCTGTATCCGGGGCTGCCGGTTCTGTCAAGCCGGTTATATCTATCGCCCGATTCGGGAGAAGCACGCCGAGGTGGTCAATCGGGACTGTCAAAATATTTGCCGCTCGACGGGTTATGACGAGGTTTCTCTTTGTTCGCTGAGCACAAGCGATTACACCGAGCTGGAGCCGCTGTTGAATTCCATGCTGGACTGGACAGAAAAAGAACGGGTGAATGTTGCGCTTCCGTCGCAGCGGGCAGATCGTTTTTCGGCAGAGCTGACCGAGCGGTTGAGCAAGGTACGCCGCAGCGGTTTGACCTTTGCGCCCGAGGCTGGAACACAGCGCATGAGGGATGTCATCAATAAAAATATCACGGAAGAGGAAATTATCCGTGCATGCCGTCAGGCGTTTGACGGCGGCTGGACAAGCGTTAAGCTGTATTTTATGCTCGGCTTGCCGACTGAAACCGATGAAGATGTGGTTGCCATTGCGCAGATGGCTCAGCGGGTGGTCGATGAATTTTATCACAATCCCAACAAGCCGAAGGGCAAGAGTGTGAGCGTGAATATCAGCGTGGCACCCTTTGTGCCAAAGCCTTTCACGCCGTTTCAATGGGAGGCACAGGACACTAAAGAGGAATTGCTTCGCAAGCAGCAGCTTCTGATTTCTTCGTTCACCAGCAAAAAGATTTCTCTCAGCCGCCACAACACCGATGTCAGTTTTCTGGAGGGTGTTTTGGCTCGCGGGGATCGCCGCTTGTCTGCGGTTATTGAAAACGCCTACCGCAAGGGCTGCAGGCTCGACAGCTGGGACGAATTTTTCAGCGTGTATACCTGGCTGGAAAGCTTTGCCGAATGTGGCATTGACCCGGCTTTTTATGCCAACCGTGTGCGCAGCACCGGGGAAGTGTTCCCGTGGGATCATCTGGATTACGGTGTGACCAAGGCACATCTGGTTCGTGAGCATGAAAAGGCATACGAATGTACAACGACACCGCATTGCCGTATTCGCTGTGCCGGCTGTGGCGCAAACAAGCTCAACGGAGGTGAATGTGATGCGCTCTATAAGAGTTACGCTTGCCAAAAAGGGCAGAGCTAAGTATCTGTCCCATTTAGATATGCAGCGGTGCATGATGCGTGCCGTGCGCCGTGCTGGGATTGAGCTGTGGTACACGGAGGGCTTCAATCCGCATCCGTATCTCACCTTTGCTCTGCCGCTTCCACTCGGCATTGAAAGCGAGAGTGAGCCGGTGGAGATCCGGTTGGAGGGAGAAGCGACTAACGAGCAGGTTTTCAATTCTCTGTCAGCCGTTATGCCGGAGGGGATCGAGGTCGTGTCGGTGCAGGATTCAACCTCGAAGCCGAATGAAATTGCATTTGCGGAATATATTATCACGCTGCAAAATGGAGACGGCTTGACCGAACGGCTGCGTTCGGCATTGGCGAGCGGTGAAATTCCCGGCGAAAAGCTCGGAAAAGCCGGGCGGAAAAAGGCAGTGAAGCAAATCAACTGCTGTGATCTGATCGGCAGTGTGACGATTGAGGAGCTGGGTGAAACGGTTGAAATGCGTGCCGTTTTAGCGGCGGGAAGCCGGCAGAACCTCAGTCCGCTGCTGCTGCTGGATGCGCTCGGAAACAAAATGGGCGAGGAACTGAAAAGCCTTTCCGTTGTCCGTAAGTGCCTGTTGAAAAATGATTTCAAAAAGTTTTGAAAATCCCGTTGCACACCTTATATTCTGAATTGACAAATACTGAATGAAAGAGTAAAATATCATAAATTTTACGAGTGAAACGAAGGCGATTTTTTGAGCAAAAAAATCAGAAATGTTTTATCTGTAATACTTGTACTGTGTTTGATTTTTGTGTCTTCTTCTGTTGCATTTGCGGCTGGTGAATATGAGGGTAAAATAATCATTTTACATACAAATGATGTTCACGGCGCTATCGGCAATTACGCATATGTTGCAGGACTAAAAAAAGATTTTGAGGCAAAAGGCGCAGAGGTTATCCTTGCAGATGCGGGTGATTATATGCAGGGTTCAACCTATGTGAGTATTGAAAAAGGTGCAAACGCTGTATCTCTGATGAATTTATCAGGGTATGATGTTGTAACCGTGGGAAATCACGAGTTTGATTACGGATATGCAAATCTTATTCAGCAGTTGGATAATGCCGATTTTTCCGTAACCTGTTCAAATGTTTTTATCGGCGATGATCTTTTATTTGATGAAAACTATACATATACGGCATCAAGCGGAACAAAAATAGGTTTTTTTGGGCTTGATTCTCCCGAAACAAAGACTAAGACGAATCCTACAATTGTTAAAGGGCTGACTTTCGGTTCCGGTGAAGCTCTTTATGAAATTGCGAGACAACAGGTTAATGCTCTTTCACAGGCAGATGTTGTTATCTGTCTTTCGCATCTCGGTGTTGATAATTCATCTTCTCCGAACCGCTCAACAGATGTTTATCACAATGTCAGCGGAATTGATTTTATGATCGACGGTCATTCCCATACGGTTATGACAAAAGGTATAGGCGGAGAAAAAATTCAGTCCGCAGGCACGGGACTTAGCAATGTCGGTGTGATTGTTGTTGACGAAAACAGTAAAATTATTGAGAATAATTATCTTATTCCGATTGACGAAAAATGTCCCTGCGATGGCAATGTTAAATCTGTTTCTGACGGTTACATTGAAGCCGTTCAAAAAGAGTTCGGACAGGTTTTTGCAAAAAGCGAGGTTGAGCTTAACGGTGAAAAAGCGCCGGGAAACCGTACAATGGAAACGAATCTCGGCGACCTTATAGCGGATTCAATGCTTGATGCTGTAATCAAACAGGATGATTCTCTGAAAGTACCCAAATCAAATGTTCTTGCCGTTACCAACGGAGGCGGAATAAGAGCTTATATCCACAAGGGAGATATTACCAAAAATGACATAAATACGGTTCTTCCGTTCGGAAATACCATTTGCGTTGTGTATATTACAGGTGCAGAGCTTCTTGAAGCATTGGAGGCTTCAACTTTTAATACGCCAAATGCAGTCGGAGGATTTCCGCAGGTTTCCGGTATGTCCTGCACAATTAATACAAACAAGAAATATGACCCTGCAAAAGAGTGTTATCCAAATTCAACATATTACGGACCTAAAACAATTCAGCGTGTCCGTATAAATGAAATCGGCGGGAAGCAATTTGATGAAAATGCAACTTATGCTGTTGTTACGAATAATTTTTGCGCCGCAGGCGGTGACACATATTATGCTTTTGTAAAAGCTGACTCAAACTATGATACCGGACTTGCAATGGATGAGGCACTTATGAATTATATATCCGATGAGCTTGGAGGTACGATAGGAGAGCGGTACGCAAAACCGCAGGGAAGAATTACGATCAAAACAGGAATAAAAGCAGTTTTCGATAATTTAATCAGCTTGCTGAAAGTTTTTTATAACGACTATGTTTTAGTTTTCATAAATAAAGTTTTGCAGCTTGCTATGCGGTTTGCGCATCTGAATAACCTCCCGCTATCCGGTGCATGAATTTATTGCCTTTTGAATGTCCTTTTGATAAATGTTCAAACTTAGACAAAGGATAAAATTATTAAATCCCGCTGCGCACCGTCCGATAAAATCTGTTGCGCACCGTTTCGGTGCTTGACAAGATTTGGTTTTCCGTTTATAATAAAATGAAATATGCAAGAATGAAAGGATGACAAGTCCATGACACAGAAGTTAACGCAGGAAGGTTACGACAAGCTTGCTCAGGAGCTTGAATATCTGAAAACAGAAGGTCGTAAAGAAGCAGCGGAAAACATCAAGGAAGCCCGTTCTCACGGCGACCTTTCCGAAAACAGCGAATACGATGAGGCAATGAACGACCAGGGTCGTCTGGAAGCAAGAATTGCCGAAATTGAAAATATTCTGAAAAACTCCGAAATTATCAGCGAGAGCGAAGCCGGTATCCATATCGGTTCGGTTGTTGTTTTGTTGGATATGGATGAGGATGAAGAAGACGAATATGTCATTCTTGGTGAAAACGAATCCGCACCTGACCGCAGCTACATTTCCGCTGAATCTCCGGTCGGAAAGCAGCTCATCGGCAAAGGCGTCGGTGATGAGGTGAGCGTTGAAGCTCCCGGCGGAATGGTGAACTTCAAGGTACTTGAGATCATAAAGTAATTTATCACGAAAGGAAACGGCGATTGGCTGCAAAGCAGCATACCTTGCCGTGAGGGAAGATCATATGGCAGACGAACTGATTACCACCAACCTTACGCCCGAAGAAGAAAGCGGGCAGACAAATGAACAGCGCACTATCCGCCTTGAAAAATTGCAGGCGATGCAGGCGGCGGGAAATGACCCGTTTGAGATTACTTTGGCTGAGCAGAGCATTACGGCGGCTGAGATCACACAGCGCTTTGAGGAGCTTGAAAACACCGATGTTTCTATTTGCGGCCGTATCATGCTCCGGCGTGATATGGGCAAGGCTAACTTTATTGATGTGCATGACCGTTCCGGCAGAATGCAGGTCTATGTCCGCATCAACGATGTCGGCGAAGATGTTTTTGCCGAGTTTAAGAAGTGGGATATCGGCGACATTGTCGAGGTAAAGGGCTTTGTGTTCCGCACACGCCGCGGTGAAATTTCCGTTCACGCAAAGGAAATCAAGCTGCTGTCCAAGTCGCTTCTTCCTCTTGCCGAAAAATTCCACGGCTTGACGGATACGGATACCCGTTACCGTCAGCGTTATCTGGATTTGATTATGAATCCGGGTGTCAAAGACACATTCTACAAGCGTTCTCAGATCATCCGTGCCATACGCAACTATTTAGACGGCGAGAATTTCATCGAGGTGGAAACCCCGATTCTGGTGCACAATGCCGGCGGTGCCGCCGCAAGGCCGTTCAACACGCACCACAATGCGCTGGATGAAGACCTCAAGCTTCGCATTTCCCTTGAGCTTTACTTAAAGCGGCTGATTGTCGGCGGTATGGAGCGTGTCTATGAAATCGGTCGTGTGTTCCGCAACGAGGGCTGCGATATCAAGCATAACCCCGAATTTACCCTGATGGAGCTTTATCAGGCATACACTGACTACAACGGCATGATGGATCTGACCGAAAATCTGTTTCGCTATGTTGCCGAAACTGTGCTCGGTACGACGGTCGTAAAATACGGTGAGGGTGAAAATGAGGTCGTTATCGACTTTGCCAAGCCCTTTGAGCGCATCACCATGACCGACGCTGTCAAGAAATATACCGGCATTGATTTTGATGCCATCACATTTGAAGAAGCGAAAGCTCTTGCCGACGAAAAAGGCATTGAATATGAGGCTCGCCACAAGAAAGGCGATTTGCTCAGTCTGTTTTTTGAGGAATTTGTCGAGGAGCATTTGGATCAGCCGACTTTTGTCATTGACCACCCGATCGAAATTTCTCCCCTGACCAAGAAAAAGCCGGGCAGACCCGATTTGGTTGAGCGTTTTGAGCTGTTTATTACCCGCCGTGAGTTTGCCAACGCATACTCTGAGCTGAACGACCCGATCGACCAGCGTGCCCGCTTTGAGGCGCAGGAGGAGTTGTTTGCGCAGGGCGATGAGGAAGCTAACCACACTGATGAAGATTTCCTTTGTGCATTGGAATACGGTATGCCTCCCACAGGCGGCATCGGCATCGGTATCGACCGCTTTGTCATGCTCCTGACCAACAGCTATTCCATCCGTGATGTTCTGCTTTTCCCGACGATGAAAACTTTGGACTGACGGAACACAATATATAGCGTGCAAGGCAAATAAGTAGCACGATATATAGCATTTGTCGTGTCCGGCAATGCAGATTTACCAAATTGTTTACCAAAAAAACAAGCGCAGAGATATGATATAACAACGAAAAGCACCACTTTTTGATATGTACCCCCTATACCTGTGATCGGTATAAGGGGTACATATCACTTTTTATTCTGAGTAGCTGGTTTCACATTGCACTTTTACCGTTCATATGATATGAGCGGAGGAGTGATGATCGTGTCATATGTTGTGGTGGCAAAGGGATTACTGCTGCCGTTTTTGGGTACATCTCTCGGTTCAGCTTTAGTATTTTTTATGAAAAAAGAACTGAATCATGCTGTGCAGAAAGCTTTGACCGGCTTTGCATCCGGCGTGATGATTGCGGCATCTGTCTGGAGTCTGCTGATCCCTGCGATCGAACAGTGCGAAAATCTCGGGAAGCTG
>JAZUJI010000095.1:0-5424 GCA_045642685.1 Acutalibacteraceae bacterium | reverse complement strand
AAGCGGCGTGACCTCTTTGTTTAATTCTGTTTTACAGACACAAGTCTGATTACATAAAAAATATATGAAAGGATTGATTTATTCAATGAAAAAACGAATTTTGAGCATCATACTCGCAATCGCCATGCTTGCCTGTATGATTCCAATGAGCATGGTAACGGCATCTGCGGCAATTTTCGCTGCAAAAGCGCAAGCCTTCAAAATCTGGGACGGGACGGCAGTGCCGAAGGATACGGTTTGCTACCTGTTCGATCCTTCTGTTTATTCGCAGGATGCGTTGCTGAAGGATTATGCGAATTCGGGTATCAATTTTGAAAAAAAACTGGCATCCGGTAACTCTATTACCACCCGTACCGGAGCAAGTGCTGCGTTCCAATATGAGAATAATATGGATGTCGGTGCTTCGTATTCATACTATTTTGTGGCAGGACCTATCACAAAAGGAGACGCTCAGGGAATTTTTGTTTCCGATTTAATGACCGGCACAGTTAGTGTGACAACCGGATTTACCGATCTTATAGTTTCGAGTACACAATACACAACTAACAAAGGTATCGTTTCAAAAACGGCAGATAAACCGTTTACAAGCGGCGGCTGGTATTTTTACCACACCCACACCAAAGGCAATGAGTATATGACGGACGGTCGTGCTCACTGGCTCAAATGTGCCGATGCGGATTGCCCGCTTAAAACCGTTGAGGATTATGAAATGGCATTCTCAAGCTATGAAGGTCCGGAACTGAAAGAGCTCCTTGATTACAGCGAAACCTGTCATACAAACGGTGCAGATACCACAAGTATGCTTATGGGCAGACAGGGCAAATATGATAAGGATAGCAAAGCCGTAAGCAATACCGACGGCAGAACCATTATCGGTCTTACACAGTCTGACCTTGACAAAATCGGCAACAAGCTGGTTATCGTAGGTTGCGATGACAGCGACAGCAACAAGCAGGTTTCCGTTGATGTTGACTGTGCTTATACATGGTTTTACGATGTTGATGCACAAACCGGTAATGCAGTAAAGGTTGAAGCCAAGGACTGCGGCTGTGACGCATTTGTCATTATCGACAGCAGCCTTGTCGGCAGCGAAATTACCGGCTTCGGCTATTACAGAGTTTATAATGATACCGTAAGTGACAGCAACCTCATCGGCGAAGCACTCTATAAAGCACCCCGTACCTATAAGGCGGTGCTTGATAACGAAAACAAACTGAACTTCTACTATGATACCATAGACCACAGCAACGAGGGGACATTGTATGATAACCTTCCCGTCAAAGTCACCGTTCGTAATCAATGGAGCTACTACAGTATAAGAGAAAGCGTAAAAGGTGTTGCCATACACCCGACCGTAATCAAATATAAAGATCTGAAATGCACGGCTTGGATGTTCTTTGGTATGAGGTTTGCCGAAAGCTTCAGCGGTGCTGAGTATCTGGATGTTTCGGGCGTAACGAATATGCAGAGTATGTTTGAAGTTTATGGCAGTGGTCGTACGAATGCGTTAAGCGCCATAAAGGATGTACCGGATGTAAGCCGTTGGAATACCGCCAATGTAACGAATATGAATGGTTTGTTCTCGGGCTATGGTCAATACGCAACAGGCATCAGCAAAGCACCGGATGTAAGTAATTGGAATACCGCCAATGTAACGGACATGGGAAGTGTGTTCTCCGCTTATGTCGCCGGTAACGAAAAGGCGAATATATTTACCAACCTCAGTGAAGTACCGGATGTAAGCAATTGGAATACCGCCAAGGCGAAGAATATACTACGTGCGTTCGAACAATACGGACAATTCAGCTCTGTACTGAACTTCACACTGGATCTTTCCCGGTGGGATGTCAGTTCGGTTACGTATGACGGTGAAATATATTCTGGAGACACTTACTATACTGTAGTTACTAACGCAGGTAAAACTGCCGTAGCATGGAAGGTCACCATCCCCGCAAAGACCGGCGACAAGGATAATGACGGTACACACTGGTATGTCGGCGACGGAACGGACAAGTATATTACACTGGATCCATCCTTTGATGGAGATCGTTCCTTCACGCTTGCACAGTAATAAAGGAGGAGTGAAACATAATGAAAAAGTTATTAAAACCCGAAATGGAATTTATTAAATTTGATATGCAGGATATTATCACTACCTCCGGAGAAGGCGGCGGAGACACAGATACAATCAATTTTGTTTCAGGTAAGACCACTACTACGGGTGACGCACACGACAGTCAAGATTTCAGCAGCGGCAAAAATCCGCTCTGGAATAAACCCCTGCAGTAATTTTTAACAAAGCTTAGCAAAGTTTCAAAAGCGGGTTACGCGTTTTCCCCTACGGCCAAAAAATGAGCTGTAAATAATCCCCGCAAAAAAATCCGGAGCGCTTGAAAAAGTCCGCTCCGGATTAATTCTTTATGATAAGGCAATACCGCACAATTCGTACACCTGAACTGTGCGGTATTGCCTTAAGTGATTGTTTTTCAATCAGAAATATCTCTTGAGAAGCCCCTCAAAAGCCTTGCCGTGTCTGGCTTCGTCCTTGCACATTTCGTGAACGGTGTCATGGATGGCATCGTAATTGCGCTCCTTGGCGAGCTTGGCGAGAGCGAGCTTGCCTTCGGTTGCGCCGAACTCGGCGTCAACTCTCTTTTGCAGGTTGACCTTGGTGCTGTCGCTGACAACTTCACCGAGAAGCTCGGCAAACTTTGCGGCGTGTTCCGCTTCTTCAAAGGCGATTCTCTTATAAGCCTCGGCAACCTCGGGGTATCCCTCACGGTCAGCGACACGGCTCATGGCGAGGTACATACCGACTTCGCTGCATTCGCCGGTGAAATTATCACGAAGACCGCTGAGAATATCATCTTCCACACCCTTGGCTGCGCCGACTTTGTGCTCGTCAGCCCAGACTCTTGCGCCGCTTTCCTGAACGGTGAATTTTTCGCCGGGGCATTTGCAAAGCGGGCAGGATTCGGGTGCGGAATCACCTTCGTGAACATAACCGCATACGGGGCAAACATACTTTTTCATGGTGGTTTCTCCTTGTTTGATATAAATTTTATTTCTCTGTTTCTGCAGCTTTACACTGCGGACATAAGCCGAAAAATGTAATATTGTGGGTACGGATCTCACCGGCAAAGCACTGACCGAATTCTTCCTCCAGGTTCGGAATCGGGTCGTGCACCAGGTCGATGAGTCTCCCGCATCTGTCGCACAAAAGGTGATAGTGCCGGCTTATATCGCCGTCAAAACGGTCGCAGCCGCCGCAGTGGAATTTTTGGATGGTGCCGTTTTCACTGAGCAGAGCAAGGTTGCGGTAGAGTGTGCCGAGGCTTAAATTCGGCATACTTTCTCTTAAATCGGTATACAGTTCCTCTGCGGTCGGATGGTCATAACGGGAACGCAAATTTTCAAGAATTCTGTCACGCTGCCTGCTGTGCCGGGTTGTCATAGAATTTAACCGGATACATGCTGCACAAGCCGTTATCATTTTGTGCTCGGTATCGTTCCTTTCTGTGAAATCGGAAGCGATATCAGTAATGATTACTGATATTATAGCTCATCATAAGACATTTGTCAATAAAAAACTGCCGAAAGAACACACTTTCGGCAGAAAATTGTTTATTCAGCTCGATATCCCTTTTTGATAAGAAGATTATTGATGCGGTCAGCAGGGTCGAGCAAGTGGCTGACGGACATATCATGGTTGAGTGTGTCGATGATGTAGGAAATGTATTTGGACATATCGACTTCCGTATACCATTTTCTTGAAAGAAGCTCCGGGGTGCGGTAGATGAGGTTGGTGGTAAACACATGGTCGATGATGCCTTTTTCGTATGCTTCATCAAAGGTATCCAGACCGTTGCAGAACAGACCGAAGCTGCTGCAAATGAAGATGCGGTTGGCTTTCAGGTCTTTGAGCTTGCCGGCAACCTCGATCATGGATTCGCCGGAGGAAATCATATCATCAACGATAATGACATCCTTACCCTCAACATTGGCACCGAGAAATTCATGCGCAATGATGGGGTTGCGGCCGTTGACAATGCGGGAATAGTCACGGCGTTTGTAGAACATACCAAGCTCGACCTCAAGTACGGTGGAATAATAGATGCACCGCCCCATACCGCCCTCATCGGGGGAAATGACCATCAGGTGATCCTTGTCAAAGTGAAGACTGTCGATCGTGCGGGTGAGTGCTTTGATCATCTGGTAAACGGGCTGAACGCTTTCAAAGCCGCTGAGCGGAATGGCGTTCTGGACACGGGGATCGTGTGCGTCAAAGGTGATGATGTTGTCCACACCCATGTCACGGCAAAGCTCCTGCAGCATATTGGCACAGTCGAGCGATTCTCTGGAGGAACGCTTGTGCTGTCTGCCCTCGTACAGCATCGGCATGATAACCGTAATTCTTCTTGCCTTACCGCCGATTGCGCTGATGGCTCTTTTCAGGTTGGCGAAATGCTCGTCCGGGCTCATGGGCACATCCATGCCGTACATCTCATAGGTAACACCGTAATTGAAACAGTCGCAAACAATAAAGATGTCGTAGCCGCGCACGGTTTCGTGAATGGTCGCTTTCCCTTCACCGGTCCCAAAACGGGGGAAGCGCGCATCAATGATGTAGGAGGAACGCTCGTAGCCGAGGAACGAAAGGGAGTTTTTGTGTTCATCCAGGCGTTCGGATCTCCAGCTGGTCAAGTACCAATCAATCTTTTTTGCGAGCTCCTCACAGCCGGGCAAAGCGATAATGCCGAGCTGGGCGTGGGGAATGGTCTGAAAGTTTTCGTCAAATCCTGCCATCTTACTACCGTTCTCCGTTTCTTTTTTTGTTCGGATCAACCGACATGACTATTTTAACGAAGAAAATGGAATTTGTAAACAGGATTAGCATATTTTTCGACAACAAATAATAGCGGTAAATTCTGTAAGGTTTTAGTGAAAATAACAAAAATCAAGTTTAATGGTAACTGCGGTCGATCGTGATGACCGAAAAATAATTCTTTCGCCATTCGGAGAGCTTTTGATTGATCTGTTCCGTCATTTCACGGTCGTTGATTTTGACGGAAAAAGGTACGACAACATCAAAAATCAGGTTGGTGTGGTGTGGACCGGACACCATGCGGAAATCGTGCAGGGAAAGACTTGGCTCAATTTCATGAATGATTTTTTCCGTGACCGATTTTGCTTCCGTTACCTGCCGGTCATCCGTTACGATCGGATCCATGTGCAGGGTAATATTCAAACCGAGTTCGGTGTGAATGTCACGCTCAATGACATCCATCAGGTCGTGGCTTTCCATAATATCGGTTTTTGCCGAAACCTCGGCGTGCGCACTGATGAAGCAGCGGTTCGGGCCGTAGTCGTGAACGATCAGGTCGTGTACACCGAGAACGCCGTCGTAGGACAGGATTTTATCCT
>JAZUJI010000094.1:0-2384 GCA_045642685.1 Acutalibacteraceae bacterium | reverse complement strand
TAGCCGAGACCCCAGCCGAGACCGGAGGCAATATCCTGCCAGCTTGCATTTGTAAAACTGGGGACAAATTTGTATGTATCCTCACCGTAGGTGAACACCTCGGAAAGAAGGTTCGTGTCGTAATTACCCTTAACTGCCATAAGAATCGGCACAGCCATCAGAGCGACCAGCATCAGCAAGCCCTGCACAAAATCCGTCCAGCAAACGGCTTTGAAACCGCCAAGGAAAGTGTAGACAATGATGATCGCCGCAAAAATCAGCATGGCAATACTCGGGTTCAGATCCGGCACAAGAGAAACAAACACCTTGGTACCCGCTACAAAAGCGGAAGCCACATAAATCGTGAAGCAAATCAAAAACACGACTGCGCAAATGACGCTGAGCACATTGCTCTTTGCGCAAAAGCGGTTGGAAAGGTACTGCGGCACGGTAATGGAATCCCCTGCTGCGGCAGAAAATTTGCGAAGCCTTTTGGCAACAAAAATCCAGTTCAAAGCCGTACCGATGGCAAGACCGATCCCGATCCACGCCTTGCCGAAGCCGAACGCCAGAATACTGCCGGGCAAGCCCATTAACAGCCAGGCACTCATATCCGAAGCCTGTGCGCTCATGGCGGTAACCCACGGACCCATGCTTCTGCCACCTAAAAAGTAGTCTTTTTCGCCGGCACTTTTGGACTTAAAGAAAAAGAAAACGCCCATGCCGAGCATGATGAGGAAATAGAGTGCAAATGCAGCAATTTCTCCTGTTCTCATGGAAAATCTCTCCTATTCAAAAATATTCATTATTTTACAATATTTGCCGAACACTTGTCAAGATTATCCGAAAAAAAGCTTAAAAACCCGTATTGATCAGCTTCAGCCGCTTGCTTTTTTCAACACCTGAACGGCAAACTGTGCCGTAACGGTCAGTTGTTCAAGCGTTTTCAGCTTTTCCTGATCGGTTCGGGAGGTTTTATAGTAATACGGTGTCATACAGAACAAATCGGAAATCTCCTGTCGGTTTTTCAACCGGAACGGATAAGAAACGACTGTATGGTCTGCCATAATAAACCCTTGAGGAGCGGCGGCAGGCGGCGGATTCTGCCATGCCGACTCATAAACAGCCTGTTTCAGCTCAAGCAAGTGATTTTCCATAGGCAAAACCCGCAGATAAACACCGTCCTCTTTCAGCACCCGTGCAAATTCTCCGTAAGCATCGGGGGCAAACACATTCACCACCGTATCAACGCTTTCGTCCGGCAGCGGCAAATCGAACACGCTGGCAACCGCCAGAGAAATCTTTTTGTTCCGTTTTGCGCCGCACATCACAGCGGTTTTGGAGATATCGACCCCGCAAACGGTGATCTCCCTGCCCTGCACCTGTTGATAAATGCGGTCGGTGTAGCTGCACTCACCGCATCCGGCATCGAGCAGCAGTCCGTGCCCGGGCGTATAAATATCTGCCTTCGCAGCAACCGCCTGCATCAGCGGTTCATAGTAACCGAGATCCAGAAAGTCACGCCGTGCGTTGACCATCAGCTTATCGTCACCGTGGTGCTTATCGGAGGACTGATTGCTTTGCAGCAGATTCACATAGCCGCTTCGTGCCACATCGAAGCAATGCCCGTTTTCACAGCGGAGCGTGCCGTTTTCGGATGCAAATACACCCCGGCATTTCGGGCAGACAAACGGAATCATTCGCAGACACCTCCTTTTTTCAGTTCATTATAGAGCATGAACCGCCGTTATGCAAGAAAAAAGTAAGGTTTCATCCGTGGGTGGTTGCGAATTGATTTGCGATGTGATAAAATCAATATGTTATTTCGGAACAGTCGGAGAAGCCTATGGATTCCATTCATTACGAACACCTCGGACAAGGCGTTTACACCGCCACAAACAAAACGCACACCTTCGGCACCGATGCGCTGCTGTTAGCGGATTTTTCCGCACCGAAAAAGAAAGAGCGTGTCTGCGATTTGTGCAGCGGCTGCGGCATCATTCCGCTGATTTTTCTGCGCAATCACCCGCAGCAGAAGCTGACGGCGGTCGAGATTCAGGAGGAAGCCTGTCAACTGATTGCCGAGGGGCTGAAAAAATCCGGACGGGAAGAAGCCATTCAAATCGTCCATGCCGATTTACGGCAGCTGCAGGAGCATTTGCCCTGCGGAGCTTTTGATTTAGTGACCGTCAATCCGCCGTACTTTAAGGTCGGGAGCGGCTATGCGTGCAAATCGCATGAGCATCAGCTCATTCGCAGTGAAATCTGCTGTTCGGTGGATGATTTTGCGCAAAGTGCCTCCCGCCTGCTGCGCTCCGGCGGACGGCTTTGCCTGTGTCACCGCCCCGAACGGCTGACCGATGTCATGGTGGCACTGCGCAGCTGCCGACTGGAACCGAAGCGGC
>JAZUJI010000093.1:0-13874 GCA_045642685.1 Acutalibacteraceae bacterium | reverse complement strand
GTTTACAGTGCTGATTTTTAGTTTGATACACTGTCAATGTCAATTATACTCAACTATTGAGTATTTGTCAATACTCAATAGTTGAGTGTGCATATAATAGATTCGGTGATTGAATGGATTATTTAGATAAACTGATTTTTGAGAGGGAAGACAGGGATCTGACACAAAAAGAAGTCGGCGCTGTTATCAATAAATCGCAGCAGGGATATGACCATATCGAAAAACGCCGTGCCAAACTGACGATTGAAGATTTTACAAAGCTTTGCCGTTTTTACAACATTGACCCGGATTATTTTCTTGGCTTCATCAGCGAAAAAACCAAAATTCAATAATTCTGCTGCACCAAAAAGCCGCCGGATTTTTTCGGCGGCTTTTTGATGGGTTTTCTTCAATAAAGATAAAACCCCGGTTTTACCGGGGAAAATAAAAAGCGGCGAGAATGGCAAACCGCAAAAATGAAAAAGGTAATAAAATAACCTCCATGTATAATAGAAATGCAGCCGCATTACTGAAATACTGGAGGTTAAAAATGATTGTAAAATGACAAATTCAATCATTATAGCTGGCTCGAAAGCCTTTGCCGATGATTTCGTTTGCTTCGGTGATGATCGTGAAGGTGTTCGGGTCAATGCGTTTGATGGTTTTCAAAACACGGGAAACCTCGTTGCTGTGCAGCACGCAAATCAGCATTTTCTTTTCGGAGCCGGTGTAACCGCCGACGACCGGCACAAGGCTGACACCTCTCGGAGAACCTGCGGTGAGCGTTCTGGAGATTTCCTCAGCGTTGTCGGTGATGACCATGAGCATTTTGCTCTTTTTGAAGCCGTACAAAACGAAGTCGATCGCTTTGGAGGAAACGAAGATCACGATGGCGGCATATAAGGCACTCTCCACGCTGCGGAACACCAGTGCTGCAATGATCACG
This sequence comes from Acutalibacteraceae bacterium, assembly GCA_045642685.1. Taxonomy (GTDB): domain Bacteria; phylum Bacillota; class Clostridia; order Oscillospirales; family Acutalibacteraceae; genus UBA8612. The sequence goes on along the minus strand of JAZUJI010000093.1, from coordinate 12,949 downwards.
ATGGCGATATCGGCGGCCATGATCACCGTGCCGTATGAAATGTGCGGCTTGAGCAGACGCAGCAGCTTGCCAAGCACATCGGTTCCGCCGGTGGTGGCACCCCGGTTGAGTACCAGAGCTACGCCGATGCCGGAGCAGGCACCGCCGAAAACGGCGGCTAAAAGCTTATCACCCGTGTAAACATACGGAGCGGAAAAAACGGCAACGATATCAATAATCACGGAAAGCATGGCTGTTACCCACAGGCTGCGAAAAACGAAGCGCCTGCCGACAAAAAACCAGGATAGAACAAACAGCGGAATGTTCAGCACAAAGTTGACGGCACCGACCGGCAGTTTGGTCAGATAATTGACCACAATGGCAAGGCCGGAAAAGCCGCCCTGAGCAATTTGATTGGGCACATTGAAAATATTGATGGCGATCGCATAGAAAAAGCATCCGATGAGCCATACAAGGTTGTCGATCAAAAATACTTTCACATCTTGCTTTTTCAGACCCTTCAGCTTGCTTTTCAGGTCACTCATTTTTCATCACCCTTACAGATAATATCAAACAGTTCACGAAGCCGCTCGATCCTTCCGTTCAGATACAGCCAGCCGAACAGGGCTTCAAACCCGGTTGCGCAGTGGTATTGCGCCGTAGTTGCGCCTTTCGGGGTATGGGAGACATGGGCGTTGCGGCCTCGCTTAAAAGCCTGCAATTCGTCCTCGGTGAGCAGGGGCGCAATACGCTCCATAGCCCGGCTTTGCGCCTGTGCGCTGACATAGCCGACCGCACGGCGGTGCAGATCCTCTGTTTTTCGTTCTTCGGATAAGGTCAGATGCTCCCGCACCATCACCTCATATACAGCATCCCCCAAAAAGGCAAGGGAAATCGGACTGAGCGTGTTGGGGCGGCATGGATCATCGTTGAATAATCGGTTCAAAGTATTCCTCCGTCAGGAAATATAATCAAATTCAAAGTCGTAGATGACGACGGTGTTTCCGTCCCGGATCCCGTGTTCCACCAAACTGTCCAGGATTCCGCTGGTTTCCAGAACACGCTGGAAGTATTGCATGGATTCATAGTCATCCAAATCGGTGCGCTGCAGGATTTTCAGCAGCCATTCCGCTTCCACAAAATAAACATCGTCTTCTGTACGGATATGGAATCGCTGCCCTTTTTCAATCGGCATATCCGCCTGTGTGACCTTTTCGCTTTCGTAGCGCACGACCGGGGGAAGCTGAGCAAGCTCCTTTGCAACGGCGTTGATAACCTCCTGCGTGCCCTCAGCGATCGGAGCACACATACGGAAGAATTCATAGCCGTGATCTCTCATATAGGTTTCCAACCGTTCAAGCTGTTCATCCGTAGCCAAATCAATTTTATTGGCGGCAACAATTTGTTTGCGTGTTGCCAGTTCGGCATTGAATTTCGCCAGTTCGGCATTGATTTTTTCAAAGTCCTCGATCGGGTCACGCCCTTCGCTTCCGGCAGCATCGACAATATGCACCAGCATCCGGCAGCGTTCCACATGGCGCAAAAACTCGTGCCCCAGTCCGACGCCGTCGCTTGCACCCTCGATCAGACCGGGAATGTCGGCGATGACAAACGAATTACCTTCCCCCATGCTCACAACGCCCAGAACCGGGGTCAGGGTCGTAAAATGATAATCGGCAATGATCGGTTTTGCCTGACTGACCACGGAAATAAAGCTGGATTTTCCGACATTCGGGAAGCCGAGCAGCCCCACATCGGCGATCAGCTTTAATTCCAGCGTCAGCTCCCATTCTTCCCCCGGCGCACCGCTCTTGGCGAATCGGGGCGCCTGACGGGTCGGCGTGGCAAAATGCGGGTTGCCCCAGCCGCCTTTGCCGCCCTTTGCGGCAATAAACGGCTTGTCATCGGACAAATCGGCTAAGATCTTACCCGTGGCAACATCCTTTACGACCGTACCTAACGGCACACGGATGATCAGATCCTCACCCTTTTTGCCGTTGCGGCGTCCGGCAGCACCGTTGGTGCCCGACATGGCGGTGTATTTCCTTTTGTAGCGGAAATCGGCAAGGGTGGAAAGGTTGGTATCCACCTGAAAAACAACATCGCCGCCTTTTCCGCCGTCACCGCCGTCCGGACCGCCGGAGGCGATGAATTTTTCCCGGTGAAACGCAACGGCACCGTCGCCGCCTTTACCGCCTTTTACGGTAATTTTTGCAATATCAACAAACATGGTGCTTTCCTTTTCGTTAAGGCAATACCGCACCATTCAGGTGTACGGATTGCGAAGTAAGATTTTTCGTCAGATTGCTCAAAAATTTTGCAGACATACTTTCGTATTTCAAGAAATTTTTGGGAAATATGACGGAATAATATTCGAACAAGGCGTGCACTTTGAATTGTGCGGTGATGCCTTATATCTCGTGAATAAACAGGCCGCTGAGCAGCTTTGGCTCAAACCAGGTGGATTTCGGCGGCATGACCATACCGGCATCGGCAATCGCCGTCAGATCGTCCAGCGTGGTGGGAAACATGGAAAATGCAAGCCGCATATCGCTTGTCGCACGGCGTTCCAGTTCTTTCAGCCCGCGGATACCGCCGACAAAATCAATGCGGTCATCGGTTCTCGGGTCGGTGATGCCCAAAATCGGTGCAATCAGATTGTTTTGCAGAATGGAAACATCCAGTCTGGCAACGGGATCGTTTTCGTCAAAGGTTCCCTCTTTAGCGGTCAGGCAGTACCATTTTCCTTCGCAGAACATACCGAAGGTGTGCTTTTCACTTGGACGAAACGGCTCATCGGAACCTGCAAAGCGGAAAGTGAAGCTTTCGCTTATGCGGGTGAGAAACTGATCGAGCGTAAGACCGTTGAGGTCACGGATGACACGGTTGTAATCCATGATCGCAAGCTCCTCGCACGGGAATGAAACAGCGAGAAAATAGTTAAATTCCTCATCTCCCGTATAATCCGGGTTTTCTTCCCGGCGTTTAAGTCCGACCTTTACGGCAGAAGCACAGCGGTGGTGTCCGTCCGCAATATAAAGGCAATCCAAAGCGGCAAATGCATCGGACAAAGCGGCAATCACGCTGTCATCATCAATGATCCAGACCGTTTGCGCCACATCATCGGCAGCAAAATCATAGACCGGCTCATGCCCGGCTTTCCATTGCTCCGTAATAGTTTGAATCGCAGAACCGTTTTTGTAGGTCAGAAAAATCGGACCGGTGTGAGCGCTGCAGGTATCGACATGGCGAATACGGTCCTGTTCCTTTTCCTCCCGGGTATGCTCGTGCTTCTTGATGCGGTTATTGATGTAATCATCGATCGAAGCGCAGCCGACAACGCCGGTCTGGCTTCTGCCGTTCATGATCTGGCGATAGAGGAAAAAGCAGGGCTTTTCATCCTTTTTGCAAATGCCTTTTTCAACCAAAGCCTTCAGGTTTTCACTTGCCTTTTTGTAAACGGCATCACTGTATAAATCCGTGCCGTCCGGCAGGTCGATTTCCGCTTTATCGACATGAAGAAAGGAATAAGGATTACCCTGTACAGCGGCGGCAGCCTCTTTGCTGTTCATAACATCATAGGGCAGAGCGGCAACCTTGTCGGCATATTCGGGCAGCGGTCGGACGGATGAAAAAGCTTTGAAAACAGCCATAAAATAATCTCCTTATGGAAAAACGAAATTTTGGCGGTGAAGAACGGTTCCTTCCCTGCCAACACAGAATATAAGTTACAACATTTTTTCAACAATGTCAACAATTCTCTTTTTTATAGAGAACAAATAAGAGAAAAATAAGAAAAGTAGTGACATTCCATAAAACTTGTGCTATAATTTTGTAAAATTTGACACGGTCATAAGGGGTCGTTATGTTGTTTGAACAAACAATCAGTATTGAAAGAATGGAGCACGCCGTCAGCCTGTTCGGCAGCTTTGATGAAAATATTCGCAAAATCGAGGGTGAATACGGCGTTACGGTTATCAGCCGCGGTTCGGAACTGAAAGTGTCGGGCGAAGCGGAGATGGTTTCCAAGGCAGTGCGCACTATTACGGGGCTGCTCACGCTCATCAACAAGGGCGAAGCACTGACCGACCAGAATGTGCGCTATGTGATGACGCTCGTCAATGAGGGCAGCGAAGAGCGGCTCTCGACGATGAGCAACGACTGTGTCTGCATCACCGCAAGAGGGAAGCCGGTCAAGCCGAAAACACTTGGTCAGAAGAACTATATCGAAGCCATTCGCAGCAATACGATCGTGTTTGGCATCGGCCCTGCCGGCACAGGCAAAACCTATCTGGCGGTCGCCATGGCGGTGAATGCGTTCCGTGCCAAAGAGGTCAACCGCATCATCCTGACACGCCCTGCGGTGGAAGCAGGCGAAAAGCTGGGTTTTCTGCCCGGTGATTTACAGCAAAAGGTCGACCCGTATCTGCGCCCGCTGTACGATGCTTTGTTCGATATGCTCGGGGCGGAAAACTTTCAGCGTTATCAGGAACGGGGCAGCATCGAGGTTGCACCGCTTGCCTATATGAGAGGCCGCACACTGGATGACAGCTTTGTCATTCTGGATGAGGCGCAGAACACCACACCGGAGCAGATGAAAATGTTTCTGACCCGTCTTGGCTTCAATTCCAAAATGGTGATCACCGGTGATATCACGCAGATCGATCTGCCGGACGGAAAGCGTTCGGGCTTGATCGAGGTCGTACGCATTTTGAAGAATATCGACGATATTGAGAGCATCACCTTTAACGATAAGGATGTGGTTCGTCACAAGCTGGTGCAGGATATCGTAAAGGCTTATCAGAAGTATGATGAGCGCAGAAAAAATGAAAAGAAATAAAGTGAGGTGCAGGAATTGACTAAGAAAAACAAAGTGAAAGTCAGCATTTTCGATGAACAGAACAATGTGAAAGTTCCGACCGGTATGCGTATGCTCGTGCGCCGCAGCTGTACCGCCGTGTTGGTCAATGAGAATTTCCCCGACCCGGCTGAGGTGAGTGTCACCTTTGTCGATGACGAAAGGATCCATGAATTGAATAAAGAGTTCCGGAAGATCGATTCCTCCACGGATGTTTTGTCATTTCCGCTGGGCGAAAACGGCGAATACGACACCAACCCCGAAACAGGTGCCAAAATGCTCGGCGATGTGGTGATTTCGCTGGAGCACGCCGTGGCGCAGGCGCAGCTCTATGAACATAGTCTGCAGCGTGAGGTCGCTTTTTTGACCGTTCATTCCATGCTGCATCTGCTCGGTTATGACCATGTCAACGGCGGTCTGGAACGGGTGCATATGCGGGAAAAAGAGGAAGAGGTGCTCACAAAGCTCGGGCTGCACCGCACAAGCAGCTATTATCTGGCTGAGGATGACGAAGTATAATGAAAGCGTTTCTAAAAGGGTTTGTCTATGCCTTCCACGGTGTGCTGTACGGGGTTTTGAGCGAGCGGAATATGCGGGTACATTTATCTGTGCTCGCCTACATGGTTTTCTTTTTGACCCGATACGACTTTTTTCAGGTATCCAAAACGCAGTTTGCCCTGCTGATGCTTGCGGCAGGTGTTGTTTTGGCGGCGGAATACATCAACACCGCCATTGAGCGTGCGGTCGATACCGCCACAAAAGGCGAACGCTGCGAAACAGCACGCATTGCCAAGGATACGGCGGCGGGAGCGGTTTTGATCACGGCGGTTTTCGCCGTTGTGGTCGGTATTTTGATTTTATTTCAGCCGGCAGCTTTTCGTGCGCTGTTTGCTTATTTTGCGGCTTCGCCGCTGAAAATTCTGCTGTTTGCTCTCAGCTTTGTTCTGGCACTTTTATTTATTTTCGTCAGTCCGTCCCGATATATTAAAAATTTCAGGAGATAACGAATGAATCAGCAAAAAACAGCTTTTATTGCGATTGTAGGCTGCCCGAATGTAGGGAAATCCTCCATTTTGAATCATTTGCTCGGCGAAAAAATCGCCATTGTGTCCGATAAACCGCAAACGACACGAACCCGCATTATGGGTGTGCTCACCGAAGGCGAGACCCAGCTGGTGTTCACCGATACGCCCGGTTTTCACCGTCCGAAAACGAAGTTGGGTGAAAAGATGATTCAGGCGGTGGATGACAGCATTTCCGGCGTGGATGCTTGTCTGCTGGTCGTTGAACCGAAAGGAGAGCTTCGCCCGGCAGAGGAAGAATTGATCAAAAAATTCACGAAGCTCAAAGCCCCTGTTGTGCTTGCCATCAACAAAGTGGACACCGTGCCGAACAAAGAGGATCTGATGCAGCGTATTCTGCAGTTTTCTCAGCTTTATCCGTTTGCGGCGATCGTTCCCGTGTCTGCCGCCAAGGGCGACAACATGAACGAGCTGAAACAGGAGCTGATGGATCTGGCGCAGGACGGGATCCACTTTTTCCCGGAAGATACGCTGACCGACCAGCCGGAACGGGTGCTGGCGGCGGAAATGATTCGTGAAAAGATTTTGCGCTGTTTAGATAAGGAAATTCCGCACGGAACGGCCGTGAGCATCGAAAAAATGCGGGAACGGGAAGGCAGCGAAATTGTCGATATTGAAGCCATTATTTACTGCGAAAAAGAGAGTCACAAGGGCATCATCATCGGCAAAGGCGGAGCGATGCTCAAACGCATATCCACCCGTGCCCGGGAGGATATGGAACGGTTTTTTGACTGCAAAGTGAATCTGAAATGCTGGGTCAAAGTCAAAGAGGATTGGCGCAACCGGGAAGGTCTGATTCACAATTTCGGTCTGGATTGATAATTTTTCCACGCATAAAACGATTTCCCGTACGCACGCTAAGAGCAGAAAGAAAGCACTTTTGCGTGGCGTGCAGGGCGTTTTTGCGGAGGAACGGATATGGATTCAATACAGGCATGGAATCGCTTTAAGAAGAGCGGAACAGTGGAAGATTATTTGAAGTACAGGGAGATTGTGCATGAGGCTGAACACGGAAGGACTGATCCTGCGGGAGAGCAAGACCGGGGAAGCTGACCGCATTGTGACCGTGCTGACACGGGATATGGGCATTGTGCGTGCCTTTGTGCGAGGTGCACGGAGCGTGAAAAGCAGCAAGCTCTCGGCAACGCAGCTGCTCAGCTTTTCCCGCATCTCTGTTTTTATGAATCGGGACGCCTATACGATCGACGAGGCGGAACCGATCGAAGTGTTTTTTCATCTGCGCAGCGATATGGTTCGGGTGTCGCTTGCCATGTATTTTTGTGAGCTGCTTGCGGAGCTTGCTCCTGAGGGCACAGATGCCTCCGAGATTTTGTCGATGGCGCTGAACAGCCTTTATATGCTCAACGAAAACAAGCTGCCGACTCAGCAGCTCAAAGCGATTTTTGAACTGCGTTTGCTCAGCTTAACGGGCTATATGCCGAATTTAGTCGCTTGCAGTCAATGCAGGCGTTACAGCGATGAAAAGATGTATTTCAGCCCTGCCAGCGGGCTGCTTTGGTGCGCTCACTGTGAGCCGAACGAATTCACACGACCGCTTGATATCGGCGTGGTCACGGCGATGCGCCACATTTGCTACGCCGAACCGGGTAAGATTTTTTCGTTCCGGCTTTCACCTGCCGGGTTGTTAAGTCTGGAAGAAACCGTGCAGAATTACTTGCTGACACAAACACAGCGGCGGTATAAGTCACTTGATTTTTACCGCAGCGTTACATAAGGATGGAGCTATGACAAAACAGGAACGAAAAAATTATCTTCGCAACCGCTGCTATGCGGCGTTTTATCCGTCACTGCCTGAACCGTTCAAAACCGTAAACGCACTGCGTTATCCGGGGCTGTGGCTGAGTATTCTGATGAACCCCGAGCTGTTCAAGCTCGAAAACCTTACGCCCGAATGTACCGATGTTCTGGTTACAACGGCTTATCGCCGCGGGGACGGCACGGCATATTATGCCGATTTCAAAAATCTGGATTATACCCTGAATGTGTTTTATGAGTTGAATTATTCGCTGGAAAAGCTTCGTTTTATCGGCGGTGAGGTGTTTGCTTACGACCATTTGGTTCCGTTGGTAAAAACGGCGCACCGTCTGCCGAAAATCAAGCGCATTGAGATTGTATCCGAAGGGGAAGCGGTGCCGAAGGGCGAGGCGTTTGATTTGCTTCGTAATCAGGGGATTTACCTCTATCTGAATAAAAACGGCAGCAAAACCGGTGAATTTTGCGCTTTGCTGGATGCGGCGGAGATCGATTACGAATTGTTTGAAAAGGATACCGACTGTGCCTATTGCAGCAGCACAAAAACCGTGTTTGTTGAGGGCAAGGTGTTCCGCTGCCCGGAATCGGCTTATTCCTATGCGCTCGGCAAAGAAACGGATGAAGCACAGTATGTGGACATTGTTGCCCGCAAGCTTGAAATCAAGCAGCTCCGGTTGAAGCTGTTTGACTTTACCAATTCCGCTCCGGCGGAGGATTGCGGAAGCTGCAAAACAGAATCTGAATAAAACCGATACGACCCGGCAGACTGATACGGCTGCCGGGTCGTGCTTTGAAAAAAAACGTTTGCGTAAATCAATACCGTCCGATGCTTTCGAGCGGAATGTTTTCAAAAGAGCTTACCGAGTTAAAGGCTTCGGAATCTTTTCCAACCGTGTAAATGCCGTTTTTGAGGTCGGTGAAAACGTGCCGGTTTCCGAGTCGGAAGATAGCGTTGTCTTTGATCACGGCGTTCTTTTTGAAATCGGTCGTAAAGTGACCGATGCTGTTTTGCGACTGCATGGCAATGTTATCGGTGATCTGATTATCGCATGGATTGGCGGCATAGTTCTTATGCTTCGGGTCGGTTGAAATTTTTGCACAGGTCGGGAACATTTCTTTCCATGCTTTGCTTTGATAGGGTGAATTTTTGAGCAGCTCAAGGGCTTCCTGCTCATAGGTTTCGTCGTATTGATCGGCGCAAACCGGCAGCCCTGTGTTTACAAAGATGTTGTTTTTTACGGTCACATCCCGGCAGCCGTTCAACTGGATTCCCATGGCATCCTGCCCGAAAATGTTGAGCAGAAGATTCTGCACGATTTCCGTGCCGGAGCAGGCACGGATCCCGCAGAACGATGCACCGCTTTTTTTGCTGCCGATGAGATTGAGGCAGTTGTAGCGCACAAAGTTTCCGTAACAGTCCCAACGGAAAAACGGGGAATCGATCGCTGCCTGTTGGCAGTCGGTCAGCACGGTGTTATGAATGTAGTTATATTCAATGATATTTCCGTTGCCCATATAGTAAATGGCGCAGGCAGGTGAATTGACGATTTCGTTGTTGGAAAATACGGTTCCCACACCGCTGATTGCGGCACTCGGAGCCTTTGGATTGTTCTGAGAGGTGTAGGAGAAAAGGTTGTTGTCAATGGAATTGTTGCTCGGTGAAAGGCTTTTTGCTTCGCCGCCGTGTATGGTGATACCGCTTGCGCCGGTGTAGCTGATGATGCAGGAGCTGACGCTGATTTTATTGCCGTCGCAGAGAACGCCGCACCCGGCGACATTTTGGATCCGGCAGCCGTCCAGGTTGATGTTGCTGCCCTTGAGCCGGATGCCGTTTCCGCGCGCATTGATAAAGCTGATCCCGCTGATGGAAAAGTACGATGCACCGTCCACCTCGACCAAAGCCGAGTTGTCGCTTTGCCTGCGGTCATCATAGCTTGCGCCGCCGTCAAAAATGACCTCACCGTTCCCGTAAGCGCAGTAGATCACCGAGCAGGAATCGGTACCGGAATCTTTTTTGGTGAATTTCAAGCCGTCCGTTTGGTAGGTACCGCCCAGAATGGAAACGACCACATGGCTGAGATATTGCTTGTCCACTTTCCGAACCGCTTTCTGCGCGGCGGCAACGGTGCGGAACGGGTGCTCATAGGTGCCGTTGTTGCTGTCGTTCCCGTCCGGCGAAATGTAAAAATCACCGTAGGCAGCCTTCGGCTCCAAAGCGGATACGGTATTTAAGTTGCTCGGGGCGGCAGCGGTGAAATGCTTGCTGTTATAAGCCGGCAGAAAGACGAACCAGGCGGTGAGTGTGAGCACAGCCACAAGCACCGAGGCTGCGGAGCAAATAATGGTTGTTTTGGAAACGGACTTTTTCATGGTGCTGTATCCGGTGCGTTCGGCACCGTTTCCTCCGAAAAAAGATGTTTTCATTATAGCGTTTTTTCGGCTTCCCGTCAAATTTTTCTTTTGATGGGTGCGGAAAAGCTTAATATTTGCTTAAGATTTGCGCATGATTCGGAAAAAGGTCTTGCACGAGAGAAAAAAATAAAATAAAATGGAGAAAATTGACAAGGAGAATCACCGAAATGAGTACAACGAATATATTGGTCTGCGATGATGAAGAGGATATTGTCAAAGCTCTGAAAATCTATCTTTCTGCCGAGGGCTTTCAGGTGATCACCGCCGGCACCGGAAAAGAAGCTTTGGAACGCCTGAAAGAGAACGACATTAAAGTTGTTCTGATGGATGTGATGATGCCGGAGATGGACGGTGTGGAAGCAACGATGAAAATTCGTGAAACATCCAATGTTCCGATCATTATGCTCACGGCAAAAGATGAGGACGCCGACAAAATCCTCGGTTTGAAAATCGGTGCGGACGATTATGTGACCAAGCCGTCTAACCCGATCGAAGTGGTGGCTCGTGTTAAATCGCAGCTGCGGCGTTTCACACAACTGGGCAGCGAAGCACCGGGCAGCACAGAAGGTGTTTTTTCAAACGGAGGCATTTGCATTGACGACCGTGCCAAAACGGTTACACTCAACGGGGAGCCGGTCAATCTGACACCGACGGAATATGCCATTCTGAAGCTGTTCGTTCAGCACGCCGGTGAGGTGATTTCACCGGATAACATCTACCGGCAGGTCTGGAATGATGATCCGTTCGGTTCGGCAGACACCGTGCTTGTGCATATTCGCCATATTCGGGAGAAAATTGAGATTAAGCCGTCCGATCCCCGTTACATTGTTTCCGTTTGGGGGCATGGGTACAAGATGGAAAAGAGGTAAGTGCCTTGAAGCTGGAGCTGAAAAACCTGTCGGATAAAATTCTGGTTGCTGTTTGCTATGTGATAACCATTGAGCTTGCGGTTGCGATTGCGCTGGCGATCAATTTCATGTACGATTATCACTTCTATACCTCAGACCGGGATACTTACCCGATCCAAAAGGCGATGAGCCAGAAAACGCAGACGGAGTGTGATTCCATTGCCGAATATGCCTCCCTTGTCTACGCTCAGCGGGACGGAGGCAACCTCGGGCACGAGGTGCAGTCGGTTTATGACACCTACCGTAAGAAATATGAGCCGGCAAACACCAACCTGGTGTTCTTTGTCAGTGATGAAAGCGGAACAGTCTTTTTGCAAAACGACAGCGGCTTTGACCGGAATGATTATTGCTACACACGCACAAAGTCGGTGAAGCTGTTTTCCGGCGCCGAGGCGAACATTGCCCTGTATGTCCGAAACCGGATGACGGCACACGATGATTACAGCCTGACGGTCAACCTCATACGCACGGCAACCGCCATGCGGTTCGTGTTGTTTGCCGTGCTTTTTGTGCTGATCTGTCTGGCTATCTTCCTAATGGGAATTTTGATGTTCTCGGTCGGGCGAAGCCAAAACAGCACCCGCAGTATTCTTCTGATGGAGAAGGTGCCGCTGGATTTATTTACGCTGTGCATTGCCGTGCTGATCGGCTTTGGCTTAACGCTGATCCTGCTTTCCTCCGTGGCAGGCATCAAAGAAACCAGCATTGTTCTTTGGAATGCCGTCATTCTGATCGTGGTGCTGTTCAATTCCCTGTTTATCCTGCTTTACGGTTTATCACTGGCTCTGCGTGTAAAAGAAGGTCATGTGCTTCGCAATACCCTTATTTATAAGCTCATTTCAAAGCTGCGGGCCAAAAAAAAGGTTGAAAAAGAGCGAAGCTTTACCGTACCGTTTATCGGCAAGGCACTGATCACCATCGGCGTGGTCATGGTCGGCGAGCTGGCATCCATCTTTTATTTTGTTTACAAATATAAAACCTGTGAATCGGGTCAGCTGGAGGATTTCAATTTTCTGTTTTTTGCGTTTGCTCAGCTTGCCTGTGTGTTTATCATCGGTTCGATTTTCTCTCTGATCGTGCTGAACCTGAACACCATTCGGGAGAGCGGTAAAAAGATCGCCGCAGGCGACTATGATGCGGTTGCCGATTCGCATATCATGTTCGGTGATTTCAAAGCCATCAATGATGATTTAATTTCCATCAAGGATGAAATGATCGGTGCACTGGAAGCGAAAAACCGCAGCCAGGATCTGCGCAACGAGATCGTGACAAGTATTTCACACGACATCAAAACGCCGCTCACCTCTATCGTCAATTATGCCGATATCATCGGAAGCGGAAATTGCACGGAAGAAGAGATCAAGTCCTATTCCGCAATCATTCAGAAGCAGTCGGAACGGCTGAAGGATCTGCTGCGCGGTCTGATCGATGTTTCCCGCATCTCAACGGGGACGATCGAAATCAATCTGGAGCCGACCGATTTGAGCTTGCTGATTCAGCAGTGTGCCGAGGAGTTTATTTACCGTTTTGAAGAAAAAAAGCTTCGGCTTGAATTCAATGTTCCCGCCAACGGTGTGATGATTTCGGCGGACGGCTCAAAGCTGTGGCGCATTTTTGAAAATCTGTTCGGCAACATTTGCAAGTATGCCATGTCGGGTACAAGAGTATTTGTCAAGCTGACCGAGGCAGAGGATAAGGTTACGGTGGAGGTCAAAAACATTACGGCACAGCCGATTACCGTACCGCCTGAGGAGCTGCTCCTGCGTTTCACGCAGAATGATTCGTCCCGTCACACAGAGGGTCACGGACTGGGGCTTTCCATTGCCAAAAGCTTCACCGAATTGCAAAACGGCACCTTTGAGCTGGAGGTGGACGGCGATGTGTTCAAGGTGCTTCTCAGCTTTCAAAAGGTGTAATGAAATAATAACCATAACATA
>JAZUJI010000092.1:0-4721 GCA_045642685.1 Acutalibacteraceae bacterium | reverse complement strand
GTCAGAGTGATGCCGCCCTTGCCCATGATCTGGCAGCGGATGTAGCTGAAGTTTTCAGCTCCGTCAATGGTGTCGGGGTCAAGCACATAGGTGGTGTCTTCCGCTGATTGCATAAGATCTTTCGTGGCGATGACTTTACCGTCGGCAACCCACTGAATGTTGCTGCACTCGTTGGCTTTGACGGTGACCTTGTGACCGCTGACCGAAACTTCGCTGAACATCGGATACGGTTCACCGCTGTTGCGCATATCCATATCCTCTGACGGACCGAGAATCGGATCTTTACGAATGATACGGGTAGTCATAAAGGATGCACCGCTCTGCATGGTTTTCCGGATGTTTTCAATATTGTTTTCTTTCATCATGAAGGTGCAGAAGGAGGAATCGACATCACGCGTGAAGTGCGTATCGCCGTTGCTGAAGCCGATAACGGTTTTGCCATAGGGCAGGCACTTCATCAGCAGATTATCCCAAAGCACACGGTCATAAGGGGTTACGGAGTTCTTCTCGTTGAAAACTTCAAGCCCCAGGCAGGAATCGTAGCGAAGAAGAATGTCGGAAAAATAGTCGATGTATTCCGGGTCGGAAGCGATCGCACGATCTTTGTGTGATTTCATCCAGTCACCGGGGTGATTGATGAAAGAGAGTGCATTGTATTTATCAGCGAAGCGAACGGCACCCTCATAGTCATTTTCGTAACCAAGGTGATGGTTGCCGACATTTTCGGGCAGGAAAATCGCATTGACATGAGATTTGGTAATAGTCAGACCGTTGAGCTCGTTTCCGCCTGTGACGCAGGTCATGCCGTGACCTCTTGCCTGACCGTCTACCGGATAGGTTCCGCTTGTGATTTGGGCATATTCTTCATCGGTCAGGGTGTGAACCCAGTTGCCGATGATCCGCTGATAGTAGTAAAGCGGAAGGGAAGGCTGCTTTTCGTTCCATGCTTTGCCGGTTACGGCGTGTTCGGTCATGGCAAGAAAATCAAAGCCCTGATTGTAGTATTCCAGAATCATGTCACGGAAGTCAACCTCCGCATCGCTGACAAAGGAATGGGTGTGCAGATTGCCTTTGTATGCGCCCCAGGCACCTTGACCGGACCAGACCACATCGGCATAGGGGGAAACGATGGTGTAGCCGCTCTTTGCCGATGCACCGAGCACGGAGAAAGGCAGAAGAAACAGCACGGAAAGGATCACGCAGAGAAGTTTTCTTTTCATGGTTATGACAATCTCCTATCTATAATATTTTCCCTTGTATGGTAGCACAGTTTACCATAAGCGTCAAGTTTTTTTCACGGATTTGTCTGTTTTTGGCGAAACAGCCGAATTATGTGTTGACAAGCCTTTTTTTCCTTGTTAAACTAAAGAACAACTGTTTTAGATAATAGGGGTGGTTTTGTGTTAAAATCGGAAAATCTGAGCAAAGGCATGAAGGTGCTTTCTGTCATTCTCGGAACGCTTGCCGGCGGCTTCTTGTGGCGCTGCCGCGGCGAAAGCGGATTCGGCTCATCCTGGGGACTTTACAGCGTCGGACTGATCCTGCTTCTGCTGGTCTGGCAGTTTTACGGCAGACGCCCGGGTATGACCTATGAAAAGCTCCTTACCGGTGCATTTTTGACCGGTTTGGGTGTTACCGGCTATGCAACGGTTCTGATGCAGGCTTCGGGGCTTCTCAACAGCGATTTGCCTTATCAGGGCGAAGTGGTTGATGTATCGATCAATCCATACAGTGGTCTGTTCATTATGCTGATCATGGGCATGACTTTTATTCCGTTTTATTCCTTTTTTGTTACTTCGCTTTTCTCCGAAAAAAAGTATCAGCTTCGTCACTATGCGATCGCAGCTGTGATTTTCTTCGGTGTGTCGGCACTTTGCAAGCTTACGGTCGCTCACCCGATTCTCAGTGCCATCAATCCGGAACAGGTGAAGTGGGCGGCACTCGGCTTGAAAGACAGCGGTTTCCATTATGCCAGCCCGATGAAAGCGTATCTGTCGCACTTCATGAACCGCAGTTGGACGCAGGATATCCCGTTTTTTGAAAATTACTACATGAGCATTGAACATATTTCCGATTTGTTCGGTGTCCTTGCTGTTGATGCCTATGCACTGTTCGGCCGCAAGGACAAAGTGACCTGCTTTGCTTCTCTGATCATGCAGGTTTTTGTCGGCATTGCCACAACGGCATGGACTTCTCTGCTTTTGGTCAGCTTCGATACCGGCCTGCTCGGTGCTGTGAAAGAGCCTCGTTTCCTTGAAAAGGGAATCAGTGGCTGGCCGCTCTGGGAGTTTGCGACCGGCGCTTCGGTCGGCTTCATCACCATGCTGGTGCTGGCTCTGCTGCCCAAAAAGTACACTCGCCAGACAAGGCAGGATACTTCACCGCTCACAAAAAAGCCGGTGCTGAATTTGGTATATAACACGCTTATTACCGTGTTCATTCTTTGCCTGACTCCGTGGCGTGTCATCGGCCTGCGTGTCGGCAAGCTTCTTTATCACAAGGAGATTTTGGAAGACGCCAATCCGACCGGTGATATCATTATGATCGCAGGCACGGTTATTATGGGTGTGCTGATGATTTGGTTCCTCAAAAAGAATCTGATCGACCGCCGCACTACGCCGCTGAACATTCCGCCGGTCAGCTTCTCTTTTGTCGCATTTCCTGCCTATTTTGCGATGTGTGTATTTGCCTATTTCTTTCTCAATCGCTGTCCGATTGCGGCACTGCCGTATTCTGAGATGACAAGCTTTTCAAAAGCGCTGTATTTACTCACAGGCAGCGAAAATGTCGAAACGCTCCTTATGCTGGTTACTTTGATTTTGATCGTTGTTCTCTATCTTCCGGTTCGCAAAAAATTAAAAGGCTCTTTTGCTGCGAAATGAGAAACAAATTTTTGCAAAACCTGTTTGGTAGGAGGAACTCGAATGTTTGATTTATCTGCTGTTAAAAAGGCCGGTTATTATCCGATAGAGGAAGCGACCGGGGGTCAGCCGTTTCCCTGTGGCGTTTGTGGGTGTGAGCAGGTTCGGATCCCCGGACTGACCGTTTTGCAAAACGGTGATTTGTTTGCCACGGCGGATGCCCGCTGGCAGAATGCAGAAGATGATTTCGGCGGATTGGATGTTCTCTGCTCCTTTTCGCACGATGGCGGGGAAAGCTGGTTCAGCAGCTATGCAGCTTTGTTCCCCGACAGTAACGGAACACCCAAAAACCCGAACCGCGTTACTACCTGCATTGATTCCACACCGATTCAGTCGGCGGACGGAACCCTGCATATTTTCGTCAATATGAATCCCTCCGGCATTACGACCGGCTTGAATTGGCCGTGTGTCGGCACGGGTTTTGCCGATGTGAACGGAAAAAGGCGGCTGATGCTGACGGATGATTACGCTTATGCCGACCTGTCTCCGGAAGAGCATCCTGACCAATGGGGCTATTATATCGGTGAATACGAAGACGGCTTTGCTGCGATCATCGGTACAGACGGACTGATGAGCGGATATGCAGCGGATGAATATTTCAATCTGTACCGTATCACGGAGAATGGCTTTGAGCCGCTGACACAGCCTCAGTGTGAAACCGGTGAAACGGTTTTTCAGAATATTTTCTATATGGATTCCCGGCTTCATGTGTTCAACACAATGTATACACTGCACTTGACTTCAGATGATTCCGGTCGGTCATGGCATGCAGAATTGATCAATAGCGGAATCAAGTCTGAAAGTGAGTCGGCGTGTATTGCTTCCCCCGGCAACGGTCTGCTCGCTGCCGACGGTACCCTGATCCTTCCGTTTTACAACATGACGAAGGAAGGGGATTCCTATTCGTATTTGGCTTTTTCGGAGGATAACGGCAGAACATGGCGGAGAACACCTTTTGTGCCGGTGACAAATGATATTCCGTGGAGCGGAGAAAGCAAGCCGGTTGAATTGCCGGACGGAACCATCCGCCTGTTTTTCCGTAACGGGATCCGCCGGATCTGTTATGCCGATTACAGCCGTAAGGAAAACACCTGGCAGACACCGGTCATTTTGCCGTATCTGATCCATTCTACTTGTAATTTTGCGGCAGCTGCAATAGGAAACCGCATTTATGCATCGTTCCCCGAGGGAATCGGTCCTGAGGCGAAAACTCGCACGCACGGGCAGCTGTTTGTGTTTGAAAATGATGCAGATAATCAAATGAAGCTGCTTGAAAAAATTCCGATTACCGAAGGTTATTTTTCCTATTCGGTTCTGACTGTGCTGGATGAGCATACTCTCGGGCTGCTCTATGACACTTGTGAACACGGAAAAATCTTTTGGAAGAAAATAAAAATAAACTGACTTGAGAGGATTTATCATGAACATTTTTCATCTTGACATTTTGGGGACGCTCACCAACTGGGCAACTGCTTTAGTCAGCAGTATTCTTTTATTGTTTAATGTTGCCAATGTGTCAACGACCGCAGAAAAAATCAATTTGGACGACTATCAGCTTGTTTTTTCCGATGAGTTTGACGGAAATGAGCTCAACAAAGAGATTTGGTGTACACATAATAAAAACGGTGCTCGTAAAGGCGGCTATTGGAATATCGATCAGGCGACGGTCGGGGACGGGAATCTGACGATCCGAACCGAGTATAAGGACGGAAAATTCGGAACCGGCTGGTACACCGCCGGCATCTGCACACGGGATGGCTTTAACCACAAATACGGTTACTATGAGTGCCGCTGCAAGCT
>JAZUJI010000091.1:0-3731 GCA_045642685.1 Acutalibacteraceae bacterium | reverse complement strand
GAACGGGGCATTCTAAAGTCCTACAACTATCCGCCCTACTCTGAGCCGTCTTTCTTCCTCTCTATTCTTCCCTATCTTCTCATCGGCATTGTCTTCCTGATTGCCTGGTTCCTCCTGATGAGCCGGGCAAATGGGGGGCAGAATGCCATCAAATTCAGCCGCTCCGGCGCTCGGGTTGCTGCAGACAAGGACAAGGTCACCTTCCTGGATGTGGCAGGCGCCGAAGAGGAGAAGGCAGAGCTGGCAGAGGTGGTGGATTTCCTACGAGATCCCACCAAATACACCCAGATGGGCGCAAAAATCCCCAAGGGCATCCTGCTGGTAGGCCCTCCGGGCACCGGCAAGACCCTCATCGCCCGAGCTGTGGCAGGAGAGGCAAACGTGCAGTTTCTCTCCATCTCCGGCTCGGAGTTTGTGGAGCTCTATGTGGGTGTCGGCGCCAGCCGCGTCCGCGACCTGTTCGAGCAGGCCAAGAAAATGGCGCCCTCCATTGTTTTTATCGACCAAATCGACGCCGTCGGCCGCAGAAGAGGCGCAGGCCTCGGTGGCGGCCACGATGAGCGCGAGCAAACCCTCAACCAGCTTCTGGTGGAAATGGATGGCTTTGGCAAGAATTCCGGCGTGATCGTCATGGCAGCCACCAACCGCAAGGACATCCTTGACCCGGCTCTGCTGCGTCCCGGCCGGTTTGACCGTCAGGTCACGGTCAATTATCCCGACCAGAAGGGCAGAGAAGAAATTCTTGCCGTTCACGCAAAAGGCAAGCCGCTGTCGCCGGATGTTGATTTAACGGTGATCGCCCGTTCCACCGTCGGTTTCACCGGCGCAGACCTTGAAAATCTGTTGAACGAAGCAGCCTTGCTGGCAGCCAGAAAAAACAAAAAAGCGATCACCATGCACGAAATCGAAGAGGCAACGGTCAAGGTCGTGGTCGGCACCGAGAAAAAGTCGCATAAGATGAGCGAAAAAGAGAAACGCCTGACCGCTTACCATGAAGCCGGACATGCTGTGGCAACCTTCTGCCTGGAAAGGCAGGATCCCGTGCATGAAATCTCCATTATCCCCCGTGGTATGGCAGGCGGTTATACTATGTCTATCCCGACTGAGGATAAGAGCTACACCACCAAAAACGATATGCTCGACAACATCGTTACGCTGCTGGGCGGCCGTGTTTCCGAAAAAATCGTGCTCGGTGATATTTCAACCGGTGCTTCGAACGATATTCAGCGTGCCACCGAAATAGCCAGAGGCATGGTCACCAAGTACGGCATGGGCGATGAGCTCGGTCCGATCGCCTTCACTTCGGGCAACGATGAAGTGTTCTTAGGGCGTGACTTTAACCATACCCGCAACTATTCCGAAAGCGTTGCCGGGCGCATTGATCAGGAGATCAACGCTATCATTTCCCGTGCATATGAACGCTGTGAAGCCATTTTGAACACCAACATCGAAAAGCTTCATGCAGTTGCCGCTTATCTGATCGAAAATGAAAAGATGTCCGGCGAGATCTTTAAGAAATATATGTCCGGGGAAGCCCCCGCAACCGAATAATCTGCTGTACTTTTGCCGGCACGGGTCACCCCGTGTCGGCAATGTGCAGTATAAAGAGAGGGAAAGGAATGCCGAAAAAAACACAGTATTCGGTGGAAAGTATCACAACACTCAAGGGTGCGGATCGTGTCCGCAAACGCCCTGCCGTCATCTTCGGTTCGGACGGGCTGGAGGGCTGTGAGCACTCGATTTTTGAAATTATCTCCAATTCCATTGATGAGGCGAGAGAAGGATACGGCACCAAAATCGTGATCACCCGTTTTGCGGACGGTTCGGTGGAAGTGCAGGATTACGGCCGTGGAATCCCGGTCGATTTTAACCCGAAAGAAAATGAATACAACTGGAAACTGGTCTTTTGCGAAATGTATGCCGGCGGTAAATATGACACCAATGACGGCGGCAGCTATGAATATTCGCTCGGTCTGAACGGACTCGGACTTTGCGCAACGCAGTATGCGTCCGAGTATATGGAGGCGGAAATCAAAACCGGCGGTTACCGTTATTTTCTGACCTTTGAAAAGGGCGAGCCGGTCGGCGAAATGCAAAAAGAGCCGTACACGAAAAAAGATACGGGTACCCGCATTAAATGGAAGCCGGATCTGCAGGTTTTCACCGATATTGCCGTGCCGCTTGAATATTTTCAGTCCATGCTCAAACGCCAGAGCGTGGTCAACACCGGTGTGCAGTTTGTTCTGCGTGACCAGGTCGGCAAGAGCTTTGATACATATGAATACTGCTATGAAAACGGTATCAAAGATTATGTTGATGAGCTCGGCGGCGAAGACGCCATGACGGCAACCCAGCTTTGGAGCTGTGAGCGTGTCGGCCGTGACCGTGAAGATCAAAAGGATTACAAGCTGAAAATCAACGCCGCTCTGCGCTTTTCCAACCGGTTTCAGCTCAGGGAATACTACCACAATTCCAGTTGGCTGGAGCATGGCGGCGCACCCGAAAAGGCGGCGAAAAGTGCTTTTGTTTCGCAGATCGATGCGTATTTGAAACAAAACGGCAAGTATACAAAAACTGACCCGAAAATCAGCTTTCAGGATATTGAAGACTGCTTGATTTTGGTCATCTCTTCTTTCTCAACACAGACCTCCTACGAAAACCAGACTAAGAAATCCATCACCAATAAGTTCATTCAGGAGGCGATGACGGAGTTTTTCCGCCATCAGCTCGAAATCTATTTCATCGAAAATAAGCTGGATGCGGAAAAAATCTGCGGTCAGGTGCTGGTGAATATGCGCAGCCGTGTCCGTGCGGAATCAACACGGCAGAATCTGAAAAAGAATCTGCAGAGCAGCAACGATATGGCGAACCGTGTCCAGAAATTTGTGGACTGCCGCAGTAAGGATGTGAATCAGCGGGAGCTGTTCATTGTGGAGGGTGATTCGGCACTGGGCGCCTGTAAGCAGTCCCGGGATTCGGAATTTCAGGCGATCATTCCCGTGCGGGGCAAAATCCTGAATTGCCTGAAAAGCGAATATGACCGCATTTTCAAAAGCGATATTATCACCGACTTGATCAAGGTTCTCGGCTGCGGGGTCGAGGTCAAGGGCGGCAAGAGTGCGAAAGACCTTTCCAATTTCAGTCTGGACAATCTGCGCTGGAATAAAATCATCATCTGTACCGATGCCGATGTGGACGGTTTCCAGATCCGCACGCTGATTCTGACCATGATCTACCGCCTGATGCCGACGCTCATTGAAGAAGGCTATGTCTATATCGCCGAATCGCCGCTTTATGAAATCAGCTATAAGGACGAAACATGGTTCGCTTACACCGAGCGGGAAAAGACCGATGTGCTTGCCGAATTGGAAGGGAAACGGTACACCATACAGCGCTCCAAAGGACTTGGTGAAAACGATGCCGATATGATGTGGCTGACCACCATGAACCCCAAAACACGCCGTTTAATCAAGATCGAACCGGATTTGGCGCAAAAAACATCCGAGGTATTTGATTTGCTGCTGGGGGACAATCTTGCCGGGCGCAAACAGCACATTGCCGACTGCGGTTATATGTATCTGGATCTGACCGATGTCAGCTGACGAAAGGAGCGTGTGAAATTTGGCAAAAAAAAGCAAGCCGAACAAAGAATTTTCCGGCGAAGAAAACCCGAACGCTCACATTCTCGGGGCAGGCGAGGTGGTCAATCAGCGCATTACCGATACGCTGGA
>JAZUJI010000090.1:0-11154 GCA_045642685.1 Acutalibacteraceae bacterium | reverse complement strand
AAGGATACGGATCCCACGATTTTCCGACCTGAAAAGGAGCTGAAAGGCTTCCGAAAGGTGTTCCTGAAAGCCGGGGAAGAAACGGAGATCACGCTCACGCTCGATAAGCGTTCCTTCGCGTTCTATAACATCAGTATTCGGGACTGGTATGTGGAAAGCGGTGAATTTGAACTGCTTATCGGTGCATCCAGCCGGGATATTCGTCTGCATACGACGGTTCATGTTGAATCCTCTCTTCCGCAGGCTTATATTCCGAATTTCAGAGAAATCGCACCGGCGTACTACACGGCGGATATCGACCGGATAACCGACAGCCAGTTTGAAGCGGTTTTAGGCTTCGCCCTGCCGCCTCGTGTGCGTGACCGTCATGCACCGCTGACCTTTGAAAACTCTTTAGAAGATGCCGCCGATACAGCCTTCGGCAAAAAAATGCTTGATTTGATCATTGGTGTTGTCAACACGGCGTTTAAGAACGACAGCAACCGTGAAATGATCATTCGCACCATGGTTGAACTGCCGATCCGGAACATGGTTTCCATGAGCCTCGGTGTTTTCAGCGAAGAAATGGCAAAAGGTCTGATCGACATGATCAACGGCGGTAAAAAAACAAAAGGTTTTGCAAAAATTCTGAAAGGTATTCCGCACGCTCTTTTGAATATCAAGTCATTGCTTCAATCCATATGAATCGGTAAAACAACTAAAATGCCGGCATATAATGGTATAATATTTGTATTATTTTAGCTTGAAGTATTGCTGAAAATGAGATATATTAGTATTCGTAATAATTCGGTAATTCCGAAAGGAGACTGTAACAATGGAAAAATTCACTAACAACGCAAGCGTTAATGCGTGGATTGAAGAAAAGGTCAACCTCGTAAAGCCCGAGAACATTGTTCTCATTGACGGTTCAAAAGAGCAGATCGAAGCTCTCCGGGCAGAAGCCTGCTCCACCGGTGAAATGATCAAACTGAATCAGGATCTGCTTCCCGACTGCTACCTGCACCGTACCGCCGTCAACGATGTTGCCCGTGTCGAAGGCAGAACCTTCATCTGCGCACCCACCAAAGAGCTTGCCGGTCCGACCAATAACTGGATGGATCCCAACGAAGCTTATGAAATGCTTTATGCGATCGCCGAGGATTCCTATAAGGGCAGAACGATGTACATCATCCCCTACTCCATGGGTCCTGTCGGTTCCCGTTTTTCCAAAATCGGTATCGAATTGACCGACAGCATTTATGTCGTACTCAATATGTGCATCATGACCAGAGTCGGCACCAAGGTTCTGGAAGCACTCGGTGACAGCAACGATTGGGTCAGAGGTCTGCATTGCAAATGTGCAATCGATGAAGAAAAGAGATATATTTGCCAATTCCCGCAGGATAACACAATCATCTCCGTCAACTCCGGTTACGGCGGAAATGTTCTGCTCGGCAAAAAGTGCTTTGCGCTCCGTATTGCCTCTTATCAGGGCTGGAAAGAGGGCTGGCAGGCTGAGCATATGCTGATTCTCGGCGTTGAAAAGCCCAACGGCGAAGTCAAATACATCTGTGCCGCTTTCCCCTCTGCCTGCGGCAAGACCAATCTTGCCATGCTGATTCCGCCGAAAGCCTATCAGGAAAAAGGTTACAAGGTTTGGTGTGTCGGTGATGATATCAGCTGGATTCGCAAGGGTGATGACGGCAGACTTTATGCGATCAACCCTGAAAACGGTTTCTTCGGCGTTGCGCCCGGAACCAACGCCAAATCCAACCCCAACGCACTTGCCGCCACCAAGAAAGGCACCATTTTCACCAATGTTGCTTTGAATAAGGACAATAACACCGTCTGGTGGGAAGGTCTTGACAAGAATCCGCCTGCCAACGCCGTTGAATGGAAGGGCAACCCCTGGAACGGTCAGGAAAGCGAAGAAAAGGGTGCGCATCCCAACAGCCGCTTCACCGCACCTGCCGAAAATTGCCCCTGCATCAGCAAGGAATTTGAAAATCCGCAGGGCGTGCCGATTTCCGCTATCGTTTTCGGCGGCAGAAGAGCCAAGCTCGCTCCCCTTGTTTATCAGTCAAGAGATTGGAATCACGGCGTTTTTGTCGGTTCGATCATGGCTTCCGAAACGACCGCAGCCGCTTCCGGTGCGGTTGGTGTTGTTCGCCGTGACCCGATGGCAATGCTCCCGTTCTGCGGCTACAACATGGGTGATTACTGGCAGCACTGGATCGATATCGGTGCTGAGCTGGATGCCGATAAAGCTCCGAAAATTTTTAATGTCAACTGGTTCCGCAAGGATGATGAGGGCAACTTCATGTGGCCTGGCTTCGGCGATAACCTTCGTGTTCTTGAGTGGATTCTCGACCGCTGCGAAGGCAAGGTCGATGCTGACGAAGTAGCAATCGGTTATGTTCCGAAAGCGGAGGATATCAACCGTGAGGGCATCGAAGAAGAAGTCACGCTCGACACACTCATGGCTATGCTTGATGTGGATAAAGAGCTTTGGAACACCGAAGCGGAAGGTATTTCCGAGTTCTACGGCAAATTCGGTGACAAGCTGCCGAAAACACTTGCCGATGAACTTGCAACGCTCCGCAGCAACTTAAAATAACCGTTCAATAAATATTGTGAGCAGTTCTCGCACAGATACCTGCGTGAGAACTGCTCTTTTTATATTGTACAAAACAAAAACAAACGACCTTCAGCTCCGAATACATTCGGGGCCACAGGTCGGCTGTTTTGGCTTTGCTTACGGGCGCACCTTGGGTGCGCCCCAAACAAAACGGCAATTATGCCTTGTTTGCTTTAAGTGCAAGAGCAGATTTCTTTCTTGCTGCGTTGTTCTTGTGGATGATACCTTTGGCAGCAGCCTGGTCAATCTTCTTCATTGCAGCGGCAACAACAGCGTCTTTATCGGCAGCGTTTGCTTCGATAGCAGCGTTAGCCTTTTTGAGAGCGGTTTTCAAAGCAGTGTTCGCAGATTTGTTGCGGGCAGCCTTGGTCTTGTTAACAAGAACTCTTTTCTTAGCGGATTTAATGTTCGGCACAGAATACACCTCCTTGGATTATCATACAGGTAAGTATGATATCATTTTTTCCTGAAAAAAGCAAGAGATTTTTGAAGAAAAGTGCAAAAAATATGTTAGAAATCTTAAATGAAAAGGTGAATCAGATTGAATCTGCGAACGGATTTAGCTTTGGAACAGCAGGAGATGCTTTCGGGCGACACCTCGGGTATCAGAATTGACAAAAAAAGAGTCGGCAGTGCGGCACTGACAACGATTCATGTGACCAACGAACAGGGAGCCAGACAAATACACCGTGGAATCGGAACGTATGTCACAGTTGAATTGAAAAGCATTTGGGAGGAAACTTCATTCGGAAAAGGCGAAATTGAAGCCATTGCAGAAGAAATAAATAAGCTTCTGCCTGAGCAAGGCACTGTTCTTGTGTGCGGTCTCGGGAATGACCGTATTACACCGGATGCACTCGGACCGAAGTGTGCCGATTTGATTTTTACCACAAGACATATTCCGACACAAATGCAAAAACAGTTCGGGTTCAGCCCGCTGCGCTCGGTTGCAAGAATTGCACCGGGCGTACTGGGACAAAACGGAATGGAAACGGGTGAAATTCTGCTCGGTATCATTCAACGCATATCTCCTGCCGTTTTAATTACCGTAGATGCATTAGCCTCACGACGGCTGGAACGGCTCGGATGCACGGTTCAGATTTGCGACACCGGAATCACACCCGGTTCGGGTGTCGGAAACGCACGCAAAGAAATCAGCCCGAAAACAATGGGGATCCCCGTTATTTCCATCGGCGTACCGACCGTTGTGGATGCCTCAACGCTTGCATATGATCTGATCGGAGAAAATTCACGAAAAATCGCCGAACCGAGCGGCAAAAAAATGATGGTTACTCCGAGAGAAATTGATTTGTTGATTGAACGCTCTGCTAAATTAGTCGCCATGGCACTGAATAAAGCTCTGCAGCCGCAGATCGATACGGATGATATGGCTCTGCTTGTAGGCGGCGAATAACAAGCTTGTCTTTTGCATAGATATCTGTTTGTGGAACGCCCACAAAGGAGGTATCGTTTTGAAAGATTCGGCAGAGAACAGATTTAACCGTATTGCAATTTTTCTCAGCGGCTGCATTATTGCTTTGACGGCAATCATTACGCAAGGCGCTGCACTGAAAAGCACCGCTGAACAGCCCGATACGGCTCTTACGGCAACGGCACAGGTTGAGTCACCCTTTGCGATACCCGGCGAAAAAGCAACCGTTACGGCGCAAAAACGAACCGTCTACACAAGCAATCCGCTTCAAGAACTGACAGCAACACCGGATGACATCAAAGCGCTGATTCAATCCGCGCAAAAAAATGCCGATAAAGATAAGAAAGACGGAACGATTACACAGCGGCAATACGGTAAAAAAGAAGCCAATGCCTCTGTTGGTTCTGTTTTGATCAAAAACAACACCGATACGCAGAAAAACATTGATTTTCAAGCACTGCTCAATATGGGAGCGGAACTGAAAGTAACCGATAAGACAAAACCGACCGTGTTGATTTTTCACACTCACACCACAGAAAGCTATGAAATGCTTGACCGTGGATGGTATGCACAGGATTATATCACGCGCAGTAAATCCTCGGACCGCAACATGGTTCGGGTTGGTATGGAAATCACAGAACAGCTGGAAAAAGCAGGCTATTCCGTGATACACGACAAAGAAATCCACGATTTGAAATACACCGGTGCCTACGCCCATTCCCGAGTGAATGTTGAAAAATACCTCAAGCAGTATCCGGAGATCCAAATTGTTCTGGATATTCACAGGGATGCAATCGAACAATCGAACGGAGTACGCATCAAGCCGACAGCGGAGATCCTCGGCAAAAAAGCGGCACAAATGATGATAATCACCGGCTGTCAGGAAGGTAAAATCAAAAACTTTCCGAATTGGAAATACAACCTCCGCTTTGCCCTTCAGCTACAAAGCACTATTGAAAAAAATTTTCCCGGTCTGATGCGCCCGTTATATTTTTGTGAACGCCAATATAACATGGACTGCTCCAAAAACAATCTTTTGATCGAAGTCGGAAGCAGCTCCAACACATTAGAAGAAGCCGCCTACTCCGGGCGGCTTCTCGGAAAAAGTCTGGCGATCCTTCTGGATGAGTCACAAGGAAAGGAATAATATGAAAAATCTGTTTCGACTTTATCTTTTAGCTGTTATGCTCCTATGCTTCGCCTTTTTCGGAACGATCGGTATCCTTACGGCAAGTGAAAAAAGTGCCTATTCCGTTTTCGGCACAAAGCAGGAAACCATTCGCTTCCGCTGGGATCAGGTACAGTCGGTTATTTCTTCTCTTCCCTTTCGTGAATAACAAAACGGGTCGGAGTTCCTTCCAAACCGAACACCTCACGAATCTGATTATCCAAATACCGCTGATAGCTGTAATGGAACAGATCCTTCCGGTTAACAAAGCACACAAATGTCGGCGGACGAGTGGAAGCCTGTGTCATGTAGTAAATCTTCAGTCGTCTGCCCTTGTCGGTCGGCGGCTGCACTCTTGCAGTGGCATCGGCAAGCACGGAATTAAGCTTGCCGGTGGAGATACGCATTGCATTTTGTGCATCCACAAAGTTGATCAGCTCAAACAGCCGGTCAAGGCGTTGACCGGTTTTAGCAGAAATAAAAATAATCGGCGCATAGGACATAAAGGAAAAATCATTCATGAGTTTTTTACGGTAGCTGTCCATGGTTTTTCCGTCTTTTTCAACGAGATCCCATTTATTCACGGCAATAATGCACGCCTTGCCCATTTCATGGGCAATACCGGCAACCTTTGAATCCTGCTCCGTAAAGCCCTCTTCCGCATCGATCATGATCACACAGACTGTTGAACGCTCAACGGCCATTTGTGCACGGATAACGGAATATTTTTCAATTTGATCCTCTACCCTGCTTTTTCGGCGCAGACCGGCGGTATCAATTAAAACATATTTTCCGTGCTTGTTCTCAACCCGTGTGTCCGTGGCATCACGGGTCGTGCCGGCAATGTCCGACACGATGCTTCTTTCTTCCCCGGAAATACTGTTGACCAGAGAAGATTTACCGACATTCGGTTTACCGATAATGGCAACCTTGATGATTTCATCATCACTTTCTTCTTCGGCATCACAAGGAAGAAAAGACAGAATTCTGTCGAGCAGTTCACCGGTGCCGTGACCGTGTACGGAGGAAACCGCAATCGGATCACCCAAACCGAGGTTATAGAACTCATAAAATTCCAGCGGCGGCTCACCGATGGAATCGCACTTGTTTACGCAAAGAATGACGGGCTTACTGCTTTTTTGCAGCATGGCGGCAACCTCGGCATCGGTTGCGACAACGCCGGAACGCACATCACACACCAAAACAGCAACATCCGCACTTTCAATGGCAAGCTGAGCCTGACGGCGCATTTGTGAAAGAATAATATCATCGGAATACGGCTCGATACCGCCGGTATCAACCAGGGTTATCGTTCTTCCGCACCATTCGCAATCGGCAAAAATGCGGTCACGGGTCACACCCGGCGTATCATCAACAATGGAAAGCCTTTTACCGCAAAGTTTATTGAAAAGTGTTGATTTGCCGACATTCGGGCGGCCGACAATAGCAACCAAAGGCTTTGACATAACTATCACTTCCCTGCTTCAATCTTTTTGACATTCTTTTTTGAATGTTCGTGTTCGTTAATGTATTTTGTCCACTTGATATAACCGTAAGTAGTATTCGTCAAATAACCGAATTTGAGCACCAGGAGCACCCACTGCCCTGCCAGAATATTCATGGCTGTTTCCAGGGCGCAGCTTATGTACCAGGCAACCCATTGTTCGCGGAAACGGAACAAAATGAACAGACCGTTTGCGACACCGACTGCGCTGCAGCAAGCATCCAGATAGCATACGATTTTCGCAAGCAGCGGGTCATCTGCCAGAATTCCGTATTCCACATTTATCTTTGTCAAAAGGAAGCCGACACCGACTGTCCATGCAAAAATACCGACAATAATCAGCAATTCCTGCCAGCCACGCAAGGTGCGTACCTTTGTCAGCTCCTCTTTCTCGCCATCCGGGTGTCTCCGCCAATTAAAAAAGCTGATAATATCTACGGGAATCCAAAACAAAACCGTTGTAGCAACGGTTGCAAAGCGGAACCCGCAAATGATCGGAATGGCTATTTCGGTCGCTTCCACCACAAGAGAAACCATAAAATTCCATTTGCTTTGTTTTGAAATCAACAACTCACACAAAATGTTGGAAAAAATGTTGCCGAGATATAACGCCATAATGACTTTTCCGTTCACTCCGCCGACATCCTCTTCCGGAAAAAGGAAAGCGAATACAAAAGCCAAAACGGTAATGCCGAGGAACCAGCATTTTTCGTAGGTTGTAAAAAAGCTGAAAATCTTTTTACATTTCTGTATCATAATTATGCAACCCCATCATATGTTCAAATAAATCAAAACCATCCGGACGATTAGTGCGAATGGTGATATTTAAGCGATCACTCAGCTGAGCCAGTGTTACATCATCCAAAAACACTTCTTCTCCGTCACGCAGCATATTTTCGGAAAGCAGAAGCTCATCGCCGAGGTTTTTCCCCTTCAGTTGTGCTTCTAAATCCTGCCCGGTCAGCAAACCGCTGACCGTAACGCTTTCACCGAAAAAGTTATTGATGACTTCATAGACAGTGACAGTCAATCCGTCAATTCTTTTGCACGCTTCATCTGCGCATTTTTTCAGCAGCGGATAAGCGGCTGCACCGGTTGCAATACTGATACGCCTCGGAGAAACGGAGCTGATTTCACAGGAATCGAGAGCCTGCATGAATTCATCCTCCAGGCTGCGCCACATTCCCACACCGTTGGCAAGCTGCGGATAAGCACCGTAATACTCTTCCGGAGGAATCGGACGCCCGGCTTTCAAATAGAATTCATCTGCCGCATAGGCAATGGTTTCGCCGTGAAAATAGCGAAAATGTGCATTAAAGTTATCAACGCAATCAATGACAGCTGCGGCAGAATGTTCATCAAACGCACGAAGTTTCGGCAGCTCCTCACGGTATTTGGTTAAACCGACCGGCACGGCAGCAATGCTCTGCACTGCCGGGTAGAGCTTCCCGAGCTGCTCGAGGCTGTATTCCAATTCTTTGCCGTCATTGATGCCGGGGCAAAGGACAAGCTGCGTATTTAATTTGATATCAGCTTCTGCCAAACGGTTGAGAAAACGCAGCGAATCACCGGCATTCGGGTTTTTCATCATCTCAACACGAAGCTGCGGGTTCATTGTGTGAACAGAGATATTGACAGGGCTGATGTGCATTTTGATGATACGGTCTATATCCTCATCGGTCAAATTCGTCAGCGTAACATAATTGCCGAACAAAAAAGAAAGCCTTGAATCATCATCTTTGAAATAGAGTGATTCCCTCATTCCCTTCGGCATTTGGTCAATGAAACAGAAAATACATTTGTTTTTGCAGGAATGGTGCTTATCCATCAAATAGGTGTCAAAGCATAGACCAATATCTTCATACTCGCCTTTTCTGAGCCTTACCGTACGCTTCCTGCCTTTTTCGGTTTCGATGCGAAGCTTGAGCTTTTCCTCGCTTGTGTAAAACCGGTAGTCCAGCACATCCCTGATCTCGTTGCCGTTAACAGAAATGAGCGTATCTCCGCCGTGAATTTTTTTTGCACATTTGCAGCCGTTTTCGACTTTTGAAATGCGAACCGCCATGCCGTCACCTTCTCTCGAAAAAGCAAAAGGCAGAGAGCTGAAAACGCCTCTGCCTTAAAGCTTACGCCTCTGTATCAATTACCTGTCTGCCGTTGTAGTAGCCACAGTTGGGACACAGTCTGTGCGGTCTTTTGTATTCGCCGCACTTGGGGCACTTAACAAGTTCGGGAGCACTCATCTTCCAAACGCTGCTGCGCCTCTTGTCGCGTCTTGCCTTAGAGACTCTTCTCTTAGGAACTGCCATTCTTGCAACCTCCTCGCTGCTGTGAAACTTCTTTACTCACGAATTAGTTATCTAACAGTTGTTCAAGTACCGCCAATCTGGGATCGACCGGTGCTTTACAACTACATGAGTCTTTATTAAGGTTCTTGCCGCAGTATTGGCAAACACCTTTGCAATCATCCCGACAAAGATAACCGGACGGAAGAGATAAAATAATATCTTCCCGAATCAGCTCATTAACCTCATAACGCATTCCGTCAAGCAAAACAAACTCGTCATTATCCTCATTATTAAGGGTCGTAACAAGAATATGCTCCAAAGGAATATCATAGTGTCGGGTAGTCGGCTCTGCGCAGCGATCACACGGTGCAGCATAATCGAAAGCTGCACAGGCACTCAAATGCACAACACCGGCACGGTTATAAACTCTGCCCTGAATGACGGCCGGATTTTGGATCGGATGAATCATTGACACATCAAGATCGGATAGATCCAACTCATAGCGGAAATCAAGATCTTGCCCGATATTATTAAAAATCGGCTCAAGCTCAAGAATCAAAACGCATCAACCCCCGAAAACAGACCTACATTCGGTACAAAGACTTTAATAGTATACAAGGAATTTGACGCTTTGTCAAGAATTATTTTATAATTCTTAGAGAATCTGAGCGAATTCAAAAATAGCAGCCGGAATTTCCGCTTCATCGGCAGAAATTGTGAAGGTGATGTCTTTTTCTTCTAACTTGGACAGCTCATTTACATCAGCAAGGAACTTGCCCAGCTCATCGTAATTTCTGCCGCCGATTTTCAGGGTCGCATCAATAAAGATGTCGGTAATATCGTGGTCACCGGCGCAGATCCCGCTGATAAAGCCATAAAATGCACTGTAACCGCAAATAGAAAATGTATCCGTTGCAATCAGTCTTGCACGGGATGTGACATCGTAAGTAAGCTGAGATTCTTTTTCAATGCACACGACATTGCCGTTAGAGGCGTGTGCAGCTGCATTGACGAGCTCAACCAGTTTTTTTGTTTTTCCTGAGCCTTTGTGTCCGAGAATAAGCTTGATCATGTTGTTTTCTCCTTTATTTTTTGTAGACGCTTATGGTTAAGGCATCACCGCAGGCATCAGCGGAATGCCTTGGCTGAATAACAGTTATTTGAGCTTTGCTTCAAGCTCTGCCTTCATGTCTTCGTACCCGGGTTTGCCTAACAGGGCAAACATATTCTTTTTGTAGCTTTCGACACCGGGTTGATCAAACGGATTGACACCCAGAATATAACCAGAAATGGCGCACGCCTTTTCAAAGAAATATATCAATTCGCCGAGAACGGTTTCGTTCATGGACGGGATTTCAAGCACAAGGTTCGGCACCTGACCGTCCGTGTGCGCCAAAAGTGTTCCTTCAAAGGCCTTGCGGTTCACATAAGAAACGGTTTTACCGGCAAGGAAATTCAAACCGTCTGCATTGTCAGCCGTTGCTTCGATCGCAACATCCTGCTTCGGCTGTGCTGTGTAGACAACAGTTTCAAACATAAGGCGTTCGCCCTGCTGAACATACTGACCGAGCGAGTGAAGGTCGGTGGAATAAATAGCGGATGACGGATAAATTCCCTTAAACTCCTTACCTTCGCTTTCGCCGTAAAGCTGCTTGAGCCATTCGCACATCAAAGCAAAATCCGGCTCGTAGGAAACGAACATTTCGACCTTTTTGCCACTGCGGTAAAGTAAATTGCGGATCGCAGCATATTTATAGCAGTCGTTTTCTTCAATAGAAGGATCTTTATATTTTTCTCTTGCAGCTGCCGCACCCTGCATCAGTTTATCAATATCGATACCTGCTGCCGCAATGGGGAGCAAACCAACCGCCGTAAGAACTGAATAGCGGCCGCCGACATCATCGGGAACTACAAAAGTACGGTAACCGTTTTGGTCAGCCAGTGCTTTCAGAGTACCTCTGGACTTATCGGTCGTGACATAAATTCGCCCGGCAGCTTCTTCTTTGCCGTACTTCTTTTCAAGAAGCTCCTTGAATACACGGAATGCAACGGCAGGCTCTGTGGTCGTGCCGCTTTTTGAAATGACATTGACGGAAAAGTCCTTGTTTTCAATGAGCTTGATAACATCGGAAAGCGATGAAGCAC
>JAZUJI010000089.1:0-4421 GCA_045642685.1 Acutalibacteraceae bacterium | reverse complement strand
GACCGCTTGGCCTCCGACTTCAATGGTGTTGGTGAAGATAACCATAACCACCATGGTAAACCAGTTTTGACCGAATCCGGTCACTAAAGCGGCACCGCACAGGAACCCTAAGCGGATGGAGTCGGGAATGACTGTGCCGCCGAGAATGAACCCGAGATAGCCGATGGTTGCAACGATCAGGGAAAGTCCGAGCGCTTTTTTACGGCAGAACTTTTTGCAAAGAACGGGGAATACCATGAGCAGTAATCCGGAGGCACCGGCAAAGAATGCGGTGAACATGGTGACATATGTACCGTTATAACCGAATTTCAGATAGATGTAATAAGCGGCAAAGGCGGTGAGCATCGCACCGCTGAGCTGCGCAAGCAGGGTGAGCAGGGAAGCCCACAAAAGCTGGTCGTTGTGAAAAATGACACTGAACATCTGTTTCAGACCGTGCTTTTCTTCTTTTTCGACTTTTGCGTTGCGGTTTTCTTTCACACCGGCGCAGCAAAGGCTCTGACACAGAATGAACATACCGACACAAATGACGGAAACAACGGCATAGGCGGTGATGGAGTTGCCGCCGATTGCATACTTGCCTGCGGTGAGCATCGGCACAAGACCGACAGCGGCAAGATTGCCCAGACCGCTGAACAGGTTGGCGAGTGCCACGATTTTGTCCCGTCGATCCGGCTTGCTGGTCAGAGAGGGCATCATGGACCAGTAGCCGATGTCGTTCATGGTAAAGGTAATATCCCACAGCAGATAAAGTGCCACAAACAGATAGATGAAGTTCCAGCCCTCTAAGCGGTTGGAAAACATGGCGATAATGGTCACACCGTTGGTTAATGCGCCGATCAGGATCCACGGCTTGAATTTGCCGAAGCGGGTGCGTGTGTTTTCCACAATACCACCCATGATGGGGTCATTCAGACCGTCCCAGACACGGCAGATGATGAGAATGGTGCTGATGACGGCAAACTGCTCGGTGGTGACGGAACGGGTGAACAGAACATAGGTCAAAAGAAAATTGGAAAACAGCGAATAGCACATATCACGGCCGATACCGCCGATGCTGAAAATCCATTTGTTGCGATTGAAATAATCATCAACGCTTTTACGGGGTTTACTCATACTGTATCATCCCTTATTATTTTTTGTTTCTTCCTCTGTGATGGAAATTTCCGTTTCCTGCAAAACCTTTCCGCTCCGGTCAACGGTCTGTATGACGCAAAGCACGGCAGTACCGGCATCACAGGGCTTGCCTTTTTTGTCAAAGTAAAGATAGCGTTTTTCCGTTGCCATATCCGTTACGCCTCTTCAATCAGGCCGTGGTAACGGGCGAACCAATACGGATGGGTGAAGCTCGTGCAGGTGGTCATCTCCATGCCCTTGTCGTTGCCTGTTCCGGGGAACATGGTGAAAGCGGTCGGCTCATCGGACTTGCAGAAAAGCTCCTCAGCCTTGCCTGCAATGCCGCTGTCGCAGATGAAGCGGTTGGAATCGAAGCTGAGCAGACGGCGGCTGTGTGATTCGATCGGATGAACCAGCTGCGGGATCATACCGAGCTCAGTCGGGGAAAGATCCCATTCCAAATCGCTGCGGTGGCTGTTGTAGAGCGTCCACATGACCGGATCCATCGGGTAATCTGCCAGCTCCTCAATGCAGTCGTCTATATCAAAGCGTTCACCGGTCGCCTGACCGTAAACAAAGTTGAAGAATGCGTTGCGCTCGATGCGCTCATCGTTCCAGTGGTCGGTCAGACCGATTGCGAAAACCGAGCGCAGAACCGGGTCGTCCGTATAACGCATGAGCATGGTGATCATCAGAAAATCGTGGTTGTCGTCGATGTGGCAAAGGTGACCGTCCGGGATTTTATAGCGCATGAGATTCATGGCAAAATGCTTGTCGGCGGCGAGCATACGGAACAGATCTTCGTATTTTTCATCGCCTGTGATGTGTAAAGCCATTTTGAGGAAGGCAAGGATCTGCAGAGAGTTCGTACCCTTTTCAAAGATCCACTTGTGGTCATTGTTCAGAATATCGGGGTCCCAGTTGGCCCAGGTGGTCGGGATGCCGTCCGTGTCGATCAGGCGGAAATTGTGGTCAAGAATGTGCGTCATGATTTTGGTCACAACATCCCGGATCAGCTCTTTTTCTTCTTCGTCTGCGACTAAATCATAATAGTTGGCATAGGCGTAGAAATGCCCGACGATTTCATCCGAGGAGGTTTCACCGAGCCATTCGATTTTTGTACCGTCCTTGTCGGTGGTGTAGTGCCACTCTTCCCGGTTGCCGGTGCCGTAGCTGCGCTCATCCGGGTAACGGATAGCACGGGCAGGGAAGCCCTCGATGCCGGTGACCTCGACCAGACGGATCATCGCCAGCAGGCTGCGCTTTGCCTGCGCACGCACCTCTTCGTTCTTGGTGCAGGCATATTCATAGCACAGGGCGGCGAGATAGCAGCCGGTCCAGTGCCCGTCGTTATCGGTGTTGTCGATATAACCCTCATCCAACGAAACAACACCCTCGTGGTCAAGGCGGCGGGTGAGTGCCCAGCCGTCCTTGCGAATGTTGTAGGTTTCGGTGAGCCGGCGCAATTCGATCGCTTTTTCTTCCAGGGACATCAGCTTGCTTTCAAATACGCTGATGCCGTCCATGGTAGCGACACAGAAGCAGCCGTCCTTGCCCAAAGCAACGGCGGTTGCGTGCATATGGGGCAGCCAGCGCTTGTAGCCGTAGTAGCTGAGCTGACCGTTGTGCATATGGATCAGACCGGTCGTGGTGGAAAAATAGCGGTCACCGTTTTCGGCTGCCGCCATATCGGTGATGTATGCGTCCGGCAGAGCCTTGATGGTGTCGTGGCGCAGCCAAAGCCCCTTGTTGTCATATACACAAACGCCTTTGTCGGTGCCGACCCAGACATTGCCCACGCTGTCCATATCCACGCTTGTCACACGGTCGCTGATCAGACCGGACATTTCACTTGTCAGTTCCGACCAGTGCCAGCGCTTGCCTGCCAGTGCATTCAGTCCGCAGGTGTCGGTGCCGACATAAACCGTGTTGTTTCGGCTTACGGCAATGCAGGTGCCCTTGCCTGCTACGCCGATTTTCATATCAAAATCTTCCGCACCCTCCGGCAGACGGTAAAGCACGGATTCCGTCAGGAACCAGGTGGTGTTGTCACCGTCTTTTTTTACGGCGACAAGATCGGATGAAAAGCTTCTTTCGGAAATGATTTTTTTACCGTTATATTCAAACAGCGTTTTTTCCACGCCGATGTACAGCCCTTTGTCCGATACGGCAAGCATGGAAATTTTCGGATTTTTGATGCCGAGGTTAACGGCTGTGAATTTACCTTTTTCCAAAACAGAAAGCCCTTTATCGGTGCCGACATAGAGCTTCCCGGTAGCATCAAAGCACAGGGCAGTCACCGAATTTGACGGCAAGCCGTTTGCGGTGCTGTAGACGGTACGGGTAAGCTGGTTGAATTTTCCGATACGGTAGGTGTTGTTTCTGGTGTTCATAATGTTCTCCAATCAAAATATTTTTTAACCCCAAAGTTCACGCAGGAAGCGGACGGATTCCGCCGCATCCCGATCCAAATCGGCATCGGCCGCACCGTGCGACAAATCCCGCCAAATGGAAATATCCTGCCCGACCTGTCCGCCCGGGCGTACAAACGGCTCCATGACGACATTGCCGTCGTAGCCGATTGCGTGCAGGGCTTCGCCGATTTCTTTCCACGGCATTCTGCCGTTCGCATAGGGCGGTCTGCGGTTGCCCTCGCCGACATGGAAGTGACCGAGTTTTCCGCCTGCTTTTTTAATGGCATCGGTGAAAGAATCTTCCTCAATGTTCATATGGAATGTGTCCAGCATGACATGAACATTTTTGCGGTTCACGGCATTGACATAGTTCAGACATTCCTCACAGTCATTGATCAGATACCCTTCAAAGCGGTTGAGGGCTTCCATGTTCAGCTCAATGCCGTGGTTTGCCGCCAGATCTGCCAAGCGGCTCATGCCGTCAACGCTTCGTTCAAAGTCCCTCTGTTTATCAAATCCTGCTTTGAAGTTGACCGGCCAGTAAGAATAGAGCGCACCGCCGATGGAACGGATACCGGCCGTTTCCATTTTGCGGAACACATCGGCGTAGAAAGCCAGAGCCTGTTCGACCGCCTGTTTGTCGGCAGAAGCCAGATTATGTTCGGGTCTCGGACCGTACCCGCCGGTGAGCGTAATACCCTCCGACTCGGATACGGCTCTCAATTCACGGAAAAACGAATCTTCCGCTTTGTGAAAATCGCCGCAGGGGACTTCGAGAATATCAAACCCCAGCTTTTTGACCTTCGGGATATAGGGCAGAAAATCACCGCCCCATTCTTTTTCCCAGTACGCATAATAAATACCTATCTGCATATTAAGCCTCCGTTTTCG
>JAZUJI010000088.1:0-3974 GCA_045642685.1 Acutalibacteraceae bacterium | reverse complement strand
AGCATATTTGGTGAGAACCGTCTGCGCATTCAGCGCAATTTGCAGATATTTCTCAAACTGCGTAACGCAGCCTGCCGTTGAAAACTTCTGCATTCCTTCCGCCTGCTTTTCATCGGAAAGCTCGACCACGCCCAAACGCTGCAGCGTGTCGATGATTTTCTTGCTGTCCTCCAACAGGGCAAGCAGTTCAATTTTCATCATTTTCAGCTTCGCCAAAAGCAACACCTCCTTTTGCGATGTTGTAGCTGACTTAATCAAACGGGAATGATAGCCTTCAGAATCGCCTTGGTCGTTTCGCTGCGTTTCGCTTTGCCTGCGGCAATGATCTCCATACAATCCGCCTGAGATTCTTTGGCGGCAGCGGCAAGGATTTCGCTTGCTTTCTTCTCGGCGGCTGCCGTTTTTGCTTTGGCTCGTTCCACCGCCTTTTTCATTTCTTCTTCAAGATCAGCCTGCGCTTTTTCTTTCGCCTGCCGGATGATTTCCTGAGCCCTGTCACAAGCTGACCGATATGCCTCGCTCGCCTTTTTTTCTTCTTCGAGAATAGCATTTACCGTTTCGGAAGCCATTATTTCACCTCGCCTTTTCACTCAATCTTAAAGTTATATTATATCACATACATTGGAAGGAACAATGAAAAAAATCAGCAAATTTCATTACTTTCCTCTGAATATTTTGTGAATTTTTCATATTTTTCGGCGCAGATAACCTTTCGTCGGCTTCGGTCTGGCAAAGCAAAGCCCGAACACATCGTCTGCCGCACATTCCAGCGAAAAAATATGCTCAGCCCGTGCATCCGTCAAAGCTGCCTGTGCAGCTCTTGCCGAAACCGGCAGTGCCGCACCGGACAGAAGTTTTTTTCCCGATTCATTCGCCGCCAGCACACGCAGATACGGCGGCGGAAGAAGCGTATCCTCCCGTGTAATACCGAGGAACAAGCTCCACACAATGCGCCGGATCCGGGCAAGCGTGTAGCGTTTGGTTTTACTGCGTGCAAACAGATCCTCCAGCGACTCCGCCTCCTGCACCACCGAAAAAATGCGGTTCTCCAAGCCCTCGGATAAATCGGGAGCAGAGGAAAAATCCTCCTTTTTCATGGTACGCAGCGCAGCAAGCACTGCCACATCCAGCCGGTTTGGTTCGGTATGCTCACACGACAAAAGAAACGGCGGCACATAATCCGTAACCTCGCCTCCCGTGCGTATCTTTTCCCGCAGCAGCGAACCGGAAAGTGTTTCATTTTCGGCTGCGGAATCATGACCGGCACCGATTCGTTTGACGGCAAACGGTAAAATTGTTGTGCCCTGCAGGGCTGTAAGATATTCGACCGCCAACGCATTATTCGGAAAAGACAGTAAAGAGGCAGTCTGCGCACCAAGCAGTTTTTCACACGCTTTCTGACGGGCGGCGGCAAAAGTAATACCGCTGTTCATTTCCGACTGAACCGTTTGCGAAAAAGCAGGCAGCTTCATCGCCTGAACAAGCTCAAACAGAGCGTCTGCATCACCGCACTCACACCCGAAGCCGAGCGTATCAACGGTCTTGAACGCACGAGCCAGCGCAACACCGCCCGCTGCAAAGGTTTGCGCCCCGGACATCGCCCACGGCAGCGGCAGCTCGACCACCAAACCCGCACCGCACGAAACGGCAGCCTGCGCACGGTCGAATTTATCGAAAACAGCGTAATCACCCCGCTGAACAAAATTGCCGCTCATAATGACAATGATCTGTTCCGCACCGTTTTCCCGCAGCTTGCGAAGCAGATAGGCATGACCTGTATGGAAAGGATTCAATTCGGCAATTACCGCCGCCGTTTTCATCATTTTCACCACCCAAAAATAAACGGACGAAAAAAATCGTCCGTTATATCATACACAATTTTGAAAAATTTGGCAAGCAAAACATCCGGGCTGTGCAGACTCAATCGTTGGTATGGTCAAGTGTTCTCATGGTCACATACCCGTTTTCGCTCAGTTCAAGCACCTTATCGCAATAACGAAGCATGGAACGGCGGTGTGTAATAAACATACAGGTACGGTCGGTATACTTTGAAATACCGTCCAAAACCCTTGCTTCCGTTTGTTCATCCAACGCACTGGTCGCTTCATCCAGAATCAGCAGCGGATGATTCTTGAGCAGTGCACGGGCAATGGAAAGGCGTTGTGCCTGACCCTCGGAAATACCGCCTGCGTGTTCGGAAAGCATCGTATCCAAACCGTCCGGCAGCTGCTTTACAAAGCCATCGGCTCCTGCGGCTTCCAGCACACGCCACAAATCTTCCTCGGTAGCTTCCTCGTTGCCGTTGCGAAGGTTCCTTTCGATCGTGCCCGAAAGCAGAGTATTGCCCTGAGGTACATAGGAAATAAAGCGACGGGAATCCGGCTCGATCGGCTGCTCGCCGTTTTCCGTGAGATAAGTCAGTTCCCCGCTTTGCGGTTTTGTCAGTGCCAGCAGCAGACGGATCAGCGTGGTTTTACCGGCGCCGGATGCGCCGACGATGCCGACGCGTTCCCCTGCCTTGATATCAATCGTTACATCGTTCAGAACCGGCTTGACATTGTAGGCAAAATTAACATGCTCCATCCTGATGCCGACCCTTTCGGGCATATCATCACGACCGGAAAAAACTTCATTTTCAATGTCGGTCACTTCACGGATACGCTTGGAACAAATCACCATGGAATAAAACTGCGGGAAAACACGCGACAAGCCGCTCAGGGAGCCCTGTACCTGGGAAACGAGGGAGATAAACAGCGTAAGCGTACCGTATGTAATGGTGCCCCTTGCGATTTTGTACGCACCCCAGCAAAACGCACAGATATAACCGAAGCTGTAAAATATGCGCATCAAACTGTGAATCCCTGCGCCCAGATAGGCAGCGGAAAGAGTCGTTTTTAAGCGGCTTTGCCGAAGTTCCTCCAAATGGCGGTTATTTTCATCTTCCAGACGGAAGGTCTTGACAACCGTAATGTTGGAAACATTCTCCTGTATAAAAGAGCGGTATTCCGATTCACTTTCCTTCAATGTCATCTGATATTCCTTGAATTTCGGCATCAGTGTCAAAGAAATCAAGCCGCCGAGCGGACCGATCAGAAGAGCAAAAACAGCAAGCTGATGATCATAGTGGAACAATATGAAGAAAGCAATAATAAGCTGAAGAATGGTAACGATCGTGTTCGGCACGATCGACATAATGCCCCAGGAAACACCGCCGACATCACTTGTCAGACGCGTCACCACATCACCGCTGTGGAACTTGATCAGCTTTTGCCAGACGCTGCTTTGGATTCTGCCGAACATATTGCAGCGGATTTTGAAAGAAAAGCTTTCACTCACATATTCATTGAAAACGCGGAACCCTGCCGCAAATGCAATAGAAAATAAGGATGAACCTGCCATAATGACGACATATTTCGCTTCCAGCGCACCTGTAGTCGCCTTATCCACCACCAATTTGCTGACAAAGGTGCTGAACAGGGAGAGCAGCAGCGAAAAAATTTCAAAAAGCAGCATCATAAAAATGGTGACACGAAACGGCTTTGCCTGTTCGATCATCCACCGAATATGATCCCTGTTTTCTTCTCGGTTCCGAAGGAATGTTATTACCTTTTGAAATTTTTCATTCAATTCAACTTCACCCGATATCCTTCCTATTAAGTTGATCTGCACCCTGCGCTGAATCGTTTTCGGCGTAAAGAGCCTTAAAGAGCATCATACCGTTCAGCCGGCTGACACAATGATTCATTTCATAGCCCGTTCAAGAATACCCGTTTATTATAGTACAAACCCTGTTCAATATCAAGTGCTCCGCAAAAATAAGGCAGATTCCTTTTGTGTATGTGTTACAATGATGTGAGACAGTAAGGAAAAAAAGAGAAGCGAATAGAGCGAACCTGTGTTAAGGTAGAGTTGCAAGACAAAACCGAAAGGCAGGTACTCTAATCGCTATGAATAAGATAACACAAGATATGCGG
>JAZUJI010000087.1:0-8238 GCA_045642685.1 Acutalibacteraceae bacterium | reverse complement strand
CAAGGACATTGACGCCATGCTCAAGGCAACCGACTGGTGCCCGGCTGACAAGGGTTATTTCAGAGGCGGCGGATATTCCTCCCACTTCAAGACCATGGCGGAAATGCCTGTCACCATGATTCGCTTCAACATCATTGAGGGTCTCGGCCCCGTGCTTCAGCTTGCCGAAGGCTACACCGTCACCCTGCCCGATGAGGTTCACAAGACCATTGATATGAGAACTGACCCGACCTGGCCGACCACCTGGTTTGCTCCCCGTATCGGCGACAACGAAGCCTTTAAGGATGTTTACTCCGTTATGGCAAACTGGGGTGCCAACCACGGTTCCCTCACCTACGGCCACATCGGTAAGGATCTGATCACCCTTGCTTCCATGCTCCGTATTCCGGTTGCTCTGCACAATGTTCCCGACTGTGACATTTACAGACCGCACACCTGGGGCGCATTCGGCACAAAGGATCTGGAAGGCGCCGATTACAGAGCCTGCAAGACCTACGGCCCGATGTATAAATGAGATTCATTAGGGAGTGAAGCCTGACCATGGCTTGGAAAGACTGCTTGACCGATATTCTTAACAACAGCAACTGGGAATATTTGCTGCGCATTGTTGTTGCCTGCCTGTGCGGCGGCATCATCGGCATTGAGCGAAGCCACCGCCAAAAGGAGGCAGGTATACGGACGCATATCATTCTGGCTCTTGCTGCAGCGATGATCATGATCGTTTCAAAATACGGCTTTTTCGACATTGCACAGCTCGGTATTAACGCACTGAGTGCCGATGTATCCCGTGTCGCAGCCAGTGTCGTTTCGGGTATTTCGTTCCTCGGTGCCGGTGTTATCTTTGTGCGAGGCGGCTCCATTAAGGGCTTGACCACAGCAGCCGGTATCTGGGCAACAACGGGGATCGGGCTTGCGCTCGGCGCAGGAATGTATGCTGTCGGTGTTGCCTGCACACTGCTGCTGATCCTGATCCAGGTGCTGCTGCACAAATTCGTTCCGTTTTCCGAAAATATGGAAACGAACGAGATCCGGCTCACCCTCAGTGATAAATCGCAGGCCATCACCGACATTACCGAACAGCTTTCCGAACACGGTATTCTGGTCAACGGCATCAAGATGAAAAAGAATGATGATACGACCATCACCATTCACCTCACGGTGCGTATCGCCAAAACGACTTCTTTGGAATCCATGCTTAACTTGATCAACACCCACCAGGAAATTCAGGAATTCACGATAGAAACCTGACAAACAAGACCTTCTGTACCGAAAATGCAGAAGGTCTTTTCTTGCATCGCTTGACAGTGCTTTTAACCGTGATTATAATACAATAGGTTAGGTTAATTAAATAATCTGCACAGGAGATATATCATGAAACTTAATTCCAATTTTATTACCCGTACCGTTGACGACACGCAAATCATTGTCCCGATCGGTGACAGCGGCTTTAACGGCATTGCCACCGGAAACGAAACGGCCGCCTTCATTGTCGATCAGCTTAAAACCGACACAACAGCCGAAGCAATCCTGGATGCGATGGCAAACGAATACGATGCACCCCGTGAGGTGCTTGCATCTGACATCAACGAGATCCTCAACAAACTTCGCAGCATCGGAGCACTGGACGAATGAGTAATCAAATAGAACAAATGC
The DNA here is from genome assembly GCA_045642685.1 of Acutalibacteraceae bacterium. Classification (GTDB taxonomy): domain Bacteria; phylum Bacillota; class Clostridia; order Oscillospirales; family Acutalibacteraceae; genus UBA8612. Next base: position 6,585 of record JAZUJI010000087.1, on the reverse strand, counting down.
TGCTGCGGGACGGCTATGTCGTTTACAAAGCAAAGGGTGTCAGTATGCAGCCGATGCTGTACCAGAACCGCAATGTAATTACAATCAGGAAGAAACAGGCACGCCTGAAAAAATACGATGTGGCTCTTTACCGTGTGCCGCACACCGACAGCCTTATTCTGCACCGTGTGATTCGGGTCACACCCGACGGATATATCATCCGCGGTGACAACTGCATTACCGATGAGGTCATTCCGGAGGAGGATGTTTTCGGCGTGCTGACCGATTTCACCCGCAACGGAAAAAGTTATTCTGTGCACAATCTGCTCTACAGGATCTATGCAGTGCTGCGTGTCAACCTTTACCCGCTGCGCCGTCTTCGCCAAAAAGCAGTCGATCGCTTTTGGAAAATTTCCGATTGGGTAATTGCAAAGCTTCATCACAAATAATGGGTCTGAACGCAGCTGTTCAGACCCTGTTTTTTTGCCGTGAGCACAAAAGCAGCCGTAATAAGAGTTGACACCATTCGAAATTCCCATTCATTGTCAAATTTCGTTTGCCAATGCGTATTATTCCGTATCAATGTCTGTTCTTGCATAAAAAGCCGTAAAGTTATGTCCGAAACAGTTGCTTTGCTCAAAACAAAATGCTATAATATAAAACAATAGATTATAGCTATTCATAAAGAAAGGTGAATATGATGAAAGTTGTTATTCTTGCCGGCGGTTTCGGTACCAGAATCAGTGAAGAGAGTCACCTCAGACCCAAGCCGATGATTGAAATCGGAGGTATGCCGATTCTCTGGCATATCATGAAGTCTTATTCTGCTTACGGATACAACGAATTTATCATTTGCTGCGGGTATATGCAACACACCATCAAGGAATTTTTTGCCGATTATTTTCTGCACAGAAGTGATGTTACCTTTGATTTCAGCAAAGACGGTGAAATGACCGTACATAACAATTTTTCCGAACCGTGGAAAGTCACTTTGGTTGACACCGGTCTGAACACGATGACCGGTGGACGCATCAAACGCATCCAAAAATACATCGGCAATGAGCCGTTTATGCTCACTTACGGGGACGGCGTGTCCGACATTGATATCAACAAGCTGGTTGAATTTCATAAATCGCAGGGCAGAATGGCTACCCTTTCCGCCATTCGCCTGAGTGCCCGTTTCGGTGTGCTGGATATTGACAGCACCGATGCCGTGCGTGAATTTCGTGAAAAGACCGCACAGGACGGCAGCTTCATCAACGGCGGATTCATGGTTTTGGAACCGGAAATCTTTGATTTGATCGAAGGCGACAGCACCGTATTTGAAAAGTATCCGCTGGAGGAAGCCGCCCGCCGCAACCAGCTCGGTGCCTATAAGCATTGTGGATTCTGGCAGTGCATGGATACCTTGAGAGATAAGCAGCTTCTTGAAAAGCTGTGGGCTGACGGAACCGCTCCCTGGAAAAACTGGGACTGATCAACTAAAAAGGAGAACGCCATGTTCGATTTATCATTCTATAAGGGCAAGCGTGTGTTTCTCACCGGTCACACCGGCTTCAAGGGCACCTGGCTGAGCCGTATTCTGGTCAATTCCGGTGCCATCGTAACCGGCTACTCATTGGAGCCGCCCACGCAGCCGAATCTTTTTGAATTGGCTGATTTAGAGGGGAAAATGACATCGGTCATTGCCGATGTGCGTGACTATGCCGCCATGCTGGAGGCATTCCGCAGCGCAAAGCCCGAGATCGTGTTTCATCTGGCGGCGCAGCCGATCGTGCTGACCTCCTACGAGCAGCCGCAGTACACCTACGAAACCAATGTCATGGGCACGGTCAACCTGCTGGAGTGTGTCCGTGTGGTCGGCGGTGTGAAATCGGTTTTGAATGTGACCACCGACAAAGTCTACGAAAACAACGAGTGGTGCTGGGGTTACCGTGAAAACGAGCCGCTTGACGGCTTTGATCCGTATTCCAACTCCAAGTCCTGCTCGGAGCTTGTGACGCACAGCTACAAGCGTTCTTTCTTTGATAAAGACGGTGTTGCGGTTTCGACTGCCCGTGCCGGGAATGTCATCGGCGGCGGTGATTTTGCGGATAACCGCATCATCCCCGACTGCGTGCGTGCCGCCATGGCAGGTCAACCGATCGTTTTGCGCAACCCCAATTCCATCCGTCCCTATCAGCACGTGCTTGATCCGCTGTACGCCTACCTGATGATCGCCGCCGCACAGTATGAGGACTGTTCCTTTGCGGGCTACTACAATGTCGGTCCGAATGACGGCGACTGCCTGACGACCGGTCGGCTTGCCGAAATTTTCTGTGAAAAATGGGGCAACGGTCAGAGCTACCAATGCCTGAAAAAAGACGGTCCGCATGAGGCAAACTTCTTAAAGCTGGATTGCGCCAAGCTGAAAACCACCTTTGGCTGGGTTCCCGGCTGGGATGCACAGACTGCCGTTGAAAAAACGGTCGAATGGACAAAGGTCTATGCCGACGGCGGCAACACCGCCGCAAAAATGGATGAACAGATAAACGAATTTTTCGGAAAAGAGATATAATTTATGAAAGACGAAAAACAAGCCCGGGAAGAAATTCTCAAGGCGGTTGCCGACTATTGCAACACCTACCACAACCAAAAGCCTCCCTTTGAGCCGGGTCAGCGCATTTCTTATGCCTCCCGTGTTTACGATTCCGCCGAAATGGTGAATTTAGTGGACAGTGCGCTGGAGTTCTGGCTGACCGCCGGCCGATACACCTGTCAGTTTGAAAAAGGTCTTGCCGAATACCTCGGCGTGAAATTCTGCGCTTTGGTCAACTCCGGCTCGAGCGCAAACCTGCTGGCTTTTATGACCTTGACCTCTCCCCTGCTCGGTGAGCGTGCCGTAAAGCCGGGCGATGAAGTCATCACCGTTGCCGCCGGGTTCCCGACCACCGTCACCCCGATGATCCAATACGGTGCCGTTCCGGTGTTTGTGGATGTAACCATTCCGCAATACAACATTGATGTTGAAATGCTGGAAAAAGCGGTAAGCGAAAAAACCAAAGCGGTGATGATCGCACACACTTTGGGGAATCCATTCAATATTAAAGCCGTCAAAGAGATTTGCGACAAACACAGCCTCTGGCTGATCGAGGATAACTGCGACGCACTCGGTTCCCGCTACACGCTGAACGGTCAGGAGGGCTTCACCGGCACATTCGGTGATTTGGGCACCTCCAGCTTCTATCCGCCGCATCACATGACCATGGGCGAGGGCGGTGCGGTCTACACCAACGACCCGCTGCTTTCCAAAATCATGCGTTCCATGCGTGACTGGGGTCGGGACTGCGTTTGCGCCTCGGGTCAGGATAACCTGTGCGGTCACCGTTTTGACCGTCAGTACGGTGAATTGCCGTTCGGTTATGACCACAAATATGTTTACTCCCATTTCGGCTACAACCTGAAAGCGACCGATTTGCAGGCCGCTGTCGGTTGTGCTCAGCTTGAAAAATTCCCCGGCTTTGTCGAAAAACGCCGCCACAACTTTGACCGCCTGCGTAAAGCGCTGGAATGTGTTGCCGACAAGCTGATCCTGCCGGTTCCGTGCGAAAACGGCCGCCCGAGCTGGTTCGGCTTTATGGTGACCTGCGCCGAGGGTGTTGACCGCAAAAAGGTCGTTCCCTATATCGAGTCACACGGCGTGCAGACAAGGATGTTATTCGCCGGAAATCTGACGAAGCACCCGTGCTTCGATGAAATGCGCAAAACGGGTGATGGCTACCGCATCGTCGGCGATTTGACCAACACCGACCGCATTATGAACGACACCTTCTGGGTTGGCGTTTACCCCGGCATGACCGATGAAATGATCGACTACATGGCAAAAACAATAATCGAAGCCGTTTCACAGGCGTAAAGGAAGCGAAAACAATGTCAGAAAAAAAGCGGCTTTCCGTGATGATCCCCTGCTACAATGAGGAAGAGAATGTCCGTGCCATCTATGAGGCGGTGCGGCAGCAGTTTGTGACCAATCTGCCGCAGTACGATTACGAGATCCTCTTTATCGACAACAAGTCGCAGGATCAGACAAGAACTATTCTGCGCCAGATCTGCGCCGAAGATAAAAATGTAAAGGCTATTTTCAACTGCCGCAACTTCGGTCAGTTCAACAGCCCGTATTATGCCATCACCCAGACAAGCGGTGAATGCTGCATCACCCTGTGTGCGGACTTTCAGGATCCGCCGGAGCTGATTCCCCAATTCGTGAAGGAATGGGAAAACGGCTATAAGCTCGTCATCGGCGTTAAGACGAAATCCAAAGAGAGCAAACTCATGTACGCCATGCGCTCCGTCTACTACAAAGCCATTAAAAAGATGAGCGATGTGGAGCAGATCGAGCATTTCACCGGCTTCGGTCTGTATGACAAGAGCTTCGTGAAGACCCTGCGTGAGCTTGATGACCCGCAGCCGTTTATCCGGGGCATCGTGGCAGAGCTCGGCCCGGAATATAAAGAAATTGCCTACACGCAGCCGCAGCGCCGGGCAGGCAAAACGCACAATAACCTCTACAGTCTTTATGACGCCGCCATGCTCTCTTTCACATCCTACACCAAAATCGGGCTGCGTCTGGCGGTGTTCGCCGGTGCGATTTTAGGTGCGCTTTCCGCTCTGGTTGCGCTGGTGTATCTGATTCTGAAGCTGATCTACTGGGATCGTTTTCCTGCCGGAACGGCGCCGATCCTGATCGGCGTGTTCTTCATGGGTTCGGTTCAGCTGTTTTTCATCGGCTTGCTCGGTGAATACATTATGAACATCAATTCCCGTGTGATGAACCGTCCGCTGGTCGTGGAGGAAGAACGCATAAACTTTGACGAAGAAACCGAATAAACAACGAAAGGCATCTCTGTTTTCGGAGATGTCTTATTCGTTCACATAAGGAGGAACGGGATGAAAACCGAAGAAACCACCATTTTCAAAAACACCATTTACAAGGGCAAAATTCTCAACCTGCGGGTGGATATTGCCGAGCTGCCCAACGGCAGAGAGGCCGCCCGTGAATTTGTCGAGCACAACGGCGGCGTGACCGTTGCGGCATTGACGGATGATATGGAGCTGCTTTTTGTCCGCCAGTTCCGCTACCCCTATATGCAGGAGGTGCTTGAGCTGCCCGCCGGGAAGCTTGAAGCGGACGAAAATCCGCTCAGAGCCGGCAAGCGGGAGCTGCGGGAGGAAGCCGGTGTAACGGCGGAGCAATACATCAACCTCGGTCAGTTCTTCCCGTCCCCGGGGTACACAAACGAGATCATTTATTTATACGGTGCCATCGGCCTGAAAGACTGTGAGCAGGATTTGGACGAGGACGAATTTTTGAATGTCGAAAAAATTCCGCTGAACAAAGCGGTTGAAATGATATTGAATAATGAAATTACGGACGGCAAAACACAAGCCGCCGTGCTCAAGCTCGCCGCCCTGCTCGACAAAAAGGCAGCGGAATACAGGGAATAATTGAATCATGCAAAAACGGCACAGTCGTGAAAAATACGACTGTGCCGTTTTTTTGTGTAAAATTCACATCGCTGTCAGCGCAGCTCCTGCTCCAATTCCCGAAATTCATCCGTATCAAAAAACTCCGTCAGGGTTATTCCCAATCCGTCACACAGCATTTTTATGGTAACAATACCGGGGTTTTTGCTTTTTCCATACAGAATATTTTTAATGGACGATGGCGCAACGCCGGATTCGGTTGCCAATTTATTGATCGTTATATGCTTGCTCTCACAAAGATTCTGAATCCGGTTTTTCACCGTTTCGTACGTATTCATAGCATCATCTCCAACAACAATATACATGATTATTGTTGACAAGATAGGCTATATATGATACTATATAGGCTATATATAGTCGAATCGGGAGGTGCTGTGATAGACAAGTGAAAACGCCCCGAAAAGCGAAAACGATATTTTCATTTTGGAGGTCAACTCATGAAAAATAATTGGAAAAAACTTGTTTCGATCGTTCTGACGGCGGTGCTGCTGTTCGGCTCCGTTGCCGTCGGCAGCGAAGGTGCTGCGGAATGGCTCGGTGCGCTTGCGCCCAAGGCGCAGGCGGCGAGCGAGTCGGATTTGACTTTTTCGTTGAACGGTGACGGTGAAAGCTATTCCGTATCGGACTGTAAACGATCCGCAAGCGGAGCCTTGACGGTTCCGTCCACCTATTGTGGAAAACCGGTAACAAGCATCGGGTATGAAGCGTTTGCGTACTGTACCGGCTTGACGAGCGTCATCATTCCGACCGGCGTAACGAGCATCGGGGATGAAGCATTTTTAGGCTGTACCCGCTTGACGAGCGTCACCATTCCGAGCAGTGTAGAGAGCATCGGGATGTATGCGTTTAGCGGCTGCACCAATTTGACGAGCATCACCATTCCGAGCGGCGTAACGAGCATCGGAGTAAATGCGTTTCGCGGCTGCACCGGCTTGACGAGCATCACCATCCCGAGCAGCGTGACAAACATCGGGGATTGGGCGTTTTGCGGCTGCGCCGGTTTGGAAAGTATTACCGTTGCTGCCGGGAATACCGTGTATGACAGCCGGAACAACTGCAACGCCATTATCAAAACGGCAAGCA
>JAZUJI010000086.1:0-7245 GCA_045642685.1 Acutalibacteraceae bacterium | reverse complement strand
CAGCAGGTATTCGATCACACCGTCCTTCGGGTAACCGCCCTCGACAAAATAGCTCACCGCCGCTTCGGGGTCTTTGCGCTTGGACAGCTTGCGCTTGCCGCCGTTGTCCTCTTTCATCACCGGGGAAACATGGGCATATTTCGGCACCTTGAAGCCGCACGCTTTGAACAAAGCAATGTGCAGCGGCACGGAAGCGATCCATTCATCGCCGCGGATAACATGGGTCGTACGCATAAAGTGATCATCCACCGCATGAGCAAAGTGATAGGTCGGGATGCCGTCCGCCTTGAGCAAGACCACATCGGTGATGTTTTCGGGCATTTCGATTTTGCCCCGGATCATATCCTCAAACACAATGCGCTTGTCTTCCTGCCCGTTCGAGCGCAGACGAAGCACATAGCTTTCACCTGCCTGAATACGCTTTTCCTGCTCCTCAAAGCTCAAATCACGGCATCTGGCATACTTGCCGAAGTAGCCCTTGATCAGCGCACCGTCCTGCTCCTGCTGCTCACGCAGACGGGTCAGCTCCTCCTCGGAACAAAAGCACGGATACGCCAGCCCCTGCTGCACCAGACTCTTGGCGATGGTCTGATACACCTCGGCACGCTTGCTCTGCGTATACGGACCGTATGCGCCGCTCTCGGTGCCGAAGCCGGTCACGCCCTCGGAAAAAGTAATGCCGAAATCACGGAAGCCCTCGATAATCGCCGTTACGCCGTCCGTAATTTCACGCTTTTTGTCGGTGTCCTCGATGCGCAGGAACGACACGCCGCCGCTCGCCTTTGCGGTGAGCACCCCTGCCAGAGCGGTAAACAAACCGCCGATGTGCAGAAAGCCGGTCGGGCTGGGAGCAAAACGGGTCACTCTTGCGCCCTCGGGCAGCTCCCTCGGGGGATACAGCGTTTCATAATCCTGCGGTGTTTTTTGGATATGGGGAAACAGCAGTTCCGCCAGTTTTTCGTTATTGTTCATGTTCTGTCTATCCTCACAAAAATTTGTTTTCATTAAAAATGGCTTCCGCCGCCGCCATGGGTGTGGCCGCCGCTGCTGGTGTGCGTCGAAGCGGAGGGAGGCGGATCGAGGTGGCGTGTCGTATGCCGGACATTGACAAGCTGATCGTTTTGCGCCACGATGCGCTTTGCCGAACGCACCTCATAGGTGCTGTTGCCGACCGTCATCGTACCGCCGGTATTTTTGCGCATGATGAGCACTGCAACGGCACCGGCTGCAATACCGATCACGACCGGCACGATCGACAGCCGCTGATACCACCGTTTGACCGGCTGCTGTGTTGTGCCGGGCGGCAGCGATTCAATGCCGTCATAGCCGTTGTCAAAAAACTCATCTTCATAACCGCCGAACACTTCATCCTTCGTGCCGCCGGAAAACACGGTCTGTGCGCCGTCGAGCAAAACGGTAAATGCCCCGTAAGCGTCGTCCGGCAGATACTCTGCCGCCTGCCCGATCAGGCTTTGGCAGACCGATTCGGGAAAAAGCCGGTGCACGGCAGCATCCCGGTCACCGTCGATGGACAGCCAGACCTCCCGGTTATCCATATCGATCAAAAGCAGCAGACCTCTGCCGTATTCTTCGTCATAGCCGAATTTGTGCTCATCATAAAAATCATCCGCATATGCCTGCGCCGTTTTTCCCTTTGCATCATCGGTCGTGACCAGCACAAAATCCGCCTGATATTGAACGGAAAGGCTTTGCGCCTTTTCGGTCAGCTCTTTTTCCTGACTTTTGTCGAGCAGATCCGCCCGGTCAAACACCAGCTCTTTGCTGTAAGCCGCCGTGCTTGCTTCTTCGGCAAAAGCAAATCCGCTCAAGCCGAACACGAGCAAAAAAGCGGCAAAAACCGAAACAGCTTTTTTCATCATAACATATTCACCGCCAACCAGATCAATTCGCCGACAGCCGTCACGGCGGCGGCAATTCCGCCGAACCACTGCAAAGTGCGTGACAGGCTCAGCGGCGGCTCACCCACGATCTTGCCGCTCTGACCGTTCATGAAAAACTGGTGCGTAAAGCCGTTATAGGTGTAGTTCATCGTCCAAACAGGCAACAGGACATATTTGGCACGACATTTATTGTAGGCGTGGGTGCAGGAGGTCACGCTGGCAAAACCCTGCGTGTTGAGCGTTTCACGGGTGGACTGCAGCGAATAGCCGTCTATCCGTTCCCGCACACGGTCAAACAACTGGTCTTGCGTGTAAGTATATTTTTCGGAATAAAAGCCTGCCATATAAGCCGGGTCAAACGGCACCATTTTGCTGAAATCAAACGGCTCCAGCATATCCATCAGGCGGTCATCCATTTTTTCGCTGGCATCCGCCGGCACATTGGCGTAATCGGTGATCACATCCCGGTAATGGGAATAATCACTGGTCGTGATATGCTCGGTGTTGCCCGACCGAACGGTGGTCGTGGTGGAGGACCTTGCATGAAGCCGGGTTTCGACCTCACAGTCATACATCCAGAACGGCACATAAATGCCGCTGATCTTCCCGGCCTTTGCGGTTTCGAGAAATTCTTTCGGGATCAGCTTTTTTTTGCCGAACCATTCCGTAAAAGTGCGCTGTGCCTGCATACGATCGATCTGAAATGGCAAAACGGAATCGGGCTTTGCAACGCCCGTAATACGGGTCGGCAAAATCGTGGGTGCACCGCAATAACTGCAAAAGGTGGCGGAAACATATTCATCCGCAATGATCTGCGCACCGCAGTTGTTGCAGATGTAACCGTCAAAATCCGCTTCTTCATTCGGGTTTTCATGGAGCACCCGCTGAATTTCCTCCTCGCTTTGGGCACGCACCTCGTCGATGCCGCAATCCGAACCGCACGCATCACAGTGCAGGTTCTGCGTACCCTCCTCAAAGCGCAGATCGGCGCCGCAATAGGGACACTTATAGTTGATCGGCATCAGGCGGCCTCCTTTGCTTTGGCTGTTGTGTTTGTTTTTTTCTGTGCAGCTGACGGCCTTGCCCGCCGGACGGCACTGCTTTCTTCGGTCTTCTCTGTTTCGATGGGCTTATGGGTCATAACGCTTGTGGCGAACTGCCTTACGCCCGCATCGTACAGCTCTTTTATGAGCTTTGGCTTATCCGCCCCGCAGGCGAACAGTGAAATGCCTGCATCGGTAAAGCTTTTGATTTTTTCGGTATTCCCGCCGTTTTGAGCGTTGAACACAACCCCGATATCGGGGGTCTGTTTGGCGGTTTCAAAGGTCTTTGAGGTCAGCTTTTCCGTCACCCAATACAACTGAACCTGTGTGCTGCGCAAAGCGACCTTACCGCTGTCCGTCCACTCCTTGATTTTGAGCAGCTGTTCCCGGTCGGCGGAAAGGATCCGGCACTCTCTTCTTGTGACATAACCGATTTCATTGAGCAGATCCTCCAGGCAGGCGGTTCCGCTCTGCCTGATTTCAATTACGGGGAACATCCTGCCGGTGCAAGCCGACAACGCCTGTGACAAAGTCGGGACCGTAAGCGGCCGCTCCCTGTAATTCCGGATCCCGCTGCCCCGGTTGATCCGGCAGCTCATCAGCTGCTTGAAGGTCAGCTCGCTGACCTTCCCTGTGCCGTTGGTAGTGCGCCGGATGTTTTCATCGTTCATGACCACCCAGATACCGTCTGCCGTTTGACGCACCTCAAACAAAACGCCGTCAAACCCGTTTTTGGCGGCGGCAGTAAAGCTTGCCGCACTGTTTTCGGGTGCAGCGGCACAAAAGCCGTGGTACGCCGTCAGCTCAATATCCGTTTTTTCGCTCAGCCCCGCATCCGCCAAAGAAAACTGCTTTGGTCTGCGAGCCATTACAAGACCGACGATCAGAGCGGCACAAGCCAGAACCGCCAGCGCAATGGCAACGGGCAAAATCGTTTGTTTGCGGAATTTTTTCACGCTGTTCACCTTCTCAGAATTTCACGCTCTTAAAATCTTTCCGCACCAGAACCAGCGGAATAAAAATAAACACAGCGATCACCGCCGCCGCAACAAACATCTGCGGCACGGGAATCTGAACCAGTTCTTTATATTCATTGAGGTAAGTCGTATCGCTGAAAGCCGAGATGACACGGGAACCGACCGACGGCCCGACCACCATGGGAATGAGCACCATGAAAATCATGCGGATACCCTGAAAACGCCCTGCCATACCGTCGGGCGTAAAATCACGAACGGAGGCATTGAGAATGATCATCAGCAGCCCGTAACCGGCAAGCATGACCAGTGCCAGCAAACCGAATACGCCGAGCGTTTTTGCAAACGAAACGCAGACCAGACCGACCACAAACAATGCCGCCGAAAGCATAACGAAACGGCTTTTGCCGAGCTTGTCGATCATTTTGCCGAGCAGGATCATGGCGACCACCAGTACGGCGACTGCCGCAGCGGCAATAACCGCCGCAACCGGCGTGATATTAAGGTTATCGAAGCTGAAATGCAGATAATGCTCTAAATAGATAAAGATATAAGGTAAAAACACCTGAACGGCGGTGTTGAAAACAGCGGTTGCGGTCAGAATAATATAAAGCGAACGGTTTTCTTTGATGACCGAGGGCTTGAAGCCGTAAGCCAGATCCTTCCAGTAGCTTTCCTGCTTCTTTTCGCCCGAAAGAGAATCCCTGACCGTGAACAAGCCGATCACACCGCAAACCGTAACCAGCAGACCCAACCCGATAAAGCAGGCGGAATATCCCACTGCATCAACTAAAATGCCGAACACGACCGTTACGATCACCATGGCGAAAATCGGCATCAGCGCCAGGACCGCTTCGACCGTGCCCCGGTTGGATACATCCGTCACATCCGTCACCCAGGCGTTGTAGGCGGCATCGTTGCTTGTGGAACCGAAGAAGGTCATCACACAGTCCATAATAATGACCACGCTGACCGTTGCCGCCACGACCGCTGCCGTATCGGTCAGCCCGAAAAGCCTGCCGACACTGTCACGGCTGATAAACGCAAACACACAAACCGAAAGACCCCAGATGATGTAGCCGCCCGAAAGAAAAAGCTTGCGGCGGTTGAGCTTGTCGCTCAGCGCACCCATCACCAGCGTGGTAACCATTGCCGTAACGGCACTTGCGCTGACCATCAGATTGATTTTTTCGTGGGTCGCACCGATATAATCAAACAAAAAGGTGTTGAAATAAACATTTTCAACAGCCCATGCAACCTGACCGATAAAGCCGAACAAAATGATGTTGAACCATAATGCTCCGCCGAGTTTTTTTGCCGAACTCATTCTTTTCATCCTTTCCCTGTTCTGCCGCAGGCAGAACATTCAAAATAAACGCAGCATAATCATAGCAAAGATTCCTATTGTAGTCAATATATATAATTTATAAAAGTAATTTTTTATTTTTCTTTGCATTTGATTGACAAGTGTGGTATAATGACTGTAACTTGGTTTATTTTTGCCTGTTCGCAAAATCACAAAAATAAACCCGAATTGGGGGAACAGATATGCCGCTCGTTAAAATTCTTGTTGTGGATGATGACACCAACATCTGCGAATTGCTCCGTCTTTATTTAGAAAAAGAAAATTATTCCGTGCTGGTCGCCAACGACGGTACCGCCGCCGTAAAAATGTTCACGGAGAATCAGCCGGATCTGGTGCTGCTGGACATCATGCTGCCTAAGCTTGACGGCTGGCAGGTATGCCGTGAGATCCGCAAAAGCTCCGATAAACCGATCATCATGCTCACCGCCAAGGGCGAAACCTTCGACAAGGTGCTCGGGCTTGAATTGGGCGCAGACGACTACATTGTCAAGCCGTTTGAAACCAAGGAAGTGATCGCACGCATCAAGGCCGTGCTTCGCCGCTCGCTGCCGCTCGGCGCAGGTGACACCGTGAAGGAGGTCCGCTACGACAAGCTTGTCATCAACCTGACCAATTATGAGCTTCGTGTCAACGGCGTGCAGGTCAACACGCCGCCCAAAGAGATGGAGCTGATCTATCATCTGGCAAGCAACCCCAACCGGGTCTTCACCCGTGACCAGCTGCTCGATGAAGTGTGGGGCTTTGAATACTACGGCGACTCCCGCACGGTGGATGTTCATGTGAAGCGTCTGCGTGAAAAGCTGGAAGGTGTTTCCGATAAATGGGAGCTGCGCACCGTCTGGAGCGTCGGCTATAAATTTGAAACCAAAGAAGCACCCGAGCAGGCAAAATGAACACAACGACCAAATTCAATCAGCCTGCACGCAAACACCGGCAGCCGTCGCTGCGCCGCCGTTACACCGCCGGGTTCACGCTGATCATCTTTCTGCTTTTCAATTTTCTGGGTGTATCCCTCATGGGCTTCACCGCCTACTACCGCTACCGCAAAACCGTTGAGCTGCTTTCGGTTCAGATCGAAAATGTGGCAGACACTACCTCTCAGCTCATTCGCGGCGGTCACCTGAGTATGTACGGCTCCTCCGATAATTCCACTGCCATGCTTTGCTCAACGCTTGAGCTTGTTTCCGGCACGATGGAGGCGGATGTGTTCATCTGCGACCCGTTCGGTGACCTGTATATGTGCCGGGATCTGATTCACAGCGGCAAAATCGTTGAGGACGGCTACTGCCCGATTCATACCGAGCTGAATCTGCCCGAAAATGTTCTGGATTCCGTTCTGAACGGCTCTTATGCCGGTGTGACCAGAAGCATCGGGCAGGGTGACACCTATCAGTTTCTTGTCGGCAAGCCGGTGCGTGTTCGTGAGCGCACCGTGCTGATGGTTTTTGCCGCTGCCCCCGTGCGTGACAATCTGCTGAACTACCTCATGCCGATCGTCAGCCTGTTCCTTGTGGCAGAGTGTGTTGCGCTCGTCATTGCCGGCATTGCGATTTACCGCTCCGTGCACAATCTGACCGAGCCGCTGCTTCGCCTGTCCGATGCGGCGCACAGCTATGCGCAGGGAGATTTCAGCCCGAGGGTCAACCTCAAACGGGGCGATGAGATCGGTCAGCTCGCCGATGCGTTCAACCAGATGGCATCCGACCTGGAGCAGCTCGAAAGCTCAAGGCGCAGCTTTGTGGCGAATGTGTCACACGAGCTGAAAACACCGATGACCACCATCGGCGGCTTCATCGATGGAATGTTGGACGGCACGATTCCGCCCGAAAAACAGGGCTATTATCTTTCCACCGTTTCCTCCGAGGTCAGAAGGCTGTCGAGAATGGTCGTTTCCATGCTCAACCTTTCTAAAATCGAAGCAGGTCAGCTGGATTTGAAATTTGCCCCTGTCGATGTTCAGA
>JAZUJI010000085.1:0-18274 GCA_045642685.1 Acutalibacteraceae bacterium | reverse complement strand
CGCTGCAGAAGCTCTTAACAAAGCTTTGAACGCTCTTGACCTCAAGGCTGACAAGACCGATCTGAACGCTAAGATCCTCGAAGCACAGGGCAAGGATGAATCCAAGTACACCCCCGCTTCCTGGGCTGAGGCTGACCTTGCAAATGTGATCGCTGCTGCAGTGCTCGTTGCCGGTAATGACAACGCAACTGCTAAGGAAGTCACCGATGCTATCAATGCTCTTAACACCGCTATCAATGCTCTTAAAGAAAAGGCTGACAAGTCCGCTCTTGAAGATAAGATCGCCGAAGCACAGGGCAAGGATGAATTCAAGTACACCCCCGCTTCCTGGGCTGAAGCTGACCTTGCAACTGTGATCGCTGCTGCACGGAGAGTTGCCGATGACGGCGACGCTACGACAGAGCAGATCAGCGCACAGATCACCGCTCTTGATGATGCTATCAAGGCTCTTGTTCTCAAGGCTGACAAGACCGATTTGAACGCTAAGATCCTCGAAGCACAGAGCAAGGAAGAAGCCAAGTATACGCCCGCTTCCTGGGCTGAAGCTGACCTTGCAACTGTGATCGCTGCTGCACAGCTCGTTGCCGATAACGGCGACGCAACCGCTCAGCAGGTTACCGATGCGATCAATGCTCTTAACACCGCTATCAATGCTCTTAAAGAAAAGGCTGACAAGACCGCTCTGAAGACTGCGATCGACACTCTTCCCACCGTTTTGCAGGCAGAAGCTACCTCCGCTTCTTGGAATGAGTATGCCGCAAAGCTTGCTGCTGCTAATACAGTTTATGAAAACGACAACGCAACACAGGAAGCTGTCAACACCGCAAAAGATGAACTCATCGAAGCTACCGGTAATGTTAAGAAGCTCGATGATTGCGACTACACCGCATTGAATGATGCTATCGGTGCTTATGAAGCAATCGAAGCCAAGATCGACACCGATTACACACCCGCATCCGTCGCTTCCAGCGATGTTAAGGCTCTCTACGCTGCTGCCAAGGCAGTCGAAACCGACCTCCTCAATGACGAAGCCGGCGTAAACCAGGGCAAGATCACTGACGCTGCAACAGCTCTTGATGCTGCTATCAAGGCTCTTAAAGAAAAGGCTGACAAGACTGCTCTGAAAGCTGAAATCGAAGCAGCTCCCGCTATGACGGAAGACATCGCAACCGAAGAAACCTGGAATGAATATCAGGCTAAGCTCAGTGCTGCAAACGGCGTTTATGAGAATGAGAACGCAACGACTGAACAGGTTGCAAGAGCTTTGACCGACCTGCAGGCTGCTAAGACTTCTCTTGTATCTCGTCCCAACTGCGATTACAAAGCACTTGAAGATGCTCTTGGTCTTGCTCCCGAGTTTGAAGAAAGCGCTTACACCGCAGCTACCTGGAAAGCTTATGCTGATGCTAAGCAGGCAGCTGAAGGCATTGCTAAGGATCTTGTTGATAACAAGGCAGGCACCAACCAGAAGGCTATCATCGACGCTGCTGATGCTCTGACCAGGGCTTACAACGCACTGAAGGTCAACACCTCCAATGTCACAGCTACTGATGTCGATACCTCCGCTTACTATGAGAAGGGCACCTTGACTTATAACTTCACCGTAAACGGTGCAGCTACCAAGATTCGCCTGAGCACCCCGGATGGCAGCACGATCACATTCGACAGATATGACGGAAGAGTTACCGTTGTATCCTACAACGATCAGGGCGAAGTGATCAATTACGCTGATGAAGAACCCGCTTACGAGACCTGGACCGTTGATCTTGCTCTCTATCAGGGCACCTACACGGTCGTTGCCAAGTACGGCAAGGTTTGGGATACCGAGGGTTACGATCTTGAAATCAAATTTGCTCAGAAGATCCCCGAGGCTAAGCCGGTCGTTACCGCTGTTGAGTTCGCTGCTGATACCTACTATGCAAAGGGCACCATGGCTTACACCTTCAAGGTTGAAGATGCTGAGGCTCTCAAGCTTCAGGTCGTTGATGCTGCCGGCGCAACCAGAACCATCAACAGAGCGGATGCTATCGTTGCTTCGTTTGATGGCTATGAAACCTGGACTGTCAATATGGCTCTCGATGCCGGTGATTACACTGTCCGTGCAAAGTGCACCGACAACAAGACCTGGAACGATGAGACCTATGATTTCACCGTTGCATACGCTACCTATGTTCCGGCAATCACCTCGACTGCTTCTGTCGGCGGCCAGCAGGTTGACGGCGCAATCAAAATCGATGCCAAGTACGGCACGGAAGTTACCTTCACCGTAACCACTCCGAAGGATGTCCAGAAGCTTCAGCTTGCTCTTGCTGACGGCGACACCACCACTTTCGCAGCAAACAAAGCTGTTGATGGCGGTGACTGCCTTGTCTGGACCATCTCCAGAGTCTTCCGCAGCGCTAATGTCGGTGATGTTGTGATCAAGGCTAAGTCCTTCAATGGTTGGACCACGCCCGAAGGCAACACCTACACTATCGCTCTTGCTGACTGATTCTGTTAACACAGAGCACAACGCAAAATAAACCCTAACCGCACCCCGGGGAGCAATCCCCGGGGTGCTTGCTGTTTGGACGGTTCGGCGCCGGGTTTGGCGCTTAAACAGGCGAAAATGCAGCAGCCGGAATCGCAACTGCTGTTCCGAACAGGAAAAAACCGGTGTTCTTCTGCCGGAAAAAGCGGATATCGCTTGACGATTCGCCGGTGAGGTGCTATTATTACATAGATAATGCTTATTTTTACTATGGGAGAAATGCATCATGTTTGATAAAACGGAAGCCCAGTACAATGTTGCCGAAAGTGAGCGGGAAGTGCGTGAATTCTGGAAGGAAAGCGACATCTTCCGCAAAAGCGTAAAAAAGAACGAGGGCAAGCCCGAATACACCTTCTATGACGGGCCGCCCACGGCGAACGGCAGACCTCATGTCGGCCATATTCTCACCCGTTCCATCAAGGATCTGATTCCCCGTTACCGCACGATGAAGGGCTACCATGTTGAACGCAAGGCCGGTTGGGATACCCACGGTCTGCCCGTTGAGCTGGAGGTCGAAAAGGAGCTTGGCTTCAGCGGTAAATCCGACATTGAAAAATACGGCATCGTTCCGTTTATTGATAAATGCCGCAAGAGCGTTTGGAAATATAAAGATTTGTGGGAAGATATGAGCGAGCGTATCGGCTTCTGGGCTGATTTTGACAAGCCGTATATCACCTACGACAACAGCTACATCGAGTCCGTCTGGTGGGCATTCAAGCAGATCGACGAAAAAGGTCTGCTCTACCACGGCCACAAGGTCGTGCCCTACTGCCCACGCTGCGGTACGGCGCTTTCCTCCCACGAGGTTGCGCAGGGCTACAAAACCATCAAGACCCGTTCCATTTTTATCCGCTTCAAGGCTCTGGACGAAGAAAACACTTACTACTTAGCGTGGACAACGACCCCGTGGACGCTGCTTTCCAACACCGCCCTTTGCGTCAACCCCGAAGCGACTTATGTCAAAATCAAAACAGCGGATTGTTATTACATTCTGGCGCAGGCTCTGGTGGACGGTCTGTTTGATAAAGACGCCTACGAAGTCGCTGCCGAATACAAAGGCACCGATTTGGAATACCGTAAATACGAGCCGATTTTCGACTATGTCGCCGACAAATACCGGGATAAAGCGTGGTTCGTCACCTGCGACGATTATGTTACGCTCGACAGCGGCACCGGCATTGTTCATATTGCTCCCGCTTTCGGTGAGGACGACTCCTTAGTCGGCAAAAAGTATAAGCTTCCGTTCATTCAAATGGCGGATGAGCGCGGCTGTTATCCGGAAATCTGCGGCGAATATGCCGGCCGCTTCGTCATGGATTGTGACCCCGATATCATCACCCGTTTGAGCAACGAGGGCATCCTGTTTAAGGTGCTGCCCATTGAGCACCAGTATCCGTTCTGCTGGCGCTGCGACAGTCCGCTGATTTATTTTGCAAGAGCGTCGTGGTTCATTGCCATGAGCGAGCTGCGGGATCAGCTCACCGCCGACAACAATTCCGTCAACTGGTTCCCCGAAACCTATAAAGAGGGGCGCATGGGCAACTTTGTCGGCAATGTCATTGACTGGGCGATCTCCCGTGACCGCTATTGGGGCACACCGCTGCCCGTCTGGGTGTGCGACAAGTGCGAAAAGCACCATGTTATCGGCAGCGTGGAGGAGCTTTGCAAGCTCACCGGCGCACCGGCTGACATTGACCTGCATAAGCCCAGCGTTGACCCGCTGACCTTTGCGTGCGAGTGCGGCGGCACCATGCACCGTGCTCCCGAGGTCATTGACTGCTGGTTCGATTCCGGCTCGATGCCGTTTGCCCAGCAGCACTATCCGTTTGAAAACAAAGATTTGTTTGAAAAGCAGTTCCCCGCCGATTTCATCAGCGAGGGCAGCGACCAGACCCGTGGCTGGTTCTATTCCCTGCAGGCGATCTCCACCGCCATTTTCGGCAAATCTCCCTATAAAAACTGTGTCGCCCTCGGACTTGTCAACGATAAGGACGGCATTAAAATGTCCAAGCACAAGGGCAATGTCGTTGACCCGTGGGAAGTGATGGATGAACACGGTGCCGATGCGATCCGCTGGTATTTCTATGTGTCCTCTGCTCCGTGGATCTCCACAAACTTTGACGGCGCCGCTATCAACGAGCATCAGCGCCGCTTCATGGGCACACTGTGGAACACCTTCCATTTCTATAACCTCTATTCGGGCATTGACGGCTTCAATGCTGCCGCTTATAAGCCTGCCGACTGCAAGCTGACCATGATGGATCGCTGGGTTCTGGGCGCACTCAACACCCTTGTCAAAAAGGTTGACACCGAGCTTAGCGGTTACCACATCACCGAGGCAGCCCGTGCGCTGGTGGATTTTGTGGATATGATGTCCAACTGGTATGTCCGCCGCTGCCGCCGCCGCTTCTGGATGAGCGAAATGACCGAGGATAAGAAAGCGGCTTATGTTACGCTTTACACCGTGCTGGAAACGCTGATTCGTCTGGCGGCTCCGTTCATTCCGTTTGAAACCGAGTCGATTTATCAGCGTCTGGTGCGCAAAAACAACCCCGAAGCACCCGAGAGCATCCACCTTTGCGATTACCCCGTGTGCGAGGAGGCTTATATTGACGAAACGCTTGAGCACGATATGCAGCTCATTTACGATGCCGTCGGCATTGCCCGGAACGCCCGCAATCTGGCGAACCTCAAGATCCGTCAGCCCCTGAGCCGACTGATGGTCTGCCTGGAGAACGACGACAGCCGCTTTGATGAGGAAATGCTCTCCATTATTGCGGAGGAGCTGAATGTTGAGAAAGCGGAGCAGGTGACATCCACCAAGGGCTTCATTTCCCACGACATCAAGCCGCAGCTTAAAACCCTCGGCCCGAAGTACGGCAAGGTGCTCAACGCCATTCGGGAATATCTGGCAGGTGCGGACGGTGACGCCGTGCTGGCGGACATTGAGGCAAACGGCGCACACACCGTCACGCTCAACGGCACAGAGGTGTCGTTCGGCATGGACGATCTGCTCGTCAGCACCGGTCAGAAAGAGGGCTTTGTCAGCGCAGCCGACCGTGGTATCACCGTTGTGCTCGAAACCACGCTGACCCCCGAACTGATCCAAAAAGGCTATGCCCGTGAATTTGTTTCCAAGGTGCAGAATCTGCGCAAGTCCTCCGGCTTTGAGGTCATGGATCATATCGTGATCACCTATGAGAGCGATGACGAATTTGAACAGCTGCTTGCACCCGGTCTGGATGCGGTTTCCAAAGAACTGCTTGCCGATGAAATCAGCCGTGCCGCTTCCGTGGACGCCGAAGCCCTTGATATCAACGGCAAAAATGTGAAAATTTCAATCAGGAGAGTTTGAATTATGCTGGATAAATATGATTTTAAGACCGCCGAAAAAGAGATGCAGAAGCTTTGGGCAGATAAAGATATTTACCGCTTTGATCCCGACAGCCCCAACAAGATCTATTCCATCGACACACCGCCGCCCACGGTCAGCGGTTCGCTGCACATCGGTCACATTTTCTCCTACACACAGGCGGAGATGATTGCCCGTTTCCGCAAATTTACGGGCTACAATGTGTTTTATCCGTTCGGCTTTGACGATAACGGTCTGCCGACCGAGCGTCTGGTCGAAAAGGAAGAGGGCATTAAAGCAAAGGATCTGCCCCGTGATGTGCTGTACGAAAAGTGCATGACCACGACCGCAAAATATGTTGAGGAATTTACAAATCTGTGGAAATCCCTCGGCTTTTCGGTGGACTGGAACCTGCGTTACGAAACGATCAACGAGCGTTCCCGCCGCATTTCTCAGAAATCATTCATTCGTCTTGCCAAAGAGGGCAAGGCTTATGTCAAGGAGTCCCCGGTGCTGTGGTGCACCGAGTGCCAGACCTCCATTGCGCAGGCTGAGCTGGATTCCGCCGATATTAAATCGACCTTCAACTACATTTCCTTTATGGTGGACGGTGAGCCGCTGACGGTCGCCACCACACGCCCCGAGCTGCTTTACGGCGTTGTCTGCCTGTTTGTCAACCCGGAGGATGAGCGTTACACCAAATATGTCGGCAAAAAGGCCGTTGTGCCCGTGTTCAATTATGAAGTGCCGATCCTCACCGATGAAATCGTCAGCTTGGATAAGGGTACCGGCGTGGTTATGTGTGCCACCTACGGTGACCAAACCGATGTGGAGTGGTGTGAAAAGCATAATCTGCCTTACCGCAAAGTGCTCACCACGGAGGGTCGTTTGGATGAGAGCGTGCCGTATGTGGCAGGTATGAGTGTTTACGGCGCAAGAAAAGAGCTTGTCCGCATGATGGATGAACAGGGACTTCTGACGAAGGTCGAGGACTTGGTTCACACCGTTCAGACGCATGAACGCTGCGGCAAGCCGATCGAAATCCTGCCGTCCCGTCAGTGGTATATCGACATTCTCTCTCACCGGGATCTGTTTGTCGAAGCCGGCAGGAAAATCAACTGGTACCCGACCTTTATGAAGAACCGCTATGATGTCTGGGTCGAAAACCTCAAATGGGACTGGTGCATTTCCCGTCAGCGTTATTTCGGTGTTCCGTTCCCGGTCTGGTACTGCAAAAAGTGCGGCAAGCCGCTGTTCGCCGATGAGAGTATTCTGCCGGTGAACCCGCTGGAATACACGCCCGAAGCAACCTGCGAATGCGGCTGCACCGAATTTATACCCGAATCCTCCGTGCTGGATACCTGGGCGACCTCCTCCATGACGCCGCAAATCAATGCGCACTGGGAAGAACCCGACGGCACCGATATTTCCGAAACGCTTGCGCCCATGACCATGCGCACACAGGCGCATGAGATCATTCGCACCTGGGCGTTTTACACCATTGCCAAGAGCCTGTATCATACGGGTGAGATCCCGTGGCAGGATATTATGGTCTGCGGTTTCGTTCTGGCGAAAAAAGGCGAAAAGATCAGCAAATCCAAGGGCAATGCCGTCAAGTCCCCGAATCAGCTGGTTGACGAGTTCGGTGCGGACTGCATCCGCTACTGGGCTGCCAACACCAAACTCGGCACAGATACCTATTTTTCCGATGACGAGCTGAAAATCGCCAAGCGTTTCCTCACCAAGCTCTGGAATGCCTCCAAGTTCACACTCACGCACCTGAGCGATTACGATAAAAACGAAACGGTTGACTTGCTTCCGATCGACAAGTGGATCGTGGAACGCTGCAAGCAGACCATGCGCCGCTGCATCAAGCTGCTCAACGAATATGAAATCGGTTCCGCACGGCATGAGGTTGACGATTTCTTCTGGAAGGATTTCTGCGACTACTATGTGGAAATCAGCAAGGAAAGACTTTATCAGCCCGACATCCACGGTGTTGAGGAGCGTAAGAGCGGTCAGGCTGCCATTTACTACTGCCTGCTCAACATCTTGAAGATGTACGGCATTTTCGTACCGCACATGACTGAATACATCTATCAGGATGCGTTCGCAAAAGCAGAGGGTATTGACTGCCTGCACCAAAATCTGTGGGCGGTTGACGGCGAGGATGATGAGGAGAGCATCGCATTTGGCGAATATGTCAAGGATGCCATTTCTGAGGTGCGCAAGTTCAAGAGCGAAAACAATATCTCCATGAAATCGGAAGTGGAGAGTATGAAGATCGTCACACCCGAAAAGTTCAAGGGTGCGTTTGACAAGACCTTGGGTGATATCGTTGCCTGCTGCCACGCAAAGACCGTTACCTTTGAAATTCAATAAGTTTTTTTGCCGCAGAGCCGAAACGCTTTGCGGCTTTTTTTGCGCAGACGGTTGATCGAAAAATGCAGTGAAGGTCTTGCTAATTTTATAAATAATATATATAATATAGTGTAATACAATGGGCAAGTGTTCAAAGCCGCTGTTTCCGCTTTGCCTTGCCGAAAAACAACCACAAGAACCGAGGAACCGATATGAATAAGGATCGTTACGAAAGCCCGTTAAATTCCCGCTACGCAAGCAAAGAGATGCAGTACATCTTTTCCCCCGATTTTAAGTTCAGAACCTGGCATAAGCTGTGGATCGCTCTGGCGGAAAGCGAAAAAGAGCTTGGCTTAGCGATCACGCAGGAGCAGATCGATGAAATGAAAGCTCATGCGGATGAGGTCGATTATGAAACCGCCGCCGCCCGGGAAAAAATCGTGCGTCACGATGTGATGGCTCATGTTTACACCTTCGGCGAGCAATGCCCGAAGGCAAAGCCGATCATTCACCTCGGGGCAACCAGCTGTTATGTCGGCGACAATACCGATGTGATCATCATGACAACGGCTCTGCGCCTTGTGCTGAAAAAAATGGTGAATCTGCTCGACCTGTTGGCGAAATTTGCAAAGGAGCAAAAAGATCAGCCCTGTCTGGCGTTCACCCATTTTCAGGCGGCTCAGCCGACGACCCTCGGCAAGCGGGCAACGCTGTGGATGATGGATCTGGCGATGGACTTCAGCCAGTTGGAGTTCATGCTCACGCAAATGCGTCTGCTCGGCTCAAAGGGTACGACCGGCACGCAGGCGAGCTTTTTGGATCTGTTCAACGGTGACCATGAAAAGTGCCTTGCGCTTGACCGGAAGATCGCCGAAAAAATGGGCTTTTCCTCCTGCTTCCCCGTTACGGGTCAGACCTACCCGAGAAAGCTCGACTGGCAGGTGACCGCCGTGCTCAGCGGCATTGCGCAGTCCGCCTCTAAATTTTCAAGTGACTTGCGCCTGTTACAGCACCTTAAGGAGGTGGAGGAGCCGTTTGAAAAGAACCAGATCGGTTCCTCTGCTATGGCATACAAGCGCAACCCCATGCGCAGCGAGCGGATCGCTTCGCTGGCACGCTATGTGATCGTGGATGCACTCAACCCGGCGATCACCGCTTCGGCGCAATGGTTTGAGCGCACGCTGGACGATTCGGCGAATAAGCGTATCAGCGTGCCGGAAGCGTTTCTGGCGATCGATGCGATTTTAGAGCTGTATATCAATGTGGTGAGCGGCTTGGTGGTTTACCCGAAAATGATCGAACGCCATATGCTTGCGGAATTGCCGTTTATGGCGACCGAAAACATTATGATGGAGGCCGTCAAAAAGGGCGGTGACCGTCAGGAGCTGCACGAAAAGATTCGTCAACATTCCATGGAGGCGGGCAAGGTCGTCAAGGTGGACGGCGGCGAAAACGACTTGATCGAACGCATTGCCGCCGACGAAAGCTTCGGCATGAGCCGTGAGGAGATCCTTTCGCTCATCGACCCGAAAGCCTTTATCGGCAGAGCCTCGGAGCAGGTGGATGAATTCATCGAAAGCACGATCCGGCCCATCACCGAAGCTTACGGTGAGCTGTTAGGGCTTGATGTTGAAATAAAGGTGTGATGAAGTTGAAAGAAAAGCTTAAAAAGCTGATCAACAAAGAAACGATCGAATATGTGGTGTTCGGTGCGCTGACAACACTCGTCAACTTCGTTGTGTTCAAATTGTTTGATATGCTTTTTGAACGCACGGTATCGGTGGATATGACCCATGTAACAAATGTCATTGCGTGGGTGGTGGCAGTCGCTTTTGCCTATGTGACGAACAAGCTTTTTGTGTTTGAAAGCAAAAGCTGGGAGCCGTCGCTGGTGCGAAAAGAAATCATCGGTTTTGCCGGTGCGAGGCTGTTCTCACTGGGTGTTGAGGAACTGGGGTTGTTTATTTTTGTCAACCTGTGCCATTTCGATCGCTTTGAGCTGCCGCTTTTCGGCAAATTCTCCATCGACGGAAAAATGCTCACAAAAATCGGGCTGTCGGTCATTGTGTTGATCATGAATTATATTTTCAGCAAATTCATTATTTTCCGCAAAAAATCCGACCAAAATAAGGAGGAATCCGTATGAAAAAAGCGATTTGTCTGCTTTGCTCCCTCGTCCTTTTGCTGACGCTCGGTGCCTGCTCCAAAGACGGAAAGGGTGAAAAAACCACCGCAAAGGAAACAACAACGGCACAGAAGACAAAATATATTGATGCCGCCGTTGCCGAAAACATGAAAAAAACCGAATTATTCAAAACGGATTCCAATACCTATTATTCGGCTCTCAGTGAGGGGAAGCAGGTGCTGTGCCGCACCGATTTGCAGGGGCGTATGCGTGTGCTGCTCACCTTCGATGAAGGGGAACCGACCTATTACACCGAAACCTTTGAGCGCAGCGGAAAGCAGATGCTGTATTACACCTATCAGAACAAAGGCGATGAAACGGCAAGCCTGTATGCGTTCAATATTTCGACCGGGCGTGAGGTGAAGCTGATCGCTTCTCCCTGCAGCAATTTTATCGTGCTTCATCTGCCCGATACCTTTGAAATGTATTCCTACGGCTTCCTTGCCGCAGCGGACGGCATGAAGGTGATCGACTTGAAAGCGGGTGCCGTCAGCACAAAATATTCCATGACGGTCAGTCAGCTAAAAATGTTTTTTGTTGACCCCGATTCGCACCCGGCTGTCTTTTTCGGCAGAAATCTTTCCACAACGATTGCCGATATGGATGACCGTACGCATATCCGTGTGGATACGACCGAATATAAAAACAACGGGGAAGTCAAGCGCAAGTGGTCGCTTTCCTTCTCTCCGGCGCTGAATGTGGCACTTGAAATTTCGGATGAGAATACCGAATCCTAAGCAGTAAGAAGGTGAACAGCTTGCTCGGCAAAAACATCGGCATTGACCTTGGCACGACCTCGGTCATCATCTTTGCCCAGGGCAAGGGGATCGTGCTCAATGAGCCGAGTGTGGTGGCTTATAACGCAAAAACCGGGCGTATGTGCGCCGTCGGCAAAAAAGCATTTGATATGCTGGAACGCAACCCCGATTCACTTCGGGTGGTTCAGCCGATGCGGGACGGTGTCGTGTCGGATTTTACGGCAACACGCCAGATGCTCAGCCGGCATTTGAACAAGGTTTGCAGCAACTCGATTTTTAAGCCGAACATCATTGTCTGTATGCCGTCCAGCGTGACCAATCTGGAAAAACGCACGGTGCTTGATATCGTCACCGCTGCCGGCGCAGGGCGAGCCTGCTTAATGGAAGAGCCGCTTGCGGCGGCAATCGGGGCAGGTGTTGACATCGCCAATGCGACCGGTACGATGATCGTGGATATCGGCGGCGGAACAACGGATATTGCCGTTATTTCACTGGGCAGTATTGCCGTGTCAAAATCCATAAAAGTGGCGGGCAACCTGTTTGATGAAGCGATCATCCGGCAGGTTCGCCGGGAACGGGATGTGATCATTGGCCATAAAACCGCCGAGGAGCTGAAAACCAAAATCGGCTGTGCCGTTTTGCCTGAGGCGGAGCTGTGGATGACGGTAAAGGGCAAACATTACATCAACAATATGCCCGCAACGCTGGAGGTTTCCTCAACCGATTGCTTTCTTGCCATGCGGGAATATATCGAGAGTATCAATGAGGCAGTGCGTTCCGTGTTGGAAATCACACCGCCGGAGCTGGTCGGAGACATCGGCTCAAACGGCATCGTGCTCACCGGCGGCGGAGCGATGCTTCGGGAAATGAGCGCCGCCATTCAAAAGAAAACGGGCATCAAAACCCGTTTGGCGGAGGATGCACGCAGCTGCGTTGCCAAAGGCATCGGCAAAGCACTGGGTGATTTGGAGCTGCTCACCGAGCAGGGCTATATCTTCAAAAACCGTGAGGAGATCACCGGTTTTTCCGAAAGCTGACCGTTTACTATTTCGTATGTTGGAAGTGAGTTCATGCGCTTAAGAATAAGGCGGCTGTGCCTGAAAATGCGCAAAGTATTTGATTCAGTCTATTTTATTTTGTTCCAGATGATCCTGGCGGTTTTGATCACCACCTTTGATTTGGAGGTGATCGGTGCCGTTGCGTTTTTGCTGATTCTGAGTGCGGTGCTGTTCACCTGCAAGGATTTGACCAAAACCACGCTGCCGTTTTTGCTGCTGAGCATGATCGTCATCAAATGCTTCGATTCGTTTGACACCTTCATCCGGTTTGTGCCGCTGGCGGTGCCGATGCTGGCTTGTCTGGCGGTGTTCTTTAAGCGGAATATGAAAATCGGGCGCAAAGCCGGTTCGACCTTTTACGGTGTGTTCGCCGTGGGTGTGGCTGTTACACTCGGCGGCTTCGGCATCATTAACCCCAGGGCATATTTCAGCCCGACCTCGCTTTATTATACCTTTGGTTTGGGCTTCGGCATGGCGGTCGTTTACTGGCTGATCAACGGCTGTTGTGAAAACGATGAAAAAAATTCTCTGGGTGAAAGCTTCGCCTTAGTGATGACCCTTGTCACCGTGTTCGGCAGCTTCATGGTGTTTGAATATTATTTGGAAAACCTGGATCTGGTGCTGGCAAAGGAAGGTATCATCCCGTTTCAGTGGCGCAACAATGTGTCCACCTTCCTCATGTTCGGCCTGCCGTTTCCGTTTTATCTGTCCCGCAAAAACTGGGCTTGTTCCCTGATCAGTTGGGCAGGCTATGCGGCGCTGCTGCTGGGCGGCTCACGGGGCGGTCTGCTTTTCGGCACGGTGGAAATGGGCTGCTGTGTGCTGCTCACGCTGGTGTTTGATAAAAAGCACCGCAAAAATAATTTGATTTTGCTGGGTGTTTTAGCTGCCGTCGCTGCTGCGGTCGGCTATAAGCTGCTTCCGTTTTTCCGCTACACCTTAGAGCGGATCGTTGATTATAACGAGAATAAGACCCGTTTAGGCTTGTTTGAGCGTGCGATGGAGGATTTTTCCTCCAACCCGGCGTTTGGTCGGGGTCTGGCGTATTGGGGCAACCGGGATATTCATCCGTCCAAGCGTTTTGCGCTGTGCTGGTATCATTCCGCACCGTTCCAGATCATCGGCAGCTTCGGCGTCTGCGGCATCGTGTGCTATGCCCTGCGCCTGATCCTTCGCCTGAAGGTCATCGTCACACGCCTCAACCATTACACGCTCACCATGGCTCTTTCGTTCCTCGGCATCACAATGATGTCACTGGTGAATCCGGGCGAATTCTGCCCGCTTCCCTATGAATTGATCACGACCATGATTTTTGTGTTCCTTGAGAAAACGCCGCAGGCGATCGCAGTAAAGACACCGCAGTTTATCCAGCAGAGAAGGAACAAACAGGAGCTTGCCGGAATAAGATGAAATAAAACCGTTCCGGAGATGAGCAATGTGATCAATACCGTGATCGAAGCTGTCGTTTTTGCCGTGACTCTTTGCGGTGCGCTTGTGCTGACCTATATGCTGGCGCTGCTGTTTATTTCACCGGGTGCGGAGCAGGAATATCTGCTCGTGTTTCGCAGCGGGGATCAGAACTGTGCCAGGCAGCTTTATGCGGCGCAAATGCGTTTTTCTTTTTTCACCTTCCCAAAGCCCTGCCGTGTGCTTGCGGTGGATTGCGGGATCAGCGAGGAAGAACGCAAGACCTGCCGGGCGTTGTGCCGTCAGTGCAGCGGCATTGATTTGGTAACGCCGGAGCAGTTGACGGAAATATTCAGGAAAGGTGAAACAACGGATGATTCAAAATGAAATTGAAATAACCGGTTGTGTGGAAGACATTTCGGTTCATATTGACGAAACCGGGTTCACCGTTCTGGAGCTGGAAAATGACGGAGAGTATGTGACGGTGGTCGGCGTGATGCCGGATGTGGCAGTCGGCGAACGGCTGACGGTTCGGGGCGAATACGCCACACACCCGGTTTACGGCCAGCAGTTCAAGGCTCGTTCGTTTACTCGCTCTCTGCCCTCAACGGCGGAGGATCTATACAAGTACTTAGCCGCCGGCACCATCAAGGGCATCGGTGCCGTTACGGCACAAAAAATTATCGACACATTCGGTGAGGATGCTTTTGATGTGCTGGAGCATGACCCGCAGCGGCTGAGCACCGTGAAGGGTATTTCCCGGGAAAAGGCACATTCCATTTGTGACGAATTTACCAAGCAGTTTGCCGTGCGGCAGACGCTGATTGCGTTGGAACGCTACGGAATGACGGCGAGAGAATGTCTGAGCACCTACCGTGTGTTCGGTATCCGTGCCGTGGAAACGGTGCAGAACAACCCGTATCTGCTCTGTTCGGAGCGGATCGGCATCAACTTTGAACGGGCAGATGCCATTGCGCAGACCATGCCCGAATTTTCCCTTGGCGCACAGCGCACCCGTGCCGGGATCCTTCATGTTCTGCGCCACAACCTCGGCAACGGTCACACCTGTTCGCCGCGGGAAAAGCTTGTGCCGCTGACCGCCGATTTTTTGCAGACGGCTGTGTCCGATGTGGAGGAAGCGGTGGATTCCTTAGTGCAGGACAGGCAGATAAACCTCGAAACCATCAACGGAAAAGAATTTTTGTTTTTGCCTGCGCTTCACCGTGCCGAACAAAAAGCGGCGCAGCGCATCCGGGTGCTTTGCTCCTTTCCGCCTGCCGGTAAGCCGACTTTATTGCAGGACATTGAAAATATGGAGCGCACGCAGTGCATCGTTTACGAACAAAAGCAAAAGACCGCCATTGTTACGGCGGTCGAAAAGGGGATGCTCATCCTCACCGGCGGCCCCGGAACCGGCAAAACCACGACCATCAACGGTATGATCAGCCTGTTTCAAAAAGATAATCTGCGCATCGCTTTGGCGGCACCGACCGGACGGGCTGCCAAGCGTATGAGTGAAATCACCGGCATGGAGGCAAAGACCATTCACCGTTTGCTTGAGGTGGAATGGGACGAAAACGATAACCAGAAATTCAACCGCAATGAGCGCAATCCGCTTGCGGCAGATGTGCTGATCGTGGACGAGCTTTCCATGGTGGATATTACATTGTTTTCCGCTTTGCTGGATGCACTCCCTCTTGGGTGTCGGCTGATCATGGTGGGGGACAGCGACCAGCTTCCGCCCGTGGGCGCAGGCAATGTGCTGCATGATTTGATCGAAAGCGGTCTGCTGCCGACGGTGGAATTAAAAGAAGTGTTCCGTCAGGCACAGCGCAGTCTGATCGTCACCAATGCGCACCGCATCGTGCGCGGCGAAAACCCGGTGCTGGATAAAACGGACAGCGACTTTTTCTTTGTGGCACGGCGAAGTGCAGACGCAGTAACGCAGGGCGTTTGTGAGCTGTGCGCCAACCGTCTGCCCCGGGCGTTCAATTATTCACCCTTTACCGATATTCAGGTGCTCTGCCCTTCACGAAAAGGCGAAAACGGTACCTATAACCTCAACCGCCGTTTACAGGCACGCATCAACCCGCCGGACGAAAGCAAACATGAGGTCACCGTCGGAATGTTCCTGTTCCGGGAAGGTGACAAGGTAATGCACATCAAAAACAATTACGATTTACAGTGGAAAAAACCGAACGGAGAATGCGGCACCGGTGTGTTCAACGGTGATATCGGGCGCATTGTTCAGATCAAGCCGGACGGCACGACACGCATTGAGTTTGACGATTACCGGGAGGTCGTTTATCTGCCCGATAACCTGCGTGAGGTGGAGCTGGCGTATGCAATCACGGTGCACAAAAGCCAGGGCAATGAGTTTGATGCCGTGGTGATCCCTCTGCTGAATGTGACCGAACAGCTCGGCTACCGCAATCTGCTTTACACAGGCGTGACTCGGGCGAAAAAGCTGCTGATCCTGCTGGGCAGCGAGGAGCAGATCTACCGCATGACACGAAACGATAAAAAAGCAAGGCGTTATTCGGCTTTGAAATATTTTTTAACGGAGGAAAGCTGAAATGAACAACTTCACCTTTGACGAAGGCATTGACCCGGGCGGTCTGCGTTCCCGCAACGAGATCCAGCTGCTGGTCTGCTATTTGCTTTCCGGTGTTGATGAAAGAATCACCCGTGCTCAGCTTTGTGAAATTTCGCTGGATAAAGGGCTTGCCAACTATTTTGAAATCAATCAGGCCATCAGCGATCTGACTGCAAACGGCTCGGTCTGTTCGGAATTTATCGACTGCGAGGAATACCTCAGCGTAACGGAAAAGGGTCGTTCCTCATCCAAAACGCTGGAATCGCAGCTCCCCAGGAGCGTGCGGGAAAAGGCGATCAACGCCGCCGTTAAAATGCTGACGCTTGCACGCAGCAAACGGGAAAACACCGTTGAGGTGGAAAAACTGCCGGAGGGCGGCTACCATGTTACCTTCTGCGTGTCCGACCCCAAAGCGCAGCTCATGCGCCTGACCGTATTTGTGGCAGACGAATTACAGGTCGAAACCGTAAAAAGCAATTTTTACGAGGATCCGGTGAAGCTGTATTCCGGCATCATCGCCTCGTTGACTGTATAAAAGAAAGGTGGAAATTTAACAATGGCAAAGTACACGATTGGTTTGGATTACGGCACGCTTTCGGGTCGTGCGTTGGTTGTTAACGCCCAAACCGGTGAAGAACTGGCAAGCAGCATTTACGAGTATCCCCACGCCGTTATGGATGAAACACTTCCCTGCGGCAAAAAACTCGGGCAGGACTGGGCACTGCAGCACCCGCAGGATTATCTGGATGTGCTGGCGCACACCATTCCCGATGCACTGAAAAAAGCAAATGTTTCGGCTCAGGATGTTATCGGTGTCGGCATCGACTTCACCGCCTGCACCGTGATGCCCACCAAGGCGGATGGTACGCCGCTTTGCTTCCTGCCCGAATATGAGCAGGAGCCGCACGCATACACCAAGCTCTGGAAGCACCACGCCGCACAGAGCTATGCGACCAAACTCAACGATATTGCGATCGAGCGCAAGGAAGAATGGCTGGACAACTACGGCGGAAAGATTTCCTCCGAATGGGCGATCCCGAAGCTGTGGCAGATTCTGGATGAGGCACCGGATATTTATGAGCAGACCGACCGCTTTATCGAGGCGGCGGACTGGGTAGTCTGGCAGCTGACCGGCAAGGAGGTCCGCAACTCCTGCTGCGCCGGCTACAAGGCAATGTGGAACAAGACCACCGGCTTCCCGTCCGAGGATTTCTTCAAGGCTCTTGACCCGAGACTGGAGCATGTGATCGACGAAAAATTCTCCCGTGATATTACCCCGAGCGGTACGCTTGCCGGAACCATCACCGCAAAAGCGGCAGAGCTGACCGGCTTGAAAGAGGGTACGGCGGTTGCTGCCGGTACGATTGATGCGCATATCTTTGTTCCCGCCGTCGGCATCTCCGGCGCAGGGGAAATGCTTGCCATCATGGGTACCTCGACCTGTCACATGATGATGTCCGAAAAGGAAGTCAAGGTCAAGGGCATCTGCGGCGTTGTTTCCGACGGCATCATGCCCGGGCTTTACGGCTACGAAGCCGGTCAGGCCTGTGTGGGTGACCATTTTGACTGGTTCATCGAAAACTGCCTGCCTGCCTCTTACAAAGAGGAAGCCGAAGCAAAGGGCATCAATGTGCATAAGCTGCTTCGCTCCAAGTGCGAAAGCAAAAAGCCGGGCGAAAGCGGTCTGGTTGCGCTGGATTGGTGGAACGGCAACCGTTCCGTGCTGGTGGATGTGGATTTGACCGGCATGATCCTGGGCATGAACCTGCGCACAAAGCCCGAGGATATTTACCGTGCGCTCATTGAGGCAACGGCATTCGGCACAAGAATGATCATTGAAAATTACCGGGAGCAGGGCGTGCCGGTCACGGCGTTTTATGCCGCAGGCGGCATTTCGCAAAAGGATCCGATGACCATGCAGATTTACGCTGATATCATCAATATGCCGATCAAAATTGCCGGTTCCGATCAGGGCGGCGCACTCGGTTCGGCAATTTTCGGTGCCGTTGCCGCAGGCAGCGAAAACG